>DAOUKL010000102.1:0-66818 GCA_034421335.1 Dehalococcoidia bacterium | reverse complement strand
GAGCACGGCCTGCGCTGCATGTACCACGGCTGGATGATGGACGAGACCGGCCAGTGCATCGAGCAGCCATTCGAAGAGACCGTCCACCCCGACGGCCGCTTCAAGGAGAAGGTCAAGGTCGCAGGCTACCCGGTGCAGGTCCTCGCCGGCATGGTGTTCGCGTACATGGGGCCGCTGCCCGCGCCGCTGCTCCCCAACTGGGAGCCCTTCACCTGGGAGGACGGCTGGAGCGAGGTGGCCCTTGCGCCGCTGCCCTGCAACTGGCTGCAGTGCATGGAGAACTCGCTCGACCCGGTGCACCTGGAGTGGTTGCACGGCTACTGGGGCGTCCGCCAGCAGCACGACAAGGCCGTCCGCCTCGGCCTCGCGAAGGCCGACGAGTTCGGCATCCTCCCCAAGCGCCACCTGAAGATCGGCTTCGACGTGTTCGACTATGGCATCGTCAAGCGCCGCGTAACGGAGGGCATCGACGAGACGCACGGCGACTGGGCCGTCGGCCACCCCATCATGTTCCCGCAGATCCTGTTCGTCGGCAGTTCCGTGCGGTGCTCCATGCAGTTCCGCACTCCGGTCGACGACGAGAACACGCTGCACGTAACGTGGTTCTTCTACCGGGCGGTGCCCGGACAGCAGGTCGAGCCGCAGCAGACGATTCCCTACTACCACGTCCCGCTCTACGGCGACGACGGCAGGCTCATCGAAGACCTAGTCAACCACCAGGACTTCGTCGCCTGGATCACCCAGGGCGGCATCGCGCCGCGCCACCGTGAGCACCTCGGCGAGTCCGACCGCGGCATCATCCTCTACCGCAAGCTCCTCACCGAGCAGATGAGCGTCGTCGCCGACGGCGCCGACCCCATGGGAACGGTGCGCGACCCCAAGGTGAACGAGTGCATCCGCCTCCCGCTCGAGCACTGGCCCTCGATGAACAACCCGGCCCGCATGGCCCAGTTCGTTCCATCACAGGCTGGGCAGAGCGAGGAGCACATCAAGGAGATCGAGGCCTTTCTCAGGCCGTGGGCGGAAGCCCCGCCCTGGGAAACCGCCCCCACTGGCTGAGTGAACCGGCATCCGCCTTCCTCCCCCGAAGACGGGGGAGGGCCGGGGTGAGGGTTTACGCGCGAAGCGCGCACCCCTGTCTCCCCCTGAGGGGGAGATGCCCGCAGGGCAGAGAGGGCCGCTCCGTCGCCCGCGAAGGCGGGAATCCATCCGCCTCCCTCTCCCCGCGGGGGAGGGCTGGCGAGAAGGCTGTTGCAAACATCGCTGGGAGAACGCGCTATGAGCTACGCCTCGATCGACCCCGCAACGTCCGCGCTCCTCTTCTTCGACATGCTCAACGCCTACTTCCACGCCGGAACGGAGGAGGAGTGGGAGGCCGCCAAGCCGATGGTCGAGAACTGCCGCACGGTGATGACCGCCGCCCGCGAGGCGGGCATCCCCGTCTTCTTCGCCCGCGCCGACCACCGCCACGACGGCCTCGACTCGGCCCGTCTCTACAACGACACCGACGTCCGCGGCAACCCCTGGCCCAACCCCGAGGATCGGCCCTTCCGGCCCTACCTCAACGTCCACGCTGACGACTGGAGTTCTCAGGTCATCCCGGAGCTCGACCCCCAACCGCATGACTACTTCATCGCCAAGCACCGCTGGAGCGCCTTCCACGCGACGCACCTCGAACTCAGCCTCCGCACCCGCGGCATCGACACCGTCATCCTCTGTGGCGGCGCCACCGACGTCGGCATCGTCTCCACCGCCTTCGCCGCGCGCGACCTCGACTTCAACCTCGTCATCGTCAGCGACGCCTGCCGCGCCGGGAACCAGGACAACCACGACCAGCTGATGACCCGCATCTTTCCCTTCATGGCGAGGGTTCGCACCGCCGCCGAGACCGCCTCCATGATCGGAGCCCCCGCCTAGTGGCGTGGGGGAGACGCCCGAGGGGGCGGAGAGGGCGCCCCTCCGTCGTTTCCGCGAAGGCGGGAATCCATCCCCCTCTCCCCCCGTGGGGGAGATGCCCGCGCAGCGGGCAGAGAGGGGAAGGGTAGGGTGCAGAGCCTTCTCCGCAACCGCGCGGCGCGGGGACTCGCCAACCTGTACACCGGCACGCTCATCTCCGGCGCCGGATGGGCGATGGTCCTCCCCATCACTCCGGCCCTGGCCGACCGCTTCGGCGTCTCGCCCGGCGCCGCCGCCCAGGTCATCACCGCCTACGCCCTCGGACGCTTCTTCGGCATACCCGGCGCGGGTGTGCTCATCGACCGCTTCGGCTCCCGCAAGATGCTCGTCGGCGGACCCGCGCTCGTCGTCGCCGGCGCCCTCGTCGGCGTCGTTACGCCGTTCTTCTGGCCCATCCTCGCGGCAGGGTTCCTCGTCGGCGTCGGCGACAGCCTCTGGGCGCTGGGACGCGAGATCGCCGGCATCGACCTCGTCAGGAACGACCAGCGGGGCCGCGTGCTCAGCGGCTTCCACGGCATGCACTCCGGCGCCCTCGCCATCGGCCCGCTCGCCGGCGGACTTCTCGCCGACTCGTTCGGCTTTCGCGCCACCTTCGGCGGGTTCGCCGCCGTAACGACGCTCGCCGTCGCCCTCGGCATGTTCGCGCACGACACGAGCCCGCAGCGTCCGCCGTCGTCCAACGCCGGGGCCGCGCCGAGCGGGCGCCGCACCCTCGCAAGCCGCCTCCGCGACCTCGTCGACCTGTTCAAGGAGATCCAGCCGGGCCTGCGCGTCACCTACTGGGTGTTCGTCTTCGCCACGTTTGCCGGGTTCACGTTCCGCATCACGCTCCAGAGCGTCATGCCCCTCTACGCCGACGCGCAACTGGGGCTCTCGGCCACGCAGATAGGCGCCCTCTTCTCGCTCTCCGGCGCCGTCGTCTTCGCGATGATTCTTCCCGCCGGGTTCGTGCTCGACAAGCTCGGGCGCAAGTGGGGGACCGTGCCGAGCACGTTCCTCCCCGGCGTCGCCTTCCTGCTCGTGCCCTTCGCCGATGACTTCCTGCAGCTCACGCTGCTCGTCGGCCTCATGGCCGTCGCGAACGGACTCTCCCTTGGGTCGCTGGCCGCAAGCACGTACGACGTCCTGCCCTCCCACGTGCGAGGCCGGCTTCAGGCGTTCCGGCGCACCGCCGCGGAGGTGGGAGGCGTCGGCGCGCCGCTCTTCGGGGGCATCCTCGTCAACAGCGTCAGCCCCTCCGCGCCGTTCCTGGCCTACGCCCCCATCCTGCTCATCGCCGGTCTCCTGCTCGCCTTCGCCGCCAAGGAGACACTGGCGAAAGGCCACGGTTGATTTCCTCTCCCCCGAAGACAGGGGAGGATTGGGGAGAGACGGCGCGCGCGGCCTCGAGAGGTCCGCCTATTCGTCGTAGCGCAGGGCTTCCGCCGGGTAGATGCGCGACGCCTGCCGTGCCGGCAGGTACGTCGTCAGGAGGGACGCGCCGTATGCGACGACCACCACGAGGATGATCGTCTCCCACGGGACGGCGTACGCGACGCCTTCGAAGCTCTGGCCTACCTCACGGATTATGCCGGCGGATAGCCCGAACCCCAGTCCCAGCCCAACGGCGATGCCCAGCAGTGCGATGAACGAGGACTCGATCAGGAAGGAGAGCTGCACCATGCCGCTGCGGTAGCCGATGGCGCGCAGTATGCCTATCTGCACGCGCCGTTCCACGACGGAGCGCGCCGCGATGACGCCCAGCGCCGCGATGCCCACCACCAGGCCAAGGCCCATGAAGCCTTGGATGAGGCGGTTGAACGTGCGGTTCAGCGCAGTGAGGTCCCGCACGATCTTCTCGAGCGAGGACGCCTGCACGCCGTGCTCCTCGAACTCCTCTTCCAGCGCCACGGCGACCTCCTCTGCGCGCGACGGGTCGTTCAGCACGATCTCGTAGCCCACGTACGGCAGGTCCACCGGCGCAAGCCGCTGCAGCACCTCGTGCCCGGTAGTAACCGTGTTGGCGAAGAACGCCGACTCTTCCAGCACGCCTATGACACGCAGGCGCACCATCCGCTCCTCGGAGGAGTCGTACACCTCCACGTACACCTCCGGCAGCACGTCGTCCTCGCGCTGGAAGCCCTCCAGCTGGAACGAGAAGTCCGGGCCGCCCTGCTGGAAATCGGACGCGGCCGGGACCATTGCGGCGCTGACGACCGCGACCTCCTCTCCCGCGGCCAGCGCGCGCCAGACGGCGCGGGCGTCGGCGTACCGCTCGTCCCTCATGAGGAACTCGTAGCCGACCGCCTCTGCGTAGGCGGGGTCCACGCTCGTGACGAACCAGTCCTGCAGGTCCTGCTCGGTGTCCTGTTGCCGGATCAGCACTGGGAGCCCGCTCGTTGCGCCGATGGCCGTGAACTCGGCAGCGTCGAGCGCCGGGGACTGGTCGATGCGCGCACCGAGGTCACCGACGGGGTTGGTGAAGCTGGCGTTGACGGTGACATCGAAACCGCCGGAGAACCTCCGGGTGTTGTCGAATGCACTGTTGAAGGCGGCGTCGATGAAGCCGATGATCGACAGTGTGAAGATGACGAGCGAGAACATGGCGAGGGTCATTCCCGTGCGGAAGCGGCTCGCCATCGGGTACGCCAGCGCGGTCCGGATGATAGGCGCGAGCGTACGTCCCCTCCCTCCAAGGACGGATATCGCGCTGACCAGGTACCCGGAGTTGTACATCACAACCCATACGGCGCCGACCACGAGTGTTATGCCGGAGAGGATGAACAGCTCTATCCCTTCGTTGAACTGGGGCAACCCGAAGTCTTCCCAGTCGATGGGAATGAGCCAGAGCAGCACGAGGACCACGCCGGCGGCCGTGTACGCGATGCGCTCCGGCAGGCGCGCAGCATGGTTGAGCACGAGCGGCGCGCCAACCACCACGAGCGACAGGCCGACGGAGAAGAGTCCCAACTGCTCCGTCGAGACGCCGTTCAGCGTCAACAGGATGCCGAGCGCAACCATGAGATAGCCGGCGATGAACAGCGCCCACGCCAGTTTCACGATGGCGCACGGCCCACTGAGCAACAGCTGCTGCAGCACGCGGAGCGGACGCAGGCGCAGTATCGCCCGCAGGCCGTCCATGTAGGCGGCGCCGACCGCACTCCACGACTCCCGGAGCCGGCGTCCCTCGCCGGGCGGTTCCGGGATATCGCGCACGGCGCGCACGATGTTCAAGGCGCTTACTCGCGCAGCCGAGACGATCACCACGAGGTACGTGACCACCATCCCCAGCGTGTACGCCAGCAGCAGGCTCCGCCACCGGAACGCGAACACGATCTCGAAGCCGTCGAACTCGTCTATCCCGCCCAACGCGGCAGATATGATGCGCACCATGACGAGACCGATAACGATGCCCAACACGCTGCCACCGCAGCCGCGGCGAGCGAGTAGACCGCTCCCTCGAACGTGAACAGCCGTACGATGTCGCCGCGCTGTGCGCCCACTGCCCGCGAGATGCCCAACTCGCGCTTCCGCTCCGCCGCAAGCATGACGAAGATGAGCGCGATGAGCAGGATGCCGGCCATGATGGAGAACGTCCCGAACAGCAGGAAGATGCTCGCGAACTGGTCGCCCGTTTGGTCGGCCTGTTCGAGGCCGTCCCGCTTGACGTCGTTGTAGTCCAGCCCGCGCTCGTCGCGGAGGTCCTCGAAGGCGTCCAGCACCACTTCCGTGTGCCGCGCGCCGGAGATGGCGCCGCCCTCGTTCGAGATGAAGACGAAGTTGATGTTCCCCTGCTCGCCGAGCAGCGCCTGCATGTCGCCCAAGCGCATCACCGACAACGGGGAGGGTGAACTGGTGGCCCCGCCCTCGTCGAAGATGCCCGCGACGCTCACCGTTGCCGGTATCTCCTCGAAGAAGAGCGCGAGTTGATCGCCGGGCTCGGCGCGCAGGTCCTCGGCGACATCGGCGCTCAGGTACAGCTCGTTCTTTCCGAGCGCCCCCAGGTCGAGTTCATTGCCGTCCGCATCGAGATAGCGCCCGAAGCCGTCCGTGTGCGCAGGGTCGAGTCCCTGCACCTGCAGCCTCGGCACGTTGCGCTCTGACGCGAGCGATATGGCGGGCGCCGACCGGCTGATCACCGGCATCACGCCGTCGACAGGAGCGCCGGCGAGCGCCGCACGCACGGCGTCCGCGGTTTCCGCGGGGATGAACGCCCGTACGCCGGACGCATCCCGCTCTTCAGAAAAGACGGTCTCGTCGAGCTGCCCCAGCTGCTTGACCACGAGCACGCGCACCGAGTGCGAGAGCGTGTCGCCGGTGGCGAATGATGCCGAGAAGAGAAGCGTCGCCAGCATGAGACCGACGACGATGAGCACGGTCTGCGCGCGCCGCCGGGGGATGTTCCGCACCGCCATCTTCAGCACCACCGGGTTCCGAAGGGCGAAGTAGGCCGTTATCCCCACGGCGATGAGGAACACGATAGTGAGCGCGACCGTCAGCGCGCCGATGGGTATGCCGAAAAGCGTCTCCATCGTCAGTTCGCCTTCCCGTCGGTCGAAACCATGTCGTCGCTCTCGATGTGGCCGTCGCGCATCCGCACCATGCGCCCCGCACGGGAGCCCACGACCGGGTCGTGAGTGACGAGCACGAACGTCTGCTCGCGCTCCTTGTTGAGGCGGCAGAGCAGGTCCATGATGTGCGTGCCGGTTTCACTGTCCAGCGCGCCGGTCGGTTCGTCCGCCCACACGATGGCGGGGTCGTTCACGAGCGCTCGGGCTATGGTGATGCGCTGCTGCTGGCCGCCGGACATCTCCGCCGGACGCTTGTTCGCCTGGTCCGCGAGCTCCACCATCTCCAGCACCTCCAGCGCGCGGGCGCGGGACTTCGCCTGACCGTGGCCCGCGAGCAGCAGGGGCAACTCCACGTTCTCCGCTCCGGTGAGCACCGGCAGCAGGTTGTAGGCCTGGAACACGAACCCCATGCTCATCGCGCGGAACCGGGTGCGTTCCCTGTCCGACATCTCGTGCACGGACGCCCCGTCGATGACGACCTCTCCGCTCGTGACGTCGTCTATGCCGGAGAACGTGTTGAGCAGCGTGGTCTTGCCGGACCCGGAGGGCCCCATCACCGCGACCATCTGTCCCCTGCCTATGGACAGGTCGATCCCCTGCAGGGCGCGCACTTCTATCTCGCCTGTCCGGTAGGTCTTCACCACGCTCCGCGCCTCGATGATGCTCGTCAACTTGTCCTCCTGCGCCAAACGTAAACGCCCGAACCTCGACGGCTCGGGCGTTGCGCGCGATGGTCGCCGTTCACACGCGCTACATTCTACATTGCTCCCCCCGGCGGACACAGGAGCCGGAACGCATCAGCAACCCGCGCCCGGGAAGCCTTGCACCGATGGGTTATGGAGATCAGCAGGATGTGGCGCCCCAGACAGGATTCGAACCCGTGACCCGCTGCTTAGAAGGCAGCCGCTCTATCCACCTGAGCTACTGGGGCGTCTTTCGAATATAGTGGGGCTCGGCAAAGGCGGTCAACCGGTCTCGATTGCGCCATCGACGCCGCCCGCAATACTAACTATACGCAAAAGGAACGCGCCATGACCTTCAACACCATCCGCTTCGACGTCGACGGCCCTCTCGGCGTCCTCACGCTCGACCGCCAGGAGCGCCTCAACGCCATCAGCCGCGAACTCGCCGCCGAACTCCAGCAGCTCATCACCGACCTCGAAACCAACGACTCCGTCCGCGTGCTCATCGTAACTGGGGCGGGGCGCGCCTTCTGCGCCGGCGCCGACATCAAGGAGCGCACCGAGAACATCGACGACCTCTCGTTCGCCCGCACCTCGTCGGTGATCTCCCCCACCTTCCGCCGACTCGAACGGCTCAACCAGGTCAGCATCGCCGCCGTCAACGGCGTCGCCGCCGGCGGAGGACTCGAGCTCGCCATGGCCTGCGATCTCCGCATCGCCGGCGCCGAGGCGCGCATGGCCCTTCCGGAGCTCACGCTCGGCATCCTCCCGGGCGCCGGCGGCACCCAGCGGCTCCCGCGCCTTGTCGGGCCCGCTCGCGCCAAGGAGATGATGCTCTTCGGGAAGTTCGTCGACGCGCCCACCGCCCTCAACTGGGGGCTTGTCAACGAGGTCGCGCCGCCCGACGCGCTCATGGACGAGGCGCGCGCCTGGGCCGGGCGTCTCCTCGAACTCCCCCCGCTCTCGCTTGCCGCCATCAAGAACGCGGTGAACGTCGCCATGGACGTGGACGTCGATACCGGCATCCAGTACGAGCAGCGCTGCTCCGCGCTCCTGGCCCTCACCGAGGACCGTCGCGAAGGCCACGTCGCCTTCGTCGAGAAGCGCAAGCCCGCGTTCACCGGCCGGTGAGCGGCGCGCTGTCGCGCACCAGACCTCTCCCCACTCCTGTGGGAGGGTGGGACAACCCTTGCCCCCGTGGGGGAGGGATGGGGAGAGGGCCCGCGCTTATCGGAAGCGCGTCGCCACCCAGTGCGCCGACAACCTCCCCAGGTCGACGCCGGTCACCCCGCCTATCGTCATATCCGCCACGTCCGGCGACGTCGTGAACTGCTGCTGCACGAACCGCCCCAGCGGGCGCGACGCCGTAATCGCGAGCACCGTGCATGAGAACGCCCGGCTCAGACCGCTGAGGCCGCCCCCCGCCAGACGGTGGCCCGCCACCGCGGCCATCGTCGCAAGCCCGGCCCCCACCACGATGTTCGTTCCGCAGAACGGCGACACCGCCAGGTCGCCCTCGCCGCCCTGCATGCGGCGCAGCGCCTCCCGCGCCGCGTCCTCCACGTCGCCGGCGTCAAGGTTGCCCAGCACCACGAACCCGAACGGTATCGAGTAGCCGGCCAGCGGTCGGCCTTGCGAATGGCGGCCAAGCAACAGCGCGATCGTCGCGTGCTCCAGCCCGCGATTGCGCTTCGTTCGCTCCCAGAGGCCCAGCGCCGTTTCTCTCATGCTCATGTCCCCTCTCTCTCCGGCGACCGCGACGCCTGTCCGATTCTACGCCCCTCCGGCCGCGCCCGTGGGTAGCGACGGCAGGCGGCGCAAGACGGGTTAGGCGCCTACCACAGCCGCGCCAATTCCAGCCCGGCGGCCGTCATCGCGGTGACGATGGCCCCCGCCACGACGACCCCGACGGCGATCGCCGGAAGGCCCCGCCGCGCCGGCTCACCCAGCGCCCACACCACCAGCGTCCCCGTCCAAGCGCCCGTCAACGGCAGGGGAATCGCCACGATCAGCACAATCGCGAAGAAGCCGTACCGCCGGACGCGCTCTCCCCACTGCTCCTCGACGCGCCGGGTGCGCCACCGCAGGAGCCGTCCCACGACGTGCTCCTGCCGCTCGATGCGCTCGCCCACGGTGTGGAGTCCGAGCAGCACGAACGGCGTGAAGACGATGTTCCCGGCGACTGACAGCGCGAACGCCTTCAGCCACCACATGTCGTAGGTGAGCATCGCCAGAGGCACGGCGGCGCGGAGTTCGCCCACGGGCGTCATGGCGGTCAGGATGACTATCAGTTCGTCGGGCAAGGTTTCAGGGGCCTGTGCGCGAGGGCTGTCGGACCCGCCCATCATAGCAGGGCAGGCCCCTCGCAGGCGTGTTCTGAACAAGTTCCGAACAACGGGTAGGGCATCGGATAGGAAAAGTTGACAATATGAACAGCCTGCGGTATACCTGCGACACAGAAGGGAGACAACGCTCAGCGCATCGAGCGTTAACACTTGGAGAAGGGAAAAGGAGTCGATCATGGCGCGAAAGACTCGTCTGATGGTGCAGGTGGAAGAGCAGTTCCACCAACCGCTGGAGCGGCTGCTGCCGGAGATGATCAACCAGCACGGCCTCTCCGCCACCGCCGCCGAACTCGAGGTGTCGAAGGCCACCCTCAGCTACTGGCTGCTCAAGCTGGGCATCAACGTGCGGCGCGTGGCCCTCGCCCCCGGCGAGACCCTCGAGGTGAAGCGCGTAAGCTAACCCGGGAGGTCGCTCGAACGGCGCCCAAGGAAAGGCCCGGCGTTCAACTCCCCGAGCGCCGGGCCTTCGCTTGCCGTGCAGTGCAACCTCGCTCCTTGACTTTGCGGCAGGGCAGGTGGTACAACGTGATAGAAATCACAACCCCCTTTGCAGGCGTTCCCCAGATTTCCCTGCATAAGGTTTTGAGGTTACCTGTGGCCCTTCGCCGTCCGGCTGCCTTCGTCGCTCTCGCCGTCCTCGCTCTCGCCGCGCTCGCGGCGACCGCTTGCGGAGGCGGCGGGGAAACCGTCGCAGCCGCCGAGTGCTTCCTTCCCCAGGACGGCCGCATCGTGGGCGCGTCCGGCGACGACTGCGCGCCTCCCGCCGGCGCCACTGTCGAGCCGACCCCCACCTTCACGCCGGTTCCCGCCGGCGGAGGCATAGCCGGCGGCGCCGGCCTCATCATCGCCAACGGCTGCGCCACCTGCCACACGCTCGCATCCGTCCCTCAGGCCCAGGCCACGGTCGGGCCCGACCTCACCGGCATCGGCGCAAAGGGCACCGACTTCATCCGGGAGTCCATCGTCGACCCTAGCGCCACCATCACCGAGGGCTACGAGGACGGCCTCATGCCGGTCGACTTCGCCGACACCATCCCGGCGGCAGACCTCGACGCTCTCGTCGATTTCCTGGCGACTCAGTAAGGCACCTTCCGCCCCTCTCGGCCCTTCGGGCATCTCCCACAGAGACTTTGCATAACCATCGAGCGCGCTCATTCTCTGTCATTCTGAGCGCAGCAAAGAATCGCGGCTCTCGCCTGTGGACGTGTTGTCCCGGCTTTGCCGTTGAAGCCTGCCCGTCGTCCGCATATACTAGGCCGCCAACCGCCCCGCCCCGAAACCACAACATCTTGAGGTCCCGCATATGCAGCTCAAATGCCTACAGGAGAATCTCAGCCACGGGCTCGGCATCGTTCAGCGAGGCGTCGCGACGCGAACCACGCTCCCCATCACCCAGCACGTGCTCCTCGCCAGCGACGAGGGCAGGCTGAAACTCTCCGCCACGAACCTCGAAATCGCTATCAGCACCTGGGTCGGCGGGGAAATCAACGACGACGGCGCCGTAACCATCCCCGCGCGGCTCCTCATTGATTTCGTCAACTCCCTTCCCCCGCAGACCATCGAGATCAACACCAACGCCCAGGGGCGCGGCATCGAGGTCAAGGGCGACCGCTTCCAGTCGTCCATCAACGGCGCGCTCGCCGACGAGTTCCCGCCCATTCCCTCCATCGGCGAAGGCGTAACCACCCGCATGAGCGGCGCGGCTCTCAAGGAGGCCATCCACCAGGTCGCCCTCGCCGCCGCAGTCGAGGACTCCCGGCCCGTGCTCACCGGCGTCAACGTCGAACTCGAAGGCGGCCAGATCACGTTCGCCGCCGCCGACGGCTTCCGCTTGGCCGTCCGCACCGCCAAGCTGCTCGACCCCGTGGGCGAGAAGCTCTCCGTCATCATCCCCGCGCGCACCCTGAACGAGGTCGAACGCCTCATCGAGGGCGACGACCCTGTCGACATCGTCATCACCACCCAGCGCAGCCAGGCGATGTTCCGGCTCAAGAACATCGAGGTCGTCTCCCAGCTCATCCAGGGCACGTTCCCCAACTACAGCCAGCTCATCCCGCAGGAGCGCACCACCCGCGCCGTGGTCAACCTAGGCGAGCTCCAGCGCTCCGCCCGCACCGCCGCCATCTTCGCCAAGGACGGCTCCGGCATCATCCGCCTCGTTATCGACCCCGAATCCGGCGAGACCGGCAAGCTCACCATCTCCTCACGCGCCGACGAGGTCGGCGACAACACGGGCGACATCGAGGCCGACATCGAAGGGCCGGAGGGCAAGATCGCCTTCAACAGCCGCTTCCTCAGCGACGTGCTGGGCGTCATCGGCAAGGAAAAAGTGGCCCTCGAAATGACCACCTCCTCCAGCCCCGGCGTCATCCGCCCCCTCGACGACCCCGACTACGTCCACGTCGTCATGCCAATGTTCGTCCAGTGGTAGCGGCGTCCCCGCCCTTGGAAGACGGGGGAGGGCTGGGGAGAGGGCTTACGCGGCGGCGCGCTCTTCCCCTCCCCCGAAGACGCCGTTCCGTGTAACCTGCGCGCGTGACGCAGCCGCCCGCACCCGAGTCCCCACCCGGCGGCAGCGTGGACGCCGGTCGGCGGTCGCTCCTGCGCCTGTTCTTCCAGCTCCACCTGCCCTCCATTTCGCTCGGCTTCGGCATGGGCGCCACTGTTCCCGTCGTTCCCGAGTTCGCCAAGTCGTTCGGCGTCGGCCCCGGCGAGGCCTCGCTCGTGTTCGTCGCCAACATGCTCGGCGGCTTCGTCGCCAGTATGCCCGTCGGCTACCTGCTCGATCGCATCGGCAGGCGGCGCATCCTCATCCTCGGGCCGGTCCTCACCGCGACCGCCGCCTTTCTCACCGCGACCGCCGGATCCTTCGGCGCGCTCCTCCTCTACCGCTTCATCGGCGGATGGGGAACGCAGATGTGGACCCTCAGCCGGCTCACGATGATCGCCGACACCAGCGCCTCCGGCTCCCGGGGGCGCATGATTACCAGCCTGCTCGGCATCCAGCACGTCGGCACGCTCGCCGGGCCGCTCGCCGGGGGCGTCGTGGCCGTTACTTTCGGACTTGAGGTCGCGTTCATCCTGCAGGGCTCCTTCGCCCTGCTCGCCGTAATCCCCGGCCTCTTCACAGCAGAGACTGCCCCCGGCGGACGCCCACGGCGCGCCGGAGGACAGGGGAGCGCCGCCGACTTCTCCTGGAGGTCGCTCCTCGCGTATCCCATCCCCGTCTTGTTCCTCGCGCAGTGGCTCGGCATGACCGCGCGCGGCGGCGTCGTCGCGGGAAGCACCGTCTTCGTCTACGCCGTGTACGCCTACGACGCCGACCCGCGCACGCTCGGCATCCTCAGCAGCCTGATGGCCGGCGCGGGCATACCCCTCACCTTGGCCGCCGGGTACCTGATGGACCGCTTTGGGCGCAAGACGACCATCGTGCCGGGGCTCGCCATCCTCGGCGGCGCGATGGCCTTCCTCGGCGTAACCTCGTTCACCGGGCTCGGCTTCGGCTACTTCGTCGTCGGCTTCGTCGTCCTGCAGACGATGAACAGCCTGCTCACCGGCTCTTGGCAGGTCGTCGGCTCGGACCTTGCGCCCGAGGGCGCGCGCGGGCGCTTCTTCGCCGTCGGACGCCAGGTTACGCAGGCGGGCTTCGCCACCAACCCGGCGGTCTTCTCGCTCGCCACCGCGCTATCGGGCTTCACGCTCGCGCTCGGAATCGTCGGGGCGGCGGGAATGCTATCCTCCTTCATCCTCGCGGTGTTCGTTCCCGAAACTCACCGCGCCCGCAACCGCGCACAGGAGACCCCATGACCAGCCAGGCGGACCTCAAAGCCAGCATCATCCCCGGGATGCGCTACCGCGACGCCCCCGCCGCCATCGACTGGCTCTGCGACGTCCTGGGGTTCGAGCGCCGCCTCGTCGTCCCCGGCGAGAACGGGACCATCGCCCACGCGCAACTCACGCTCGGCAACGGCATGATCATGCTCGGCTCCTACAGCGGCGACGATCCCGCCGACATCGTCGTGGCGTCCGAGCCCGGCGGCCTCCTCACCCAGTGCGCCCTCATCGTCGTCGCCGACATCGAGGCCCACTACGGGCGCACGAAAGCCGCCGGCGCGGACATCGTGATGGAGCTCGAGGAGCAGTTCTACGGCGGCAGCCTCTACTCCGTCCGCGACCCGGAAGGCCAGCTCTGGCACGTCGGCTCCTACAACCCCTGGGCCTGAGTGGGTACGACGATCATGCTAAAGTGAGAGGTCTGGAGGACACCATGGCAGTACCTGCCTTCTATAGTTTTTTGCGACCAGTGCTAAGTGTGATTCTCACCCACGAGAAGCACTACAAAGACTGCGCAATAGAAGTCGCTCAACTGTTAGGTCTCAGCGAGGAAGATATTAATGACCCGCTCCCGAGCGGCAGTACAACTCGTGTTCTTGACCGTGTGGGTTGGGCAATAACGTACCTAGTGAAGGCAGGCTTAGTCGAACGCCCGCACTTAGGGTATGCGCTTGCAACAGATACAGGTCGAGAGTTCTTCCAAAACCACAAGGGGGAGATTGACGAGAAGACTCTCTTGGGATTCCCGAAATACCAACAGTTCAGAGGAAAAGACTACGATGCTAGTAAGGGTACTGCTCTCAATGTCGGCAATACGTACGAGGAGGCCGCACCTGGCGAACGCATCTACATGGCCTACGATGAGCTAACCCGCAACCTCCGAGACGACCTACTCACGGCCATCCTTAAAGCCCCATCCGACTTCCTCGAACAACTCATCATTGATTTGATGCAGGCAATGGGTTACGGCGGCCCGGACTCCGGGCAGCGCCTGGGGAAAACCGGCGACCATGGGGTTGACGGTCTTATAAACCTAGATTTGCTAGGCTTGGACAAGATCTACATACAGGCGAAATGTTACGGACCTGGAGTTACTGTCGGCGAGCCCGAACTACGCAATTTCGCAGGTGCCTTGGTTTCACATGGAGCGAACAGAGGTGTACTCGTCACCACGAGTAGCTTCACCCCAGCTGCTCGGGACTACGTGAAGCAAGTCCAGGGCTCGCAGCGCATTATTCTTATCGATGGCAACGAATTGACTCGCTTGCTCATCGAGTACAACGTTGGGGTCGTCAGCGCCGGTCAGCCGCTCCAGCTAAGGAAGCTTGACGACGACTACTTCCCGAAGTCGGCCAGCTCTGGCACGTAGGCTCCTACAACCCCTGGGCGTAGCCCCGACCGCCTGACGACCCTCCCCGCAGGTGGTGGCTACGTCTCCATCAGCCCGCGTTCGGACGGGAAGAGCGCCAGCAGGCCGCCGTCCACGTTGATGTTCTCGCCGGTGACGAACGCCGACATCGGCGACGCGAGGAACAGCACGGCCTGCGCCTGGTCGATAGGCTCTCCCCAGCGCCCCAGCGGAATGTTCTTCGGCTTCTCCGCGCGCGGCTCGTTGCTGCCTCCGGGCGTCGTGCCGCGGTTGGAACCCGTCTGCGTCGGGGTGATCGAGTTCACCCGGATGCCGTAGGGCGCAAGCTGGATCGCCATCGTCCGCGTCATCTGGAGCACCGCCCCCTTCGACGCCGAGTATGCGATGAATCCCGCCTTGCCCCGGTGGCCGGTCGTCGACGCCGTGTTCACGATCGTCCCGCCCTCGCCCTGCGCCACCATCCGGCGCGCCGCCTGCTGGCTGCACAGCATCGTGCCGTCCATGATGACGGACTGCACCCACTTCCACTTCTCGTACTCGATGTCGAGTATCCCCGCCTCGTTGTTGACGGCGGCGTTGTTCACCATCACGTCCACGCGGCCGTAGGCCTCGTCCGCCGCTGCGAAGACGCTCTCGACGCCCTCCGGCGACGAGATGTCGGCGCTCACGCCGATGGCGTCGCCCCCTAACTCCCGCACCGACGCGGCGGCCACGTCCGCCCGGTCGTCGAGAAAGTCCACGCACACCACTTTCGCGCCCTCTCGCGCCAGCGTCCGGGCAATCTCGCCTCCGATGTTCGGCCCGCTGCCTGTAACCACCGCCACCTTGCCGTCGAGCAGCATCTGTGTCCCTCCTGCCGTTTGCCGCATCCTACCACCCTGAACCTGCTAGCATGACGCCGAGCACCCCCTCGCCCTCTCCACGCGGAGGTGGCAGGGACTATGGAGGAGGAGACCCCATGATTATCGACATCCACGGACACCTGAACGCGCCACCCGAACTCTATGCCTACAAGGCCGGACTGCTCTCCAGCCGGGGCGCCTACACCCACTGGGGCGGCATCCCCGACGAGAAACTCAAGGCCACGGTCGACAACCACGTCGAGACCGTCCTGAACGCCGTGGGCACCGACATGCAGTTCCTCTCGCCGCGCCCCTTCCAGCTCATGCACTCGGAGAAGCCGGGAAGGCTGGTCGAGGACTTCTGCCGCGCCAACAACGACCTCATCGCCAAGACAGTCGAGTTCTACCCCGACCGCTACCAGGGCGTCGCGGGGCTGCCGCAGCTGCACGGCGAGCCCGTCGACGTCGTTCTCGAAGAGGTCGACCGCTGCGTCAACGATCTCGGCTTCATCGGGATCATGATCAACCCCGACCCCTCCGAGGGGCTCGACAACGACACCCCGCCGATGGGCGACCAGTACTGGTACCCCCTCTACGAGCGCATGGTGAAGTACGACGTTCCCGCGTTCGTGCACTCCGCGTCCTGCAAGAACGTGAGGGAGTCCTACACCGGCCACTTCATCACCGAGGAGAGCATCCAGACCGTTTCGCTGTGCGACTCCACCGTGTACGACGACTTCCCCAGCCTGAAGATCATCATGTGCCACGGCGGCGGCTCCATCCCCTACCAGATAGGGCGGTGGCGCGCGCTCCGCTGGCGCCGCCCCAACGTGACCCCCTTCGATGAGAGCCTCCGCAAGCTCTACTTCGACTCCGTGCTCTACAACAAGGAGGGCCTCGAGTTGCTCTTCAAGATTGTCGGCACGGACCGCTGCATGTTCGGCACGGAGCGCCCGGGCACCGGCTCGTCGAAGGACCCCAACACCGGCCTCTGGCTCGATGACCTGAAACCCGTCATCGAGGACATCGACTGGCTCACCGACCAGGACCGCGCCAACGTCTTCGAGACCGTCGCCCGCGAGTGCTTCCCGCGCTTCGGCGCCGCGTAACCTCCCACTCCGGCCCTCCCCACCCGCGTGGGGAGGGTCGGCGCGCCCCTAGTGCGTGTCGAAGACCTCCTGGTAGCGCGTGATGGCCGCGATGGCCGCTTCGCGCTCCTGCGGGGTCGGGTTGCGCGGGTCTCGCGCCTTCGGTAGACGCCCGAGCTTCAGCATCGCCGCCCGAAGCAGCACCCGCGCCTTCGTCGCGTCCAGGTTGCTGCCCTCTATCGTCAGGTCGTTCGGCGAAGAGGGCAGGGGGCCTTCCGGCTCGCCGCGTCCCACCCGCACGACCGGCATCCCGCTGTAGACCGCTATCGCCAGCGCTGCCACCTGGCTCGGTAGAGCCGAACCGGTGCCGGACGCCGCCTCAAGCACGAAGCCGTGGAGTTTCGGACTGTCCTGCTCGTCCGACGCCTCCTGCTCCTCGCCCCGCCGGATGCGCGCCATGATGTCCACCTCGACGTCCGGGTCCGCCGTGTCCTCTTCCGCCATGTAGTGACCGTACTTCACGATGTGCACGGGCGCGATGGCGTCGCCCCGCAGGGAGCCGTCGCCGTCCTTGATGCGCACGCTCGCCGTCGCAGGGTTGTCGCCGTACTCCTGGAAGACAGTCTCGGCGGGCAGGCTCTTCACGGCGACTTCCGACGAGCCGGTGGTGCGGTACGCGGGACGGAACCAGACGCGCACCTCCTCGCCGGCGGCGCCGAGCACGCCGCCGTGGCCGCCCGTCGCGCGGTAGCCGCCGGGGCGGGCGTCGCCCTTCTTGAACGTGCGCGCCGCGAATATCTGCTCGTCCACGATGCCGACCGCTCCCAGCCCCGCCCCGAGGCCGGAGACGATGTAGCGCGCCGCGTCGACGATGTTCCGGTCCCCGTCGTTGGAGAGGGTCCCGTGCGCCCGCTGCGACGATATGCCGACGAACGGCAGGGCGGTGTCGAGCACGAGACTCAACCAGTAGAGCGTCTCCTCGACGTGCGGGCTGCCCTCCAGCCAGATGAAGCCGTCGTACTGCCCGGAGTCGATAGTCGCTTGGACGACGTTCACCGCGCGCGCCATCGCAGCGTTCGACAGAAACTTGCCGATGGGGCGCGGGCTGTACGGGAAGAAGTCGCGCCCCGCCGTCTCCCCCTGCTTCGTGTAGCCTGCCGGAGGCAGCGCCCGCACGAAGTCATAGTCCGCGATCCGGTCCAGCTCGCTCGCTGCGCCGTCGTGGCCGCGCCCGCTCAGCCCCCGGTCTATCTCCTCGAACAGCCGCGACGCGTCCGGGAAGAAGGACTGCCGCCCGCCGTAGCCGATGGCTGGGTTGCGCAGGTCGGCGTCCTCGAACGGCGCGCCGTCCGTTGAGCCGTCGGCGCGCCGTGCCACGTAGGGCAGCAGGTACGCGCCGTCCTCCGGGCGCAACTCCACCTCGTAGTACGGCTTGCCGTCGTCGTGGTACACCTCTCGGGCGTCCTCCTCGAGCGGGTGGGCGCTGAACTTGCGGATGCGGACGCGCGCCGGCTCGTGCAGCGTCTGCGGCGTGAGATGGTCGAACCGCCCTTCGAGCCGCGGCTCGTCCTCCTTCCGTCCCTTGTTGCTCGTCACCAGCGTCGGCGTGTTCGCAATCGTCGAACGCGGCCCCGAAAACACGGCTATGCGTGGCTTGGTCATGCTTGTCCTCTCTAACTGGTCTCCCTCCGTGGGGAGGGCCATGGAAGGGGATGCTCCCCTCACTGCCTCTTCACGTCTCGGCGGGCCGACTCGTAGAACGACAGGAAGTCCTCGACGCCCACCGAGGCGATGGTCTCGCCGACGAGGTCGAGCGGGAGGTCGTCGAGGCGCTTGAACCGCACGCAGGACTTCCCCATGTCGAGCCGCTTGCCCGTCGCCCGGTACGCGGTCGTGAACCGCTCGTACTCCGCCGGGTCGGCGTACACGGTGTTCAGGTAGAGGGCCATGTACTGCTTCTGCGACGCCAGCGCGGCCAGCTGCAACGCCTGCTTGTTGTACGTCTTCGGGTAGCGGCTCAGCGGCACGACGTAGCCGATCATCCCGAACTGCATGCACTCCTCATAGCCGTCCGGCAGGTTGTCGAGCACCACCCGCCTCACCACCTCGATCGCCTCCCGCCGCTCTGGCGGGAGCTCGGCCAGGTACTCCTCCACCGTCGCCGCGCCGCTTTTCACCATCGCGTGCTCCTCCTCGTGCGCTCTTGGTCAGCCGCGCCCCATGATATGCCGCGCGGCCCGCGCGAAAAACGTGTAATCTTCCTTCATCCGCTCAGGAGGGTATCGCCATGCCGGTTATCGACGCTGACTGCCACGTGATCGAAAGCGAGCAGACCTGGGAATACCTCGACCCGCAGGACATCGAATTCAAGCCCCGCGCCGTCGAAAACCCCGATCGCCCCGACCGACCCATGTGGGTCATCGACGGGCGCGCGCGGCAGCGTCCGTTCGGCACCGCAACCACCGGCGCCCCCTCGGAGGAGCTTTCCGGCTTCTCGCGCACGTCGTTCCAGACCCGCTCTCTCGGCGACATCGACGCCCGCCTCGCCCACATGGACGAGCTCGAGGTCGACGTGCAGGTGCTCTACCCCACCATCTACCTAACCAAGATCTCCGACCGGCCGGACGTGGAGCTCGCACTCGCCAAGAGCTACAACCGCTGGATGGCCGACGTGTGGGCCCAGAGCAAGGGACGCCTGCGGTGGGTCGCCGTTCCGCCTCTCGACACCATGGACGAAGTCCCCGCCATCCTCCGCTACGCGAAAGACAACGGCGCCGTTGGGGTCTTCATGCGCGGCTACGAGGGCGACCGGCGCCTGACCGACGAGTACTTCGACCCGCTCTACGAGGCGGCGGCCGAGAACGACCTGCCCATCACGGTCCACGCCGGATGCGGCAACCCCGCGTTCGTCGAACTGACCGACGGCGATGCGTACGCCCGCAACAAACTCCCCGTCATCAGCGCGTTCCACTCCCTCATCTTCAAGCGCACCCCGCAGCGATTCCCCGGCCTCCGGTTCGGGTTCGTCGAGGTCGCCGCCAACTGGGTGCCCTACGTCCTCAACGACCTCGATCGGCGGGTTGAGCGCGAGGGGCGGAGTCTCGGCGACGACGTGCTCGGCGACAACCGCATGTACGTCGCCTGCCAGACCAACGACGATATCCCCTACATCCTCAGCCACGTTTCGGAAGACCACCTGATGATTGGCTCCGACTACGGCCACTCGGACACGTCGAGCGAGCTGGAGGCTCTGAAGTCGCTCAAGGGGAGCGGACTCCTCGAAACCCGCGTCGTGGACAAGATCCTCTGCGACAACCCCTCGCGGCTCTACGCCATCGAGTAGGTGGGAGAGGGTTCGAACTGCCCCTACAGCCGTCCGCCGGCTCGGGCGTTGGGGCGGGTGTCCTCGAACGGAGGGGTAGCAACGCCCAGGCGCTGGAGGAGCGTGTAGTCGTCGCGGTCGCCCCACTGCTCGACGATGACGCCGTTGGCGAGGCGGTAGACGTCGATCCGGCGCCACCACGACAGGTTCATGCGTGGCGAGTGTCCGTTGAACGTCCCCTGGAACGCGCCGTTGAAGGACACGCTCGCCACCACTTTGTCGTCCGCCGCGATGAGGTCGTCGATGGTGACCCGGATGCCGGGGAAGGCCGTGCGCGTCATCGCCGCCAGTTCCTTGATGGGCTGAGGGCCGAAGGGGTCTTCCGGGACGCCCGCTATGTGCAACTCGACCTCCCGGGAGTACATCTCGTCGATGAGGTCGATGTCCCCTTGGTTGTAGACGCGCTCGTAAAGCCGCCGGATCGCCGCTTTGTTCGCCTCGGACATCGCCCGCCTCCTGTTTCCCGCGCTGGCCCGCATTCTTGGCGTCCGAGCGCGCCGCGTCAAGCGGCGCGCAGGGGCCGCGCCGGTGTATAGTTGCGTCATCCGCCACCAGGAGGAGAGCAATGCTCGCCGCAGGGACCAGCGACGGGGTCGTCGCAATCGAGAAGGAATCCGGTGAGTGGCAGGTCGTCCGCCGGTCGCTCGACGGCTGCCGGGTAGAGGCGGTCGCTCGCGCCGGGGGCGTCGTTCTCGCCGCCGCCGAGCAGGGACTCTTCGAGAGCAGCGACGACGGCGCCACATGGAAGTCGACGCTCGACGGCGTGGACGTGCGCTCGCTCGCTGTCGCCCTCGACGGCACGGTGTTCGCCGGCGCCGACAACGCCGCGCTGTACCGCCGCCGTCCCGCCGAGGAGCAGTTCACCGAGGTGCTGAGCCTCCGGGAGCTCCCCACCTACTGGTCGTGGACGTTCCCTGTGGCGCCGCACCTGCCGAACCTGCGCGCCATCGCCGTATCGCCGACGGACCCGAAGCGGGTGTACGTCGGCGTCGAGGTCGGCGGCGTGATGGTGAGCGACGACGGCGGGGAGACGTGGCGCGAGGCCCGCGAGGGGATGCATCCCGACATTCACGGCCTCGCTGCGGCGCCCGGCGAGCGCGACCACGTGTTCGCCGTAACCGGCGTCGGTTTCTTCCGCACCACCGACGGGGCGCAGTCGTGGCAGTCGCGCTGCGGCGGCCTCGAAACCATGTACACGATCGCCATCGCGAACGATCCGGCGTCCCCCGAGCGGCTCTACGCCTCGGCCACCGCCGGCAGGCCCCGCAACTGGCGCGACCGCCCGGAGGGCGCAATCGCCAAGGTCTACCGGAGCGCCAACGGCGGCGAGGACTGGGAGCCTCTGATGGCCGAGGGCCTCGTCGAGGCGGTCGACGCTCTCGCCGTGGACGGGGAGGGCGCGGTCTTCGCCGGCACGCACGGCGGGCAAGTGCTCACGCTCCAGCCAGCCGCCCGCGAATGGCGCGTCGCGGTGGAGGGCCTCCCGGCGGTGAACTCGCTGACGGTTCTGTAGGGCCCTTCCCCACGTGAATGGAGAGGATGTCGCGAGGGCGCGAGGAGGGGTTCGAAACTCCACTGTCCTTCGCGCATCTCTCCACGCTGTTAGAATGGGGCTAATGGGTTTCGTCTCCGTCCTGAGGAAAGTGCTGACCGGCTGGTACGTTGTCGTGCCGTTGCTGGTCGGTCTGGGCGTCGCGGCCGGCGCCATGACATTCGTCTACGCCTTCCCCGGAAAACCTCAGGTAGGCGTGATCGACATACCCTTCACGGTTATAAACGAGGACTCGGCCTACGTGATCGGCGAGTATCTCAACTATGCCCGTGAGGATGATTCCATCAAGGCGGTGGTCATCAAACTGACCTCCCCCGGCGGAGGCGCCGCCGCCAGCGAGCACCTGTACATCGAGACGCGCAAGCTCCGTGAAGAGAAGCCTGTTGTGCTGGTCATGAACGGACTCGTCGCCAGCGGCGGATACATGATGTCGATGGGGGCCAGCCATACCTATGCCAAGCCATCATCGCTGGTTGGAAACGTGGGGGTAGTCTCCTCCGCCGGCCCACTGATTCCTCCCTTGCCCGGCGAGAATGTGGTGTTCAGCGGCCCCCACAAGTTGGATGGTTCTTCCAGGAGAGACTGGATCGGCATGGTGGACCAGCTGAAGTCGGCCTTCGCGCAGACGGTGATCAGCGAGAGGGGAGACAGGCTCCGTATCTCCAGGGATGAGCTGATCGAGGGACGCCTCTACCCCGGCCTAGAGGCCGTGAGGCTGGGCCTGGTCGACGAGATCGGGAGCGACAGCGACGCCAACCGGAAGGCGGCGGAACTGGCTGGAATCTCCAACTATGGCTTCGTGGACGTCAACCTGGAGGTGCAGGTCGAGTTCTTCCGGGAACTGCGGCGGGTGTTCGACGCCCTGGACAGCGAGGGTGGGTCCAACGCGGCCGATGCTCTCAGCCTGCTCACAACGGATGACGATAGCGACGATCCCCTCCTGGATGCATATCAAGAGGAGAACGCCAACGGCAACCGCGAGCCGGAACTCGAGGCCCTGCGAGGACTCATGCTCTACGGAAGACTGGGCGCAGGCCAGGCGGACCCGCTGCCGGAGTTCCCCCTGACCATAGGCCGACCGAACATCTACTATCTGTACGTGGGATATGCTCCGTAAACTGGCGTTACTAGCCCTGTTGCCCGCATTCGCCGTCGTCGCTTTCGGGACAGCATTCTTCCTCTTCTACCGTGGGGGTTACGACCCTCCACCTCAGGTGGAGATTCCCTACGAGCAGATAAACGCGCCTCGTCTCTCCCCCGGCGCTTTCGTGGACTCGGCCGCGGCCCAGGTGAAGCGGGGTCTCCTGCTGGTGGACGCCGCCCACGCCAACGCATTCCAGGAGAACGAGATATTCGCCCTCAGCTCCCGGGTAGCCCGCCGGGGGTATGACGTGGAGTTCCTTGATTCCGGCCGGCTCCTCGAAGAGAGGCTGCGGCGCGCAGACAGCTTGCTGGTCATCCTTCCCCGGTTGGCGTACTCCGAGGCCGAAACGGCCCTGGTGGAGCGGTTCGTGCGGAAGGGCGGGAAACTCGTGCTGATAGGCGACCCGGGCCGCCGCCACCAGATAAACACCCTGGCCGCACAGTTCGGAGTGGAGTTCCGGCCGGACTACCTCTACGACGTGGCGGACTACGACCTGAATTTCCAGAACATCATCGTGAGGGACTTCCAGCCCGACGAGCTTACCGTCGGCCTGGACGCTATAACCCTCTACACCGCCGGCTCGATCCGCTCTTCCGGCCCCGGGCTGGCCTTCGCCGGCGCCGGCGCCGAGTCTTCCGTCGTGGAAATCTCGGAGAGACTTAGCCCCATCGCCGGGGGCGATAGCCGCAACGTGCTGGCGATCGCCGACTTCACCTTCATGGTCCCTCCCCAGAACTCCCTGCTGGACAACGACAGGCTGGTGTCCAACATCGCCGACTTCCTCACATCGAGCGAACGAGGGTACGACCTGGCGGACTTCCCGCACTTCTACGAGGCCGGTTCGGAAGCCGGCGTAGACATCCTGCTGGGGAGACAATCTCTGTGGGATGCCGGCATCCAGATGAAGAATGGCCTGTCCAACTACGAGATCTCTTCCCAGATCCGAGGGGTTGAGGACCTGAGCCGGGACACCGTGTTCCTCGGACTGTACGAGGACGCCCTTCCTATGAGTCGATACCTCCAGGCCGCCGGAGTACGCATCGGCGACACCCTGGGCACTCCTTTCGCTCCAGACCTGGACCCGGCGAGGACGTCCATCACCGTGCTCGACCAGAACCAGGACCGGCATGTCCTGATGGCGCTGGCGGACAACCCGCGGACATTGGCGGGCGCGGTGGACCGTTTGCTTTTTGGCGAGTTCAGAGGCGACCTGGTGACTGATTTCGTGGGGGTAGGCAGGTAGTTTATGAAGGTACGATTCAGCTTCCTCAGCACGGCTCTCTCGGGGTCGCTATTGCTGGCCTTGTTGGCGGCTTGTGGCGATACCGCCGACACGCCACAGGCGACGGCGCCCCCGGACCCAACACCCGGCCAGGCCGCCGAGCCGCTATCAGCCGGCGACCGGATGGCCGTGGATGAATTTGCGGGTCAATGGGAGGCCATCGTTCTGGAATGGGACCAGCTCCATCAGGACCTTGACCAATGGCGCGCAGGACTGACCTCTTGCCACAGGAGCTCGGTCCATGAGGCGCTGCAGGGCTTCGCCGCCGACTTCGCAGGCGTGACTTTGCAGGCCGGGAACCTTCCCCGGACCACCATCACCCAAGAGCTTGCCGACATACTGGTCGCAGCCGCCGAGGAGGAAGAGGCGGCGTTCCGTCAGCTGCGGGACCGCTGGCAGCCCGACGACACGGCGCTCTTCGAGCAGGTTGAGCTGCGGCGCTCCGATGCCGCCCAGGCCCGGAGGGACGTGGAAGACATGTCGTTGGAACTCCGGGAACAACTGGAGACAGCCGCCGACCCCAGAGTGAGAGCGGAGTTGATGGAGTTCTCCGAAGCAGTTGACGCCGTAAGTGACGACTGGAATGGATTCCACGGCGACTACGCCGCACTGCAAGATGTGGCGGTTCATCTGGACCCCTTCACGATCATCGCGGAACTCGATCAGCTCATCGCGCAATTCGACGCGATAGTCGACGCCGTGTCCGAACTCCCTTCGGTGGACGCGACGGAAAGCATGGCGAAGACGCTCCTGGCGGAGGCGGAAGCCGAGCGCGAGGCCCTGATCGCCGTGCATAGCAAACTGCAAGAGAGTCTCACTGCTCCTTTCGAGGCGCCCCCTCCACACCCGCTAGGAGGGACAGGTTCACCCCTGGATGAGATGGACGCTGTTTTCGAGGAGAGCGAGGCCCTTCTGGAGCGGGTCAGCGGAACAATCGAGCTGCTGCTCGAGGACGATTTGGAGGATAAGCTGGCGGAGATCGAGAATTTCGATGTCCACCGCGGGGAACTTCTCGTGGCATGGGACGCTTTCCACCAGAGCTACAGGGACTGGCGCAAGACCGATGGCGGGTGCGACCGGACCGAGGTGCTTCAGGCCCTGGACGGGTTCAACCTGCGCATGAGTGAGCTTGGCCGCGAGGTGCGGCGTCTTCCCCAGTCCAGCTATCTTCTGCCCATGTACACGCTGCTGGTCGAAGCGGCGGAAAGAGAAGAGGGCGCCGTCCGCGCTCTACGCAATTCCTGGCGCCCCTTCACCGTCGACGCCTTCAAGGTAATGGACCAGGAGCGGCTGAATGCCGATAGGCTGCGCCGTCAGGCGGGCATCGGCCTGCAAGGACTCAGCGACCGCTCCTGAGCCTGTCGGACCACGGCCCCCTCCGCCCTCCGGAGGGGGAACCTCTCCCCGCCGCTGCGCGGCGACCCTCCGCACTCATGTGGGGGAGGGGAGAGATAGCCATCTACGCCGGGGTCTGGCGGCTGCCTCCTGTGGACGGGTAGAGCTGCAGATTGATGCCGTTCGGATCCGTCAGGTAGATGGTCTTCTGGCCGGCGCGGTCCGTGGGGTGGTAATCGATGCCGCGCTCCGTGAGGCGATGCTCGACCGTGTCGATGAACTCCGGCGTCGCCGTGACGGCCAGATGGTTGAGCGCGCCGACAGCATCGCGCGACGTTCCGGCGGTCCCGGGAGGCGCCTCGAAGAAATCGAGTGTTCCCTCGCCGCCGAGGTCGAGCGAGTAGTGCTTGTGGCCCGGCTCGTCGTTCACGACCTTGCGAAAGGGGATGTCGAGCAACTCGCCGTAGAAGCGCACCGTCTCGTCCATGTTCCTGGCCATCGCGGCCACGTGGTTCACTCCGCTGATTCCGCCCATGCTCCGCCTCCTTCGCGGTTGCCTTGCGCCTTTGTGCTGGTGTCGCACAACAAGTCCGACCGCCGGACCTCTCCCTAACCCTCCCCGCAGAAGCGGGGAGAGGGCGCCAAGCGGCTACTGGTCCATCGTCGTCTTCGCGAAGACCTCCTCGAGCTGGAGCAACCGGGGAGTCAACCCCTGCTCGTGGGAGTACTGCGCCGCCGTTTCGAGCACGCGCCGGTTGGCCCGTATGCCGTGCTGGAGGAGGGGTTGCCGCAGCGCAGCCGCCGACTCCTTGTTTACGAGGCCGCTCTTCACGTAGTACTCCACGTGCTCCATGCGGCGTCGGTTGGTCAGTTCGTTCGCGGCGACGTAGGCCTTGAGGATGTTGAGGGCGGCCCAGGGGTGCTCCTCCGCCACGGAGCGGCGTATGACCATGCCGTGGTTGATGGGGTAGACGCCGGTCTTGGCGTAGTAGCGGATGCCCTCCGCCTCCGGGTCCGGGAAGAGGGGCTGGATGTCCGGGTGGTTGTGGAGGTCCGCCGTGCTCCGGTCGACGAGGTTGGGGTCGCGGAGGTAGAGGAGCGTCGCCTGCAACTCGCCGGAGAGCATCATTGAGCCGATGTTCTTCTCGATGGGGATCTGGTTGACGGTGACGCCCTCCGGAGGCTTGAACCCGGTGGCGCCGCCATGGCTCACCTCCGGCACGCGCTCCATGAAGAACTCCATGTCCTTCGGCTCGACGCCGAACTCATGCTGCAGCACTCCCCGAGTCCACAGAGCCGCGGTCTGCTGGTACTCCGGCACCCCGACGCGCTTGCCCTTGAGGTCGGCGGGACTCTCGATGCCCGCGTCCTTCCGCACGAGCACGCCGGTGTGGAAGAAGCTGCGGGTCGTAAAGATGGGCAGCCCTATCCAGTTCGTGTCGCCGTGCGCGGTGGCCATCATCAGCGACGAGAACGACATCTCCGACACGTCGAACTCGGCAAACTTGAGTTGCCGCCAGAAGATTTCCGAGCCGTGGACGGACGTGGGGATGAACTCGATCCCGTCCGGTTTCACCTCACCGGTCATAATCGGCCACGTGCGAGGGTTGTTCGCAAGCGCGATGCTTAGTCTCAGGTCCATGCGGGTCCTCCGTTTCGGCGTAGGGAGCGCGTCGGGCGCTCGCCCCACGGGAGACTATACGCCAGTTTGGGCGGTTCCACCGCTGCGCGCGACGCGCTCCGCCCTCTCTGCCCTTCGGGCATCTCCCCCTCAGGGGGAGGGGCAGGGGAGAGGGCGGAGATGGTGGGAGAAGCAGTGGTGTATCCTTCAGCCACGCATTTCACGGGAGGCGGCACGATGGCGCGCATTCGACACATCGCGCTCGGAACGAGCGACCCGGAGGCTACGGCCAAGTTCTACATGGAAGGCCTGGGTCTGAAGCAGGTGGGAAGGGTGGACTCCCCGACGGCGGAGGGGTACTACCTGAGCGACGGCCACGTGAACCTCGCGATTCTGAAGTGGCGGCAGGAGTGGGCGGCGGTGACCGAGGGCGGCCCGAAGCTGACCGGCGTACACCACATCGGCTTCGGCGTCAGCGACATGGACGAGGCGCAGTCGCAGGTGCTCAGCGCCGGGGCGGTGGAGCACACCGAGCCGAAGATCCGTGAGGAGTACAACCGTCGCAGGCCGGGCGAGACGGGCGGCGGGAACGTCGAAGTGAAGTTCACCGGCCCGGACGGGGTGACGTTCGACCTGTCGGTCCACGGGTGGGTCGGCACGGACGACTAGGCGGTCTCCCTCCCCCCGTGGGGAGAGGACGGCGCGGGGCTAGTACCCGAACCAGGGTTCGTACTTCCGCACCGTTTCGGCGAAGCTGCGGGAGCCGGGGGGCCACATCACGCGCCACTCCCTTCCTTCGCGCACCAGCTCCTCCGTGGCGGCCCGCAGCGTGCCGTCCTCATAGTCGATGAGCATCCCCAGCACCACGTTGCGTCCGTAGTTGCGCTGGCTGCCGTACGTCATCCCGGAGATCGTGCGGTCTTGGGACAGTTCGTCGGCTATTGCGCGCCACGTGCTCGCTCCCATCGCGGCGACCTCCCTGCGGCCTTGCTCGTCGAGCAGGTTGTACGCGCGTTCATAGTCGCCGTCCTGCGCGGCTTGGTAGAGGGCCTCGACCGTTCCGCGGGGGGAGAGGACAATCGAGGATCCGCCGAAAGGGATGCTGATGAGTTGAATGACGAGCACGGTGGCGAGTCCCAGCGTGATCGCCGTGGTCCACACCTCGATCTGAGCGGCCCACCGGAGGCCGTTCCACAGCCGCGAGGGCGTCATGCCGCAGCCGTCCTTGCGCGCAACCGCGCGGGCGCCGGGGGCTTCCGTGCGAGGAAGAAGAAGAGCGAGCCGGCGCCAACAATCGCGGCGACCGTCATGAACGCGCTGCTGTAGTCGCCCGACGCGTCGTTCATCCAGCCTGCAAGGGTGGGACCGATGAGCGGCCCGAACATCACCATGACGTTTGAGTACCCCGCAATCTTTCCGAAGTGCCGCCGCCCGTAGAAGTCGGCCCTGATAGCCATCATCAGCGGCCCGCGCGTTCCCCACGCCAAGCCGTGGAGGAGCGCCGCAACGCCAATTATATACCCGCTTTCGGCCACGACCAACACGGCCATCGCCGCGGCGTGGGCGAGCATGCAGAACGCGGCCATGCGCGCCTTGTTGTAGCGGTCGCCGATATACCCGCCGCCGACCTGGCCCACGATGCTCGTGACCGTCACCAGCGTCAGCATCGCCTGAGCCGACGTTTCGCTCCACCCCCGGCCCTCCACGAGATGCGGCACGAGGTGAACGATGACCGCGAACACCGCGATGAGCGCGACCCCGTGCCCGAGCGACACGTACCAGAACGAGCGGTCGCGCAGGGCCTCGCCCACGGTGAAGTCCTGCGCGTCCGAGTCCCGCAGGGCGGCGGCGCCCTCCGGCGTGGACACGGCGCGGGCGCCGTCCGGCAGCAGCCCGTGCTGTTCGGGATAGCCCCGCAGGAGCTGGGCAAGCGGCAGCCCGACGGCGAGGATGGCGACGCCGGTGAAGAAGGCCGTGGGCCTCCAGCCGTGCGTGATGAGCGACCAGGCCACGATGGGCGAGAGCACCCCGGCGGCCCCGATGCCGGTGGAGCTGAGTCCGAGGGCGAGCGCGCGCTTGCGGCGGAACCAGCGCGTCGTGACCGTGGTGAGCGTCAGCCAGCCGGCGAGGTTCATGCCGAGCGACATCACGATCACGACGGCGACGAACACGGGGAAGGTCGACGCGAGCGGAAGCGCCATGAAGCCGCCCCCGAGCATCACGACGCCGATTTGCACCAGCGCGCGCGGGCTGAAGCGGTCGATCAGCCATCCGTGGGCGGGGCTGAGCAGGCCGGCCGCCATCTGCGACAGGGAGAAGGCGCCGGAGATGGCGAACTTGCTCCAGCCGAACTGCTCCTCGAACCGCAGGAGGTACTGTCCGAACGTGAACCCGAACGCCGCGCCGGTAACGCCGTGAAGGCACACCGAGACGAAGACGATCCACCAGCCATAGAAGATGCGCCTGCCAAACCGCGCGGGGGAACTCGTCGTCGCCATTCCGCAACCTTGTGGGGATGGCGTTAATGCTACCACGCTCGGAGCGCGCCCCTGGGCGCATGACAGAGACGAGTGCGCTCGGGGGTTATGCAAAGGGCCTCGTCTTCGGATGAGGGGGCCGGATGGATTCCCGCCTGCGCGGGAATGACAAGGGGGCGAGAATGACGGAAGGAGGTGCGGGGGTGACCGGGGTGTTGTTCGTCATTCCTGCGAAAGCAGGAATCCCGCAGCCCTTGTCCGGAGCAGGCGAGGTTCCTGCTTCCGCAGGAACGACGGCTGTCGTCATTCCCGCGCAGGAGGGAATCCATCCGGTACTGCCGCTCGCTTACGCGCACTGCCCTCGTGGGGGCGTTGTTAGCGGTGGGCGACCTTCAGATTGACGACGTCCGGTGTCGCGACCCCCAGATCGCTCCAGGCGTCGCCGCCGTCTTCGCTCGTGAACAGGCGGCCGGAGCGCGTGGCGAGAAAGACGCGCCCGGGCGACTCCGGGTCCACGGCTATCGCCTCGGGGAAACCGCGGACCATCTCGGCGTCCGCGTTGAGCGCGCGCCATGTCGCGCCGGCGTCGCGAGAGCGGATCAGCGCGGCTTCCGCGCCCGACTCGCGGGCGCGCCACTGGCCCGGATTGCCGTTGGCGACCGCCGAGTACATCACCGAGGGGTCGGCGGGGTCGTAGGCGAACGCCACCGAGTACTCGTTCTCGAATTCGAGGGCGATGGGCAGCCAGCTCTCGCCGCCGTCGAGACTGCGGTACAGGCTGCGCCCCGGCGCCTTGCCCGAGCGCATCCCCTCGCCGCCGCTCGATATGTACAGCCGCCGCGTGTCGCGCGGGTCCACGATGATGGCGTGCACGTCCTCGTCGAGGCCGTTGTCGAGCAGGCGCCACGTCTCGCCGCCGTCGGTCGTCTTGAGCATGTAACCGACCTGCAGGGCCACGTAGATGGTGTTCGAGTCGTTGGGGTCTATCGTGATGTCCCGGACGTGGGGCTCGACGGCGGGGACGGGGTATGTGACGCCCGCGACGAACGGGAAATTGCGGACGGACTCGACCTCCGCCCAGGTCTCGCCGCCGTCGGAGCTCTTCCACATGCTGATAGGCTCCCCGCCGGCGTATACCGTCCGGGAGTCGCGCGGGTCGACGGTCAAGCATCGCACCTTCCCCGGCGCGACACGGCCGTAGGAGGGCTTCGACCAGTGCTCGCCGCCGTCGTCGCTGCGCCACACGCCGTCGCCGCGCGTTCCGGCCAGCACACAGCCGTTAGCGGCCTCCACTTCCGTGACTTCCCAGCCCTTCAGGTTGTGGTTGGCGACGGCCCATTCGCCGCCCTCTTCCACAACTGTCAGCGCTCCGTTCCGCGTTCCGAGATAGAGGACAGTCCCCATAGTCGCTTCCTCCTGCGCGTATCGGGACGAGGGTACCGGAAATGCCGGAAGGGCGCTACGGAGCGGACGCGCCTGCCTCTTCGGGAGGCGTCTCACGGCCTAGGGCCACGCGTCCCAGCCCGCCGACTCCGACCGGGCGAACAGTTCGATCTTGCGCTGCTCCGGGAACATCAGGCCGATCCGGCGGCGCACTTCGTCGGGTTTGGCGGAGTGCGGCCCGCGCGGCGCGCTCACGAGCTGCCGCACGTTCCGGGAGCCCCGAGGCCGGGGTATCTTCCCTCGCTTGAACACGAGGCACAGTTCGCACTGGCTGAGCGTGTAGAAGCCGGGGTTCACGCGTTGCTTGTCCCACACGAACGCGACGGTCGCCCAGGCGAAGCCCCACGCCTTTCCCAGGTCTACGGCCTGGTCGAGGTGCGGGTTGGTCGCCCACATGAACAGCAGGCAATCGTCCGCCGCAATGCCGGGCACGTCCAGATTCTTGAGGTCGCTCAGGGTGACGGTAGGGTAGTGGCGCACCGCGCCGCCGGTGTCTCCGCTGCCGGGGCCGGCGTGCTGCAGCTGGCCCTTGTAGTCCCACGGAGGGTCAGCGTAGATGATGTCGTAGGAAGCGGCGGGCAACGGCGGAAACTGCCCGCCATCAGGTCCGCGGCGCGCCTGTTCGTGGTTCGACAAGCTCACCCGAACCTCCCTCCGTGTCCTTCGAGCATCTCCCCCGGAAGGGGCGCGATTCCCGCGCAAGCGGGAACCGCGCAGCCTACCCCTCGAAGACGAGGGACTTCACCACCACCGGGATGGCCTCGACCGATTCGAGTTGCTCGCCGAGGTCGATGAAGTTGAACTCGCCGACCGTGATGCCGTCGACAACGACGACGTCCTGCTCGACGTTGTGCTCGTTCTTGAGCATGGCGCCGACGAGACCGGCGACGTCCGCGCTGAGCACGATTGTCCAGATGTGTTCGGTGAGCGGCGACAGCGATTCGGCGATGGCGTCGCAGAGGGACTTGATGGAGTCGTAGGTCGGGATGACCGAGCCCAGCAGCGCGAGGGCGATCGGCTTGCTGATGTCGTGGTGCGCGATATCGAGACGCTGGAACGCCTCGGAGATGGCGCGCTCCACGGCATCCTTGCTGATGTCGTTCGGGTCCGCCGGCAGATAGGCCGGCACCACCTGCAGGTCGAGGTGAGGGAGCAGACCGGGCTTCGAGACGTACACGGTGCTGGACGACACCTGCACGGTGTACTGGGACGCGCCGATGACGGTTGCGCGGATGCGCTCCGCGCTCCCGGCGAGCGGAATGCCGAGCGACGGCAGCCGCCGCCGCACCGCCGCGCCGAGCAGCGGCCCCATGTCCCCGTAGTCCTGCTGGTCGTAGTCGTACACGTACTCGGCGACGCCGCCGGAGAAGCCGATCTCGTCAACGGGGTCGGAGAACTTGATGGGGCCGGAGATGATGAGTTCGGAGGCGAGCGGCGAGTACCGCCCACGGCTCAGCGCCTCGAAGAGGAGGTCCGCCAGCTTCTCGGCGACCTTCTCCTTCTCGTCCTCCTCGATGCGCTTGCCGACCTCGACGTGGACGCCGACGCTGCGGGCGATGACGCGCCCGGCTTCCTCGATGCGCTCGACAACGCTGTCGTCGTCCCACGCGATGAGGCGGGCGCCCACGTTGATGGCCATCGTCTCGACGACCTTGCCGTTCTGCACGATGGCGATCTTGGTGGTTCCGCCGCCCATGTCGACGTTCATGCCCGCGCCGACCTTGAGGGAGCGCGCCGCGGCGCCGGAGCCGTGAGCGCCGAGGATTCCCTCGAGGTTCGGGCCCGCCGTCGCGCACACGAACCGTCCGCCCGCGGCGGCGAGCATTCGGATGATGGCCTCGGAGTTGTGCTTTCGCACGGCCTCGCCGGTGCAGATGACGGCGCCGGTGTCGATGTCATCCGGCGCGAGTTCCGCCTCGGCGTAGCTGTTCTTCACGAAATCGCCGAGCGCGTCGGTGTCGATCGTGTCGGGGTCGGAGTAGGGAGTCAGCAGGATGGGGGAGCGGTGGAGCACCTGCCGGAACACCACCTCGAACTCACTGGACATTTCGGTGCTGCGGCGCCGCATCACCAACTTGGAGAACATGAGGTGCGAGGTGGACGAGCCGATGTCGATGCCCACGCTCGTCAGACGCAGCCAGTCGGGGTTGATAGGGAAACCGTCGTCCGCGATGGAGCCGAAGATGACTTCGTCGTCGGCTCCGAAGTGCCCGTGCTCCCAGGGATCGTCGTGCATGAGGCCGCCTTTCGGATATCGGAGAGCGCAGGCGCATGCGCGCGTCCCAATGGGGCGCAACTTGCCATAGACCGCCGCGCATCCGGAGATGGGCCAATCTTATGCCCGCGCGCGTCCGTCGGCAAGATGCGGCGGGCTGGGATGGTCGCCGGCGGCCATGTCCGGGACGGAGCGCTCTCCGCCCGGCGCTCCTTGACGCTCCGTTCCGACGGATAGTACAAAGCGCAACGGCTGCGCCGCCTGCAAGGCGGCTGCGAGGCGAAGACAGGCGATGGAGCGACCAATCCAGAACTGCTACTGGGTGGAGCCCGGCAAGCTGCTCGCGGGCGAATACCCGAGGGAGTACGACCACGCGCCCTCGGTCACGAAGTTCCGGGCGCTGAGGGGCGCGGGCGTCTCCGCGTTCATCGACCTCACCCAGGAAGTCGAGGCCCAGGCGTGGGGCTGGGTGAAGCCGTACGACGACTACCTCGACGGCGCGTCGCACGAGCGGTTCCCCATCCCCGACGAGGGCGTGCCGGACTCGTCCGAGTTAACCATCGCCGTGCTCGACGCCATCGACCGCCGCATCGCCGAAGGGCGCACCGTCTACGTTCACTGCTTCGGAGGCGTGGGGCGCACCGGGACAATCGTCGGCTGCTGGCTCGTGCGTCACGGACACTCCGGCGACGAGGCGCTCGAACGGATTGCCGAATTGTGGCGGGAGTGCCCCAAGTCGGCGCGCCACCCGCGCTCGCCGCAGATGCCGGAGCAGCTCGACTACATCCGCAATTGGCGGGAGAGCGCTCCCTAGCAGAGCGCCAGCAGGTTCGGCTCGGACGACGAGGTGATCTCCCACCAGTTGCCGTTGAGGTCCGCGAGGAGGAACCACGCCTCGGCGGACTCCTCGCAGAGTTCGCCGACGTCCGCTACGTCGGGGCCGAGGCGGCCTAGCGCGTCATGCGCGGCGAGGACGGCGGCGGGGCTGGCGAGCTTCAGCGCGTAGCGGTTGACCGGACGCAGGCGCGTCCGGGTCGCCGCGGGCAGCACGACGATGTACCAGGGGTAGTCCGCCACGCCGATGTACGTCGATACGTTGCCGCCGCCGACGATGTCCAGACCAAGCGCCTCCGTGAAGAAGCGGTTGCTCGCCTCCTTGTCGTCGCACTGCATCGTGCCGTGGGAGAGCGCCTGCGGCACGTAGCCACGCCCGGGAAAGCGGTCGGCGGGGAGAGGTTCGCTCCAGTGCCCTGCCGCGATGCGCCGTCCGTGCTGCGACGCCCGAGGGTTGTAGTACTCGATCTCGATGGTGTTGCCGCCCGGCTCGTCGATGTAGACCGAGTAGGCGAAGTGGCTTCCCCTCGGGCCGTCGATGTTCGCAAGCCCGTAGTCTTCCTGCCGGTTGCGCAGGTGGTCGGCGGCGGCGTCAATCTCCTTGTGGTCGGCCACGCGGTAGCCGTAGTGGTTGGCGTGCGGCTTCACCGGCGCGGACGCGCCTCCCTCGTGCACCACGAGCGCCCAGGCTGTGTTCGGATGCTTCACCACGGCGGCGTCGCCGGTCCGGGATACGACCTCGGAGGCGAGCAAGTCGGTGAACACGGGCAGTGTCTCGTCGAGGAAACGGCACTCGTAGTGGCCGTACGTCAGCGCCTCGGGTTGCAGCAGCGGCATCGCGCCCACCTCCACGACAACTGCCCGCATGGTACTACGGAGGGGCTCCCCCTCCACACTCCACTCAGACCTCTCCCCTCGCGCCTGCGGCGCTCGACCCTCCCCACTCCTGTGGGGAGGGTGCTGACTGCGCTATCCTGTACCCCATGGACGAACTTGCCGAACGTACGCAGCTCGCCGTCCGCATCGTGCGGGAGATTGGCGCGCACGCCCTGACGTACTACCAGCAGCAGGACATCGGCCTCGACTTCAAGCCCGACCGTTCGCCCGTCACCCGCGCCGACAAGGAGGGAGAGGAGCTAGCGCGGCGCATCCTCGACGCCGAGTGCCCCGCCGACGCCATCCTCGGCGAGGAGTATGGCGAGAAGGACGGCGCATCCGGCTACCGCTGGTACCTCGACCCCATCGACGGCACCGTGTCGTTCGTTCGGGGCGTTCCGCTCTTCGGCTGCATGGCCGCCCTCGAGCACGACGGCGAGCCGGTCGCCGGCGCCATCTGCTTCCCTGCGCTCGGCGAGATCGTCTACGCCGCGGCGGGGCAGGGCGCGTGGTGGGCGAACGCCATCGGCAAGCCGGCCGATCCGCTGGACCTGCGCCCCGCGCGTGTCTCGTCCGTCGCCGACCTCGGCGAGGCCATGTTCTCCTCCACCGGCTTCCACAACTTCGACCGCATCGGCAAGGCGGAGGGGCTCGCACGACTCCTCAGGGCCGTAGGCGAAGCGCGCGGCTGGTCCGACTGCTACGCCCACTATCTCGTCGCGACGGGCAGGGCGGATGTCATGATCGACCCGCTTATGAGCGTGTGGGACACCGCGCCGCTGCTGCCCATCGTCGAGGAGGCCGGCGGGCGCTTCTCCGGCCTCAACGGCGCGCGCACCATCCACGAACCCAACGCCCTCTCCACGAACGGCCTTCTCCACGAGGCGGTGCTCGCCGCGCTGGGGTAGGGGCGGCTAAGGCCGCTTGAGACCGCTGCCTCAGAAGATGTTCCGCAGCCATCGCCACCACGAGGCCACGACGTCCACCGCGACGTAGTTGTCGAGCCACTGCGCCCCGTGCAGCGCGTACTCCTGGAACTCCTTGAGCGCGGTCACCGGGAGGAGCCAGAGCAGCGACCGCCGCCACGTCAGTTCGTAGTCCGGCGCGAACAGGCGCGTCCCCGCGACGAACACGAACCAGAACTCGAACACATTGGGGAACAGCAGGAGCACGGAGCGACTGCCCGTCACCTCGAACGCCGCGACTCCCACGAGCCGGAACACCAGCAGTCCGATCGCTATCGTCCGCGCGGGGCCGCTCCACCGCAGCGCCGCCAGCAGGAACGTTCCCATGTACGCGAGGTCGAGCCACTTGTCGAGCGCCTGGTAGTTGCGCACTCCTCCGAGGTCGAGCAGGTTCATCATGAACAGGTCGGAGAAGTCGACGGCGATGGCGATGAGCGCGCCGGCGAACGCCCAGCGGAGCACGGGCAGAGAGCCCGCGATGCGCACGACCGCGATGATCAGTTCTTCGGCGTTCATGCGCAGCAGGATACGTCATGGGCCGCGCACTTCGTAACGCGCCTTTGCTGCTGCGCCGCGCGCGGCGTAGGATTGCGCCCGCACGGGATGCCCTCTCCCACGGGGGGAGGGGGAGGAACGCCACATGAACGACGCGCGCAAGCAGGAACTCGCCCTCGAAGTGCAGCAGCTGGCCCAGCGCTTCTGGGCCGGCGAGGCCGAGATATGCCGCGCCTTCTGGGGCATCCCGCGCTCGACGGAGGAACAGGCCCATTGGCTGCGGCTCCAGGTCTTCAAGGAGATGTACGGCTCCGGCCTCGCGGGACACCCCGGCGGCATCATCCGCGGGCTCATCGAAAAGCTAGACCAAACCCTGCCGCTCGCCCAGACCAGGGAGCAGCGCGACGAGTTCGAGCGCGACATCCGCGTGCTGCGCGAGGAGTTCACCCACTACCGCCTCTTCGCCGACATCCTCGAAGAGGCCACCGGCGAACCCGTGCGGCTCGAAAAGCTCCGGGAATGGCAGCTGCCCCAAGACGCCGAACTCCAGCGCGTTCGCCAGCAGGCCCGCGAGCGGCAAGGCCGCGTCGGCGAGGCCGCCATCGGCTTCACCGAAGGCGGCGGCGCGTCGTTCTTCTACGAGGGACGCAAGATCGGCGGCGACCCGCTCTCCGACCGCATCGCCGCCGCCTGCGCGATCGTGTTCGGCGACGAGACCGAGCACGGCGAGCACGGCGCCGCCGAGTTCGCCCACAACCTCGACACCGAAGAGGAGTGGGCCGAGGCGCGCGGCATCGTCGCCGCCATCTGCCGGCAGCGCCTCCGTATGCGCTACGAGATGTTCGGCCTGCCCATCGACGAGACGCGCATCGACGAGATTGCCGAGGGCCGCATCGAGCCGCTCGATCTCCACGCCGCAGCTGACGCTCCCCCTGCGAAGGAGGCCTCATGACCACCGCCACGGTAGAAGACCTGAAGGCGCAGATACGCGCGATGGGCCAGCGCTTCTGGGCCGGCGAGGCCGAGATCGCCCGCAATTTCCTCTCCGCGCCCCACGAGCCCCTCGACCACGTTCACTGGCTCCGCCATCAGTGCTACCGCGAGTTGCGTGGCCCCGGACTCCTCCACCGCGCCCACAGCCGCGTCGACTGGCTCATCGACAACATCCGCGCCGGCCTCCCCGTCGCCGAATCCAAAGAGGGCAGGGATGCGCTCGAGTACCAACTCGAATCGCTCCGGCAGGAGTTCACGCACTTCCGCCTCTTCGCCGACATCCTGGAGGACATCACCGGCGAACCTGTCCGCATGAGCGACCTCGACGGTCTGCGGCTCCCTGGCGACGCCCACATCGAGGCGACCCGTGAGCGCCTCATCTCGCGGAACGAGCGCATCGCGCACATCGCCTACAACTTCGCCGAGGGCGGCGGCGCCGGCATCTTCCACGCGGGCGCGGCCCTCGAAACCGACGACCCGCTGCTGCTGCGCATCAAGCGCGCCTCCCGCATCGTCTACGACGACGAGGTCGGCCACGGCGAGCACGGCGCCGAGAGCGTCGAGAGCGAACTCGACGACCTCGCGGAACTCGAACTGCTGCGGGAGATGCTGACCGTCATCTGCGCCGACCGCCTTCGAATGCGCTCGGAGATGTACGGCGTCGAGCCGGACGAGGCCCGCATCGCCGAGATCGCTAACGGCCGGATCGACCCGCTGCCGGTCATCTGATGGGACGCTTCGACGGCAAGACCGCAATCGTAACCGGCTTCGGCTCCGGCATCGGACAGGCCGCCGCCATGCTCCTCGCCGCCGAGGGCGCCAGCGTCGTCGGGCTCTCTCGCTCGTCCGAGGCGGGCGCCGCGACCGCCGCGGCCATCCGCAGCGCCGGCGGCGAGGCGTTCTTCGTCGGCACGGACATCCGTCGGCCTGACGAGGTCGACCGCGCCATCGGCGAGGCCGTCAGCCGTTACGGCGGCGTCGACGTCGCAGTGAACGCCGCCGGCATCCGAACCACGGGATCGGCCGCCGAGCTTACGCCGGAGCGCTGGGCCGGCGCCATCGACACGAACCTCACGGGCACGTTCCTCGTCGCCCGCGCCGCCATCCTGCGGATGCTGGAACAGGGCAGGGGAGGCGTGGTGATCAACGTGTCGGCTATCTCCGGGTTCCGCGGCCCTGCGGGGAGGGCGGCCTACGGCGCGGCCAAGGCCGGCGTGCATAATCTCACGCAGGCGATGGCGCTCGACCACGCCCGCGACGGCATCCGCGTCAATTGCGTCGCGCCGGGCCCGACGGCCACACCGATGGTCGGCGAGGTCACCCCGGAGGTCGAAGAGGCGATGGCGAAGCGCGTGCCGCTTGGGCGCATCGGCCAGCCGGAGGACGTGGCGGAGGCTATCGCCTTCCTCGCCTCCGACGCCGCCCGCCACATCACCGGCGCCATCCTCCCCGTAACCGGCGGCGCGCACCTCAACGGGTAGGCGGCGGGTCTCAACCCCCAACGCAAGAGGCCCCCGGCGGTACGCTGAGGGCCTCTTGCGTCGCGATCGTCTACGGGGGCTAAACCCTCGGGTCGACGGTGAAGGCCATGTAGTGGTTGCCCTTGGAGACCGGGGCGAGGCCGGTTACGGCCTTTTGCCACGAGTCGCCGGCGTCGTCGGACCAAAGCACTTCGCCGTGGGACGTGGCGGCGAACACCTGCACGACGTCCCCGGACTCCTCCAGCGTCATCGCCTCGACGCTCGGAACGAACTTGTCGTCGAGGCCGTGCGCGGCGAGCACTTCCCAGGTTTCGCCGGCGTCGCGGCTACGGGAGATGCGCGTCTCCGCCGCGCCGTCGCGGCGCCAGTTTCCGGGGCTCTTCTGGCCAGCCGTGATGAGCATGTACGACGGGTCGCTCGGCTTGTACACGAGCTGGTCGGGGTAGCCGCCGAACTCGCTGCCCCGGCTGAACACGTTGTCCCACGTCGCGCCGTCGTCCCGCGAGAGCCACAGCCCCTCGCCGCCGGTTACGAACATGCGCCGGGGGTCGGCGGGGTTCGATACGAGACGGTGGACGTCGTTGTACATCCCGGGGATCTCGGTGAAGGTGTCGCCGCCGTCGGTGGAGCGGTACAGTCCGCCCTGCTCGATGCTCGCGTACACCGTGCCCACGTCGCCGGGGCGGAAGCTGATGTGCTTGAGGTGGGCGACGTGGGGCGGCGCGGGGAAGCGCCACTCCTCCGTCTCCTGGGCGTGGAGCGCGGGCTTCTCGGTCCACGTGCGGCCCAGGTCGTCGCTGACGAACAGGTGGGCGGGCTCCGTGCCGGCGAACACACGGGTCCTGCCGTCGATTTCGGCGACCGAGAGGCTGTAGACGTCCTGCTCGGTCATGCCGTCGTCCCGCTTCTCCCATGTGCGGCCGTCGTCCTCGCTGGCGTAGACGCCGCCGAACTCGACCCCGCAGAACCACGTTCCGCTCTGCGGGTCCTGCACGAGCGCGTGGATGTGCTTGCCCTCGAGCGTGCGCTCGACGGCGGCCCAGCCGGCCGCGCCGCGCACGATGCGGACGACGCCGTCGATGGTGCCGACGAGCGCCTCGTCGCTGGGCGCCTCGGCCGTGAGGACGTTGGCGCCGCCGCCATGTGAGATCGCGATGGTCATTGCCGTGTGCTCCTTCTTCGTTGTCCTTCGTTCCGTCATCCCACCCGTTCGATGACGCCCTCGCCCTGTTCCGTCACTCCCGCGAAGGCGGGAGTCCATCCGGCAATCCCTCTAACGCCCCCGCGCAACGCCCTGCCCCCTACGTCCGCATCCACGGGACGGATTCCCGCCTTCGCGGGAATGACGAAGGGCGCGCGGGCGCTCTAGTGGTCGATCTTCCGCTCTTCGAGCACCTCGACCTTGTACTCGACGTCGTACTCCGCCGGCATTTCTATCTGGTGGGTGAGCTCGACCTGCTTGTGAGTCTTCGTCGACTCATTGATGGCGAGGCCGACCTCCAGCGTGGCCATGCCCCACGCGCCGCTGTGGAACACCGGACGGTCGTGCCGCACGGCGTTGAACAGTTCCTCCAGCTCCTGGTCGCGGTGCAGCGGGTCGGAGTCCACCATGAGCTCGGTGAGGCCGTCGTCGGTGTACTTGTACAGCCCCTCGGGGCCCTGGCGCAGCTCACCGAACTCGCAGCTGACGATGACGATTCCGAGGTCGTTCGGCTTCCACTGCTCCGGCCCGCGCTCCCGTCGGAAGATGGCGCTCTCGGCCTCGCCGCCGATGCGCAGCGAGAGCTTCTCCGCGTCCTCGGGGCGTGTTCCGGCGGCCATCGACCTGCGGATGTTGTTGCGCTCGCTCGGCGTGTAGCGCGTGTTGGCGTCGCCCCAGGGAACGAGTTCGGAGGCCACGAAGTATCCGTAGCCGTTGTGAATTGCCACGCCGGTTACGCCGTTCTCGAACTCCAGGAACGCAGCGTAGTAGCCGGGGATGGAGCGGTACTTCATCCACTGACCGTAAGCGCCCCGGACGCTGGTCGCCTTGCCGCCGGCGATGAGCCGGATGCTGTCGATCTGGTGCGGCGTCTGGCGGTACACGAGGCCGCCGCCCTGGTTGGGGTCGAGCTCGTCGGCGGTGCGCGGACGAATCACCCAGTCGGTGTACGCGATGGCGTTGACGGCGCCGAGCTGGCCGAGTTCGCCGGAGGCGACGATCTGGCGCATCAGGCGGACGTGCGGCTGGAAGCTCTGCGTGTGGCCGGCTACGAGCTTCACGCCGTTCTTCTCGCACGCCTCGACCATCTCCTCCGCCTGCCGGATGTCGAGCGCCATTGGCTTCTCGACGACCACGTGCTTGCCGTGGTTGGCCGCCAGCACCGTCATCGGGCCGTGGAAGCGGTTGGGCGTCGATATCCACACGGCCTCGACGTCGGGGTCGTTGCACAGCGCCTCCGCGCTGTCGTAGACGCGGGCCTCCTCGTAGCGCGCCTTGAACCGGCTGCGCACGTCCGGGTTGACGTCCGCGCCCGCGAACAGGTCGATGTACGGCGCGCGTTCCATGGGCGGCAGCATCTCCGCCGCGCCCACGCCGATGCCGATAACTCCGAGCTTCAGCGGCTTCGCTTCTACGCTTGTCATGTGTGGCTCCTTGTCGTTGGTTGTCCTGCTGTTCTGTCGGTCCCGGATCCGGCGCCTACACGGACACCGGCGAGAAGTTGCGGGCCTCCGCGTAGCGCTCGTGGACGGGGACCTGGCGGGTCATCGCAATCTCCCGGCCTTCCTTGCCGGATTGAATGATGCCGAGGACGACTTCGAGGGTCGCGAGGCCCCATTCGCCCGTGTGGAAGATGGGCCTGTCGCCGATCACCGCATCGTACAGTTCCTCGAGCTCCGCGCGGCGGTAGCCGGGGCCCATGTCGCGGTCGATGGAGAGGTCGATCTCGTGCGTGCCGCGGTCGTCGTAGAGGATGAGTCCGCGCGGGCCGTGGCGGATGTCGCCCCGCTCGCACGTCGCGATGAGCAGGCCAAGGTCCTCGGGCACCCAGAGTTCCTCGTTCTCGGCCTTGAAGACCTCGCGCTCCTGCAGGCCGCCGATGCGCAGCGCCTGCTTGTCCGCAGACTCGTCGCGGACGCCCTCCCGCATCTGCCGCCGCACCTCCACGCGCTCCTCCGCGGTGTAGCGCTGCCGGTCGTGACCCCACGTAACGAACTCGGCGCCCATCACGTAGCCGTAGCCGTTGTGGCACACGAGCGAGGTCGTCCCGTCCTCGAATTCGAGGAACGCGGCGTAGTAGCCGGGGATGGCGCGTTCGGGCATCCACTGCCCCGTGGCGCCGCGCACGCTCTTGACCATGCCGCCGCCCAGCAGACGCACGCTGTCGATCTGGTGCGGCAGCTGGCGCATGGGCAGGCCGCCGCCCTGTTCGATGTCTAGCTCCTCCCACGTGCGCGGGCGCAGCATCCAGTCGGTGTAGGCGAAGGCGTTGATCGCCCGCGCCCGCCCTATGGCGCCGGACTGGATGATCTTCCACATAGTACGGACGGGAGGCGTGAACGAGCGCGTGTGCCCAGCCAGGAACTTCACGCCCGTGCGGTTGGCCGTCTCGACCATCTTCTCGGCGTCTTCGAGGTTGAGCGCCATCGGCTTCTCGACGACGACGTGCTTGCCGGCCTCCATCGCCCGTATCGAGTGCTCGGCGTGGAATCGGTTGGGGGTTGACACCCACACCGCCTCGACCTCGGGGTCGGCGAGCATCTCGTCGTAATCGCCGTATCCCTTGGCGTTGTAACGCGCGCTGAACTGTCCGAGCGTCTCCTCGTTCACGTCGCAGCCGGCCACCAGTTTCAGTTCCGGCATCGACTCCATCGCGGGGAGCATCTCCGTCCCGCCGACGCCGATGCCAATCATCGCCAGCCCGAGTTGCCTGTTGTTCGTCATTCGCCTCTCTCCGTAGATGGCGGGAGCGCGTCCCGCGTTGCACTCGAAACCCTACATCAATGGGCGGCGCCCCTCAACCGGAACCCGCCTCCGAGGGGGAAGGGGCAGGGGAGAGGGCCGGCGCGCCGCCGCGCCGCAGCCGCTATCATGCGCGCATGAACTCGCCCCTGTTTTCCATCGGCGGGAGTTCCGGCCTGGGATGGCAGGGCTTCGTCGACGTCTGCCGGGCCTGCGAGGAGACCGGCTACTTCGCGTTCTATCCCTCCGACCACCTGATGACCGTTCAGGCGGGCAAAGGGCCGTCGCCCGACCGGCTCGACGCCCTCACGGCCATGGCCGCGGTCTCCGGCTTCACGACGACGCTCCGGCTCGGCGTGCTCGTCGCCAACAACCTCTTCCGCCACCCGGTGATGACCGCCAAGATATTCAACACCATCGATCACGCCTCCGGCGGACGCGCCGAGTTCGGCCTCGGCGCGGGCTGGTCCGAGCCCGAGCACCGCGTCCACGGCTTCGACTTCCCTCCGCCCGCCGAGCGCATCGCCATGCTCGACGAGGCGCTCTCTGTCATCAGGGCCATCTGGACCGAGGAGCCCGCCAACTTCGAGGGCGACTACTACGCGCTGCGCGACGCTCCGCAGATGCCGAAGCCGGTGCAGCAGCCGCACCCACCCATCATCGTCGGCGGCATCAGTTCGAGAATTCTGCGCGTCGCACTCAAGCACGCCGACGACTGGGACCAGATCGCGCCGGTGCGGCAGGTCGCCCGCAACATCGCGCGCTTCCGCGAGGCCGCCGCCGAGCAAGGCCGCGGACCGCCATGCGCTTCTCGGTGCAGACGCCGTTCGCCTTCGTCGAGAACCGCGCCGAGGCCGACCGCGCGCTCGACAACGCCGTTGCGAGCTTCAACTACGGCGCGCACAACCTCGCGCCCGGCTACTCCGACCTCCGCGAGCACGTGGCCGACTCGCGTCTGCTCGGCTCGCCCGACGAAGTCGTCGAACAGGTGGGGCGGTGGGTCGAGGCGGGCGTCAACCACTTCATCCTCACCACCCCGCGCCCGTTCACGCCCGAACCGCTCGAAACGTTCATGGCCAAGGTCGCGCCCCAGTTTCGGTAGGGAGGCGAGCGTAGCCTTCCGCAACCCGCTATCATCCCCGATAGCGCGCGAAACATCCCGCAGGAGGCTACCCGTGGCCAAGGCGCTCTTCAGTGTCGGCGGAAGCTCAGGACTCGAATGGGCGGACTTCCTCGAAATCTGCCAGACGTGCGACGAACTCGGCTTTCACGGCTTCTACCCGTCCGACCACCTCATGCAGATCTCCGGCGGACGCGGCGCGACGCCCGCGCGGCTGGAAGGGCTGACGGTCATGGCCGCCATGGCCGGGCACACGAAGAACCTCCGGCTGGGGATGCTGGTCATCAACAACAACCTGCGCCACCCGGTGATGACCGCCAAGATCGTCAACACGATCGACCACGCATCGGGCGGACGCGCCGAGATGGGCATCGGCTCCGGCAACGTCAAGCACGAGTTTGACGTCCACGGCATGCCGTTCCCGCGGTTCGCCGAGCGCGCCGACCGCCTCGACGAGGCGCTCTCGGTCATCAAGGCCATCTGGACTGAGGAGCCCGCCACCTTCCACGGGACGTACTACAACCTCGACGAGGCGCCCCAGATGCCCAAGCCCGTCCAGCAGCCGCACCCGCCCATCATCGTGGGCGGACGCGGCGACCGCACGCTTCGCATCGCCGCCAAGCACGCCGACGACTACAACCAGATAGCGCCGCTCGAAGAGGCGAAGGTGAACCTCGCCCGGATGCAGGCCGTCTGCGACGAGACGGGACGAGATTTCTCGGCGATGCGCCATTCCGTGCAGATTCAGATCAAGCTGAGCGACGACAAGGCCGAGATCGACCAGACCGTTGCGCGCGGCGCCAGCCTCGCAACGCAGAAGACCGACTACTACTCCTCGCCGGAGGACCAGGTGCGTGATTCGATGTTCCTCGGTTCACCCGGGGAGATCGTGGAGCAGGTGGGCCGCTGGAACGAGGCGGGGGTCGACCACTTCATCCTGATGACGCCGCGCCCGTTCGACCGCTCCGTGATGGAGCGCTTCGCCGCCGAGGTGGTTCCGCAGTTCGCGTAGGCCTACCTGCCGAGGCCGATGCGCATGACAGTCTCGAACTCCGCTTCGGTAACGGGTGTGATCGACAGGCGGTTGCCGCGCTTGAGGACAACCATGTCCGCGAGCTCCGGGACAGCCCGGAGTTCGTCGGCGGTTACGATGTCGCTGAACTTGCGGTCGGCCTTGATGTCGACCATCCACCAGATGGGCTTGTCGGGCGTGCTCTTGGGGTCTGGGTGATCGGACGCCGGGTCCCACGCCGTGTGGTCCGGGTAGCCCTCGCTGACGACAGTCGCGGAGCCGACTACCCCGATCGGATTGGCGCTCGAATGCCAGAACAGCACGCCGTCGCCCGGTTTGATGGCGTCGCGCAGCCAGTTGCGCACCTGGAAGTTTCGAACGCCGTCCCACTCGGCCACGCCGTCGGCGACCAGGTCGTCGTAGGAGTAGGTAGTGGGCTCCGACTTGAACAGCCAGTAGTTGGTCATGGAAGGCCTCGCAGCAGGTTAGGGGACTGTAAACTTAGTGTAGCGGAATCGGGAGCACACGGGGCGCGGGAGGGGACGGAACAGGGTGAGGAGCTGATGAAAACCGAGCCGCACGGGCGGCGCTCGGCTGGAGTTCCGGCGGCGTTCGCAGCGCCGGCCGGCGCCGCGCTTCTGGCGGCGCTCGCGTTTGCGGCAGGGGCGGCGCCCGCCTACGCTCACGGCAGCCAGCACGAGTTCGAAGTCGAACTGTTCCGCGGCGCCCAGGGACCCTATGAGCTCCGAGTTTCCGCCGTGCCGCTCGTCGGTTTCCTGGAAATCGTCGCGACGTTCGAGCCCGACGACCCGGAGGCGCGGCTCGGCTACAACCCGCGTGTGGTGGCGACGGCGACGCAGAACGGCGAGCGGCTTGGCCCTGCCGTCGCATCGCGCGTCTTCCTGACCGGCGCTAACGACTACTCGGCGACGCTCGCGCCCGCGAGCGAGGGAGCGTGGCAAGTGCAGGTCAACATCGATTCCGAGCGCGGCCCCGCCGCTCTCTCCCTGACGGTCGACGTCGTTTCCAGCGCCCGGTTTCCGTGGACGGCGCTGATCGCAGGGCTGGGACTGCTCCTGCCCATCCTCTGGCTGGCGTGGGGAGCAATCGCCGGACGCAGGCGCTCGGTGGAACGGAGAACATGACAACGGAAAGCAACGTCTATGCGCGGGTAGGAGCCGCGGCGGCAATCGCCGCCATTCTGACGCTGCTGCTGGCGGCTTGCGGCGGGGGGAGCGCCGAGTCCCACGAGTTCGACCTCGCGGTCGCGCACGGCGAGGTTACGAGCGGCAGCGACACGTTCGTCGTCAAGCAGGGCGACAGCGTGACCTTCAACGTCTCCGCCGACATCGCAGGCGTGTTCCACGTGCATGGTTACGACCTGCGCGCGCGGGTCGAGGCTGGAGGCGGCGGCGTCATCGAGTTCGAGGCCGACGCCACAGGCAGGTTCGAGATCGCCCTGCACCCCGCGGACGTTTCACACGATATGAGCGGCGTGGAAGGGATGGAGAGCATGGACGGGGAGTCCGGCGGCATGGAGGGGACGGACGGCTCGCATGATATGAGCGCGATGAGCGGGGAGGTCGACATCGTCATCGCCACGCTCGAGGTCCAGCCCCGCTAGAGCGCTCGATGAGTCGCTGGAAGGCATTCGCGCTGCTCGGCCCGCTGCTGCTCGCGGCGTCTCCGGCTGTGGCGTACGCCCACGGATTCGGCGAGCGGTACGACCTTCCCGTTCCGCTGACGCTGTACGTGATAGGGGCGGGGAGCGCGGTCGCGCTCTCGTTCGCCGTCATCGCGCTGTTCGGACGCGGCGCGCCCGGGGACGGCTACCCGGCGGTGGACATGCTTCGCTGGCGGGCGGGGCGCGCGCTCGCCGACAAGCGGCTCCTGTTCACGATCAAGCTCGCATCGGTCGCCGTATTCGCAACGTATCTCGCCGCGGGCTTCGCCGGCAGCCCGGAGCCGAACAGCAACCTCGCGCCGACTCTCACGTGGGTCGTTTTTTGGGTAGGGCTAGCTTACGTGAGCGGCTTGTTGGGCAACATCTGGGCGCTCGTCAACCCCTGGAAGATCCTCTACGGATGGACGGAGTCCGCCTGGCGCCGCGCGACCGGACGCCCACTCGGCCTGGGCGCTGACTACCCCGAGGAACTCGGCGCGTGGCCGGCGGTCGCCCTCTTCGCCGTGTTCGCGTGGGCCGAGATAGCGTGGCCTGACGCGGCCATACCATCCAGCATCGCGACGCTCGCCCTCGCGTACACCGGACTCACGTTCGCCGGCATGTTCGTGTACGGGCGCGACACATGGCTGAAGCGCGGGGAGGCGCTCTCGCTAGCCATGGCTTTCTTTGCGCGGTTCGCCCCCACCGAGGTACGCGCGCCCGCTCTTGACGGCGATGGGTGCGTCATCGACGACTACGAGGCGTTCGCCGCTGCGTCGCCCGACCGGCGCGAGTGGCGTCTGCGGCCCTGGGGAGCGGGACTGCTCGCCGGGCGGCCCCTCAGCCTTTCCGAGTCGGCGTTCCTTGTGCTCATGCTCTCGACCGTGACGTTCGACGGCTTCGCGGAGACGCCGCCATGGGCCGCGTTCCTCGCCGACTCCTACGCCGCGTTCACCTGGCTGGGCGCGCACGCCTTCACCGGGGTCAAGACGTTCGGCCTGTTCGTCACGCCCCTGCTGCTGTTTGGCGCGTTCGCCCTTGCCGCACTCCTCATACAGAATCTCGGACGCTCCGACGAGCCGGTCGCCCACGTAATCGGAAGGTTCGCCGTGTCGCTCGCGCCCATAGCCCTCGCGTACCACGTCGCCCACTTCCTCAGTTTTCTCCTCATCCAGGGCCAGCGGGTCATTCCGCTCGCGTCCGACCCGCTCGGACGCGGCTGGGACATCTTCGGCACGGCGGGGTACGAGATCGACATCGGGGTGGTGAACGCGCGGTTCGCGTGGCTCGTTGGGGTAGGGGCCATCGTCGTCGGTCACGTCGCGGCGGTGTACGCGGCGCACGTCATCGCGCGGCGGACATTCGCGACCCGCGCGCTCACCCTGCGCTCCCAACTGCCGATGACCGCTCTGATGACGGGCTACACGATGCTCAGCCTGTGGATCGTCGCCCAGCCCATCACCACGCATTGACGGAGCGGGCGCCGCCGCGCCACAGACCCTCTTTGTCCCGTAGGGCATCTTCCTCAAAGGGAGAGAACGGTACGCTCTCTCCCTCTGTGAGGGAGGACTGGGGAAGGGGGGCGGCCTAGTACTTGGAGATCTGGCCGGGCGCCATCTTGCCGGTTACGAGATAGATGACCTGCTCGCTGATGTTGGTTGCGCGGTCGGCGATGCGTTCGAGGTCGTGGGCGGCCCAGAGCAGGTAGGTGGCGCGCTCGATCACCTTGGGGTCGCTCAGCATCAGCAGGAGCAGCTCGTGGTAGACCTGGTCGTACAGCATGTCGACTTCGTCGTCGTCGGCAAGCACCTGGTAGGCGAGGTCGGTGTCGCGCTTGACGAGAGCGTCGAGGGAGGCGCGGAGCATGGCGGACGACTTCTCGGCCATGCGAGGGATGTCGACGAGGGGCTTGACGGGGGGCTGGTCGCCCATCATCAGGCTGATCTTGCCGATGCCCTCGGCGTAGTCGCCGATGCGCTCGAGCTCCATCGAGATATGGAGCGTGGTGATGAGCGTGCGCAGGTCGAACGCGACGGGCTGCTGGATGGCGATGAGGTCGACCACGCGCTCTTCAAGTTCGGCGCGGCGGGCGTCGATGGCGTCGTCTTCGCGGATCACCTGGCGCGACACTTCGAGGTCGCGGTCTTTCAGAGCGCCTACCGCCTTGGCTATCGCCTTCTCCACCATGCTGCCGAGCGTGAGCAGGCCATCCTGCAACTCCTGCAGCGAGTGATCGAATTCGGCCCTCGATCGTGGGTTGAACATAACCGCACCCCTTCCTAGCCGAACCGGCCGGTGATGTAGCCCTCGGTGCGCTCGTCCCTGGGATTCGTGAATATCTGCGTGGTCTCCCCGACCTCGACGAGATATCCGGCGCGGTCCTCCCCCATCGTCATGAAGGCTGTCCGGTCGGAGGCCCGCGCCGCCTGCTGCATGTTGTGCGTCACCACGATGATTGTATAGTCGCGCTTCAGTTCGCGCATGAGGTCTTCGATGGCGAGCGTCGAGATGGGGTCGAGCGCGGAGGCCGGTTCGTCCATCAGGATGACCTCCGGCTGCACGGCGACGGCCCGCGCGATGCAGAGGCGCTGCTGCTGTCCGCCGGAGAGGGTCAGCCCGCTCGCCTTCAAACGGTCCTTCACCTCGTCCCACAGGGCGGCCTTGCGGAGCGACGTCTCGACCGCCTCGTCCATGTCCCCTCTGAAGCCGTTGATGCGGAGCCCGAACGCGACGTTGTCGTAGATAGACTTCGGGAAGGGGTTGGGCTTCTGGAACACCATGCCCACGCGGAGCCGTATCTCGGTCGGGTCGATGCTGGGGTGGTAGATGTCCTCGCCGTTGAAGAGCACCTGGCCCGCTACGCGGGCGCCGGGAATGAGGTCGTTCATGCGGTTGAAGCAGCGCAGAAGCGTGCTCTTGCCGGAACCCGAGGGGCCGATGAGCGCGGTCACCGCGTTGCGCTGCACTTCGAGGTTGATGTCCCGCAGGGCGCGGAACGTCCCGTAGTACATGTCCATGTCCTTGACGCTGAGCGCAATGTCCGTCGCGTTGGTGGGAGGCGCGGTAGTCATTCTTCAGACCTCTTCTGCGTGCGGTTGCGGATGTAGATCGCCACTGCATTCATCGAGAGCAGCACGCCCAGCAGGATGATGATGCCCGCGGCCGCGATGCCGCGGAAGTCCGCCTGCGGCTGGCTGACCCAGTTGTAGATCTGGATAGGCATCACGGAGAACTCGTCGAACGGGTCGGTCGGGATGAAAGTGAGGAACACGAGCGCGCTGATGGCGACCATCGGGGCGGCCTCGCCGATGGCGCGCGACATCGCGAGGATCGTGCCGGTCATGATGCCGGGCGTGGCCAGGGGCAGCACGACGTCCCGCACGGTCTGGAACTTCGTCGCCCCGAGTCCGTACGATGCCTCGCGGTAGGTCGAGGGCACCGCGCGTATCGCCTCACGGGAGGCGATGATGACGATCGGCATCACGAGGAGCGACATCGTGAGCGCTCCGGCGATGACCGTGCGGCCCATCGAGGCTATCTGCACGAACACCGCGAGGCCGAGCAGTCCATACACGATGGAGGGAACGCCGGCGAGGTTGGACACGTTCACCTCGATGACGCGGGTGAACCAGTTCTTGGGGGCGTACTCCTCAAGGTAGATGGCGGCTCCGACGCCGACCGGCACGGTGAAGAGGAACGTGAGCCCCATGATCCATATCGAACCGAAGATGGCGGACCTCATGCCCGCCTGCTCCGGGAAGCGGGAAGGGTAGTCGGTGATGAAATGCAGGCTCAGCCACGGTACGCCTTCCCATAGCACCCGGATGAGCAGGGACGCGAGCCCCGCAAGCCCGATGAAGATGGCGAGCAGGAAGAAGAAGTAAGCGACGCCGCCGATGAGTTTTCGGCGCTCCAGGCGCGGGCGCAGTTCGGAGACGATTATGGTCGGCGCGGCCATCGCTAGTACTCCTCCCGGAAGCGCCGGACCAGGAAGTGGCCGAGCACATTCATTCCAAGCGTGAAGAAGAACAGGAGCAGGCCCACGGCGAAGATGGTGTTGTATTCGAGCGAGCCGTGCGGGGTCTCGCCAAGCGAGAGCTGCACGATGAACGCGGTCATCGCCTGGATGCTCTCGATGGGATTGAAGGTGAGGCGCGGTGTTGCGCCGGCGGCGAGCGTAACCAGCATCGTCTCGCCGATGGCGCGGGAGAACGCCAGGATGAACGACGCGATGATGCCGGAAAAGGCCGCGGGAACGACGACGCGGAGGGACACCTCAAGGCGTGTGCCGCCGAGCGCGTACGCCGCGTTGCGAAGCGACCTCGGCACCGCGACCATTGCGTCCTCGCTGAGCGACGACACCATCGGGATGATCATCAGCCCCATCACCAGTCCGGCGCTCAGGGCGTTGAACACGAGCAGGTCTTCCCGGAAGGGGCTCAGGGGGATCTTCTGGAGTTGGGGCGTCACGAAAGTGAGCGCGAAGTAGCCGTACACCACGGTCGGGATGCCCGCGAGCACTTCGAGGACAGGCTTGATGGTGCGGCGCACCTTGTCGGGCGCGTACTCCGACAGGTAGATCGCGATGGCGAGCCCGGCGGGCACGGCCACCGCGGCGGCGATGGTCGCCACGAGCACGGTGCCGCTCACGAGAGGCAGCACGCCGTAGTGGCGGTTGCCCTCCGCGTCCTTCAGGATGGGCGACCATGTCGTGCCGAACAGGAAGTCCCATACGGGGATTTCGCGGAAGAAACCGAGGGCCTGGCTGAGAAGGCTCGCCACGATGCCGAACGTCGTGATGATCGACATGACGGCGCAGGCGAAGAAGAGCGCATGGACGATGCGTCCCTGCAACGAACCGCGCTTGCGGTCGCGGTTCAGTCGCACGGTTTGTCCGCGTTGCAAGGGATGTGGGGGGAAGGCATCTCGTGCGGTAGTGTCCATCACAACTTCCTGCTCGTCTAGTGGCGCCTCCGCCTTTTGGGCGTCTCTCCGTGGGAGGGATAGGGGTTACAGGAAAGGGAAAAGGGGGACTGCGGCCAGCCGGGCGGACCCGGTGGGAGGAAGACCGCAGTCCCCCGGAGAACGGTCGCTTAGAGGCCCGCCGCGGCCTTGTTGGCGGCGTAGACGCTCCGGTCGACGGGCACGTAGCCCTCTTCGCCAGTCAGCTGGTAGCCGTGGTCCATGTAGTACTCGACGAAGGCGAGCACCTCAGGCTTCTCGAGGCTTGCCACGTTGACGTAGATGAAGAGGGGCCGTGAGAGGGGAGTGTAGGAGCCGTCCTCTATGGTCGCGGGCTCGGGGACGACGCATCCGTCGCCGGGGTCGACGCCGATGACCTTGAGGCTGTCCTTGTTCTCCTGGTAGTAGGCGTAGCCGAAGTAGCCGAGGGAGCCTCGGTCGCCGCCGATGCCCTGAACGAGGACGTTGTCGTCGGCTGATGCGGTGTAGTCGGCGCGTGAGACCTGGGCCTCGCCGTTGATCTCTTCGGTGAAGTAGTCGAAAGTTCCGGAGTCGGTGTCAGGTCCGTAGAGGCGTAGCCGCTGGTCGGGGAAGCCTGCGCGGACGTCCTGCCAGTTGTTGATGTCGGAGCCCGGGGCCCAGATGGCGTTGAGTTCCTCGACGGAGAGGCAGTCGACGAAGTCGTTGTCGGGGTGGACCATGACGGAGAGTCCGTCGGTGCCGACGCGCATCTCGATGAACTCGACGCCGTTGGCCGCTGCTGCTTCGGCCTCGGAGTCCTTGATGGGCCTTGAGGCGTTGGAGATGTCGGTCTCGCCGGTGGTGAAGCGTTTGAAGCCTCCGCCGGTTCCAGAGACGGCGACGTTGACCTGTACGCCGGACTGTCCCTTACGGAACTCCTCCGCGACGGCCTGGGTGACGGGGAAGACGGTGGAGGATCCGTCGATCTGGATGGTGCCGCTCAGGGACTCCGTCGCCGTGGGAGTGGGGGGCGTCACAGTGGTTGGGGCGGAGTCGGGCGTGGGAGTCGGAGTGGGGGTAGGAGTGGGGCTTGCGCACGCCGCGATAACCATCGCGGCGAGGGCCATCGCCGCCAGCGCCAGGGCGTTCGTTCGAAGGTGCTTGATGAGGCTCAAGTTTTTCCTCCCGTCAGGTGGTTGCTCCGAGACTACGGAAGGAACGTTAACGACGGACGCCAGCACGCGTTATCGGCAGGTTAACCGTTGCCCGGGCGCGCCTCCGGGTCTGCTGGACACGGCGAGGAGGCGGCGAGCGCGCCGGCGCTCCGGGCTAGTCGCCCGGCTGCCCGGACGGCAGCGTGAACCACACCGTGGCGCCGGCGCCGAGCTCGCTCTCGACGCCGATCTCGCCACCGTGCGACTCCACGATGCCTTTCACGATGGCGAGACCGAGGCCGGTGCCCTTGCCCCGGCGCGAGCGGTCGGCCTTGTAGAACCGCTCGAACAGGTGGGGCAGGTGCTCCGGCGCGATGCCGTCGCCGTTGTCGCGCACCTCGACGCGCACCGGGCCGTCCGGCAAGTCACCCGCCCCGGCGCCGATGCGAATCTCGACGCGTCCACCGGTCGGGGTGAACTTCAGCGCGTTATCGACGAGGTTGGCGAAGACCCGTCGCAGCTTCTCCTCGTCGCCGAACACGGGAGCGTCCGCGTGGGCGGAGACAACGACCTCAACGCCGGCGTCCGCGGCGCGGGGCTCCATCGAGGCGCGCACTCCCTCGGCGGCGGCCACGAGCGACACCGGCTCTTGCCGCACGACGTACTGCGCATTCTCGATGCGGGAGAGCTCCAGCAGGTCGTCGACGATGGCGCTCATGCGGTCGACCTCCCAGAGCGCGCGCTGGAGGAAGTCCGGGGCGATGACCGGGTCGTTGACCGCGCCCGACTCCAGTGTCTCGACCATCGCCTTGATCGACGCGAGCGGCGTGCGCAGCTCGTGCGAAACGTTGGCCACGAACTCGCGGCGCGACGTTTCGAGCCGCCGGAGGCTGGTGAGGTCGTGGATGGTGAGGAGCACGGACGTCTCAGGCGCGCCGACGGCGGGGGCTAGCGGGGTTGCGATGGCGCTGACGGTGCGTCGGACGCTCGGTAGGTCGAGTTCCGCGTGCTGCCTGGCGTTCTCCGCGCGGCACTTCGCCACGAGCGCATGCAGTTCGTGGTCACGGAATGCGGCGCTGAGCCGCGCCCCGGTCCCGGCGCCCAGGCCGAGCAGCGACTGGGCGGAGGCGTTCGTCAGCGCGAGCCGGTTGTCGTTGTCGACCACCGCCACGCCGTCGGCCATGGTGTCGAGCACGGCGGCGAGTTGCTCGCCGTTGGCCGAGAGCAGGCCGAACAGGTCGGCGAGCGCCGCCGCCATCGCATCGAAGGCGTCCTGCAGCGGCTTGAGCGCCTCGGACGCCAGGGCGCCTGCGCGCACACTGAAGTTGCCTTCGGCTACTTCGGCGATAGCGCCCCCAAGGGCGGCGCCATCTGCGCGGGCGGCGGAGTCGCTGCGGCGGGCGGACAATGCCCATAGCAGGTGGGCAAGGGCGCCGGCGAGAACGAGGACGCCCACAAGCGGTTCTGACGCGGCGAACGCCAGGCCAGCCGCGGCAAGCAGCGCGGCGAGCGCGGCGACGGTGAGCAAGAGCCGGCTTCGTCCGCCCATGCGCGGGCCCCTCAGCCCTCGAAGCGGTAGCCGTGGCCGCGAATGGTGATGATGCGGGCCGGGGAGGCGGGGTCGGCCTCGATCTTCTCGCGTAACCAGCGCACGTGAACGTCCACGGTGCGGATGTCGCCGATGTAGTCGTGCCCCCACAGTTGGGAGAGGATTTCGTCGCGCGTGTAGGCTCGGCCCCGGTTTCTCATGAACAGGCTGAGCAGGTCGAACTCGCGCGGCTTCAGCTTCAACTCCTGCCCGTTGAGCATGGCCTGATGCGCCTCGACGTCGACCTCGAGCCCGCCGGAGCGGAGCGGTTTGGAGGAGCGCCCTTCGGCGGACTGCCGGGGTCGCCGCAGCATCGCCCGCACGCGGGCCATCAGTTCGCGCATGCTGAACGGCTTGGCGACGTAGTCGTCGGCGCCGAGCTCGAGCCCGACAACCCGGTCGATCTCCTCGCCCTTGGCGGTGAGCATGAGGATCGGCACGTCGTTCTCGCGCCGGAGGATACGGCAGACCTCGAGGCCGTCCATCTCCGGGAGCATCACGTCGAGGACCACGAGGTCGGGCGACGCGGCGCGCGCGGTCTCAAGTCCGGTGGCGCCGTCCTCCGCGGTGAGGACGAGGTAACCCTCGCGCTCCAGGTTGTACTTCAGCGCTTCGAGGAGGTTCTCCTCGTCTTCGACGACCAGAACGGAGTTGCTCATGCTTGCCCTCTCCGCCCCTTCGGGCGTCTCTCCTATCCGGGGCCATTCTAAGCCGCTTCTATTGCCCTCCGCTTAAGGCGATGTTAACGGCCTGCGCACGAATGACCACCTGAACGAGGAGAAGTCCCTAGTACGCCTCCCGGTTGCAGAGCCCCGCCTCCGGGCCCTGCGTGCCGCGGTACGCGTTCGTGAACTCGAGCAACTGCTCGGAATCGAACTGCTCCAGCGGCAGCACCCGCCCCCAAACGGTCGCCGCAACGTTGTACGCCATGTCGGAATACGACCCGGCCACGACGCACCGGGCGCCCGTCTCGCGGACGAGCCGGTTCACGGCGCCGGCCAGTTCCGGGTCGTCCGGCTGGTACCAGTACACCACGCCGCCGTGCTCCATATTGTGGAGCACGCGTTCCGGGACCAGCGGCTCGCCCAGGAATCCCCATCCCTGGTGGGGGAGGTCGTAGTGATGCCCCGAGGTTGGCGGGATGCGGCCGGGGACCGCGTCGATTTCCTGTATCCACACGTAAGGAGGATTGTGCGACGCCGGCAGCAGCTCCACCGCGTAGCCGACTTCTCCTTCGCCGGCGCGCGTGAGCGCGAAAACGGCGATGGCCGCGGCGATGAGGACGGCGCCGACGATGGCGTAGATGGCGCCCTTCCCACGGCTTCGCTGCTGAGCCGCAGCCCGGCGCTCGCGCGCCGACTGGGCCCGCCGCGATCCTTCTCGGCGGCGCTGGCGGTCGTCAGGCGTCATAATGGATGTTCGGAGCCTCTGTTAGAAGATGCCGCTGATGCGGTCGAGCAATTCGCCGAGCGTCAGCCAATAATAGACGATGAACGACCCCGACAGGAGCAGGAGCACCGCCGTTACGGTCCCCACGTAGGGGAGCGCCCGTCGCAGGCCCGCCACCGCGGCCGTCTTGAACACCGCCATGCCCACAGTCAGCGCCAGTATCACCGACCCCATCCCCAGCCCGTACAGCAGGAACTGCAGTGTCGAGTCGAGGAAAGTGTCGGCTGTGAACGTCCCCCCGATGACCGCGAGGAAGATGGGCAGCGTGCAACTGAGCGACGCCGTGCCGTAGGCGAGTCCAAAGGTGAAGTAACCCCGCACGCTGTTGCGGTTTGCGCCGCCGACGCGGGCGGAGAGGCGCACGGCGAGGTTGGTGTACAGCTTGCCGCCCGAGAGCAGGTAGGCGCCCGCCAGCGTCAGAAGCACCCCTATCGCCAGACCGATCCAAGGGAAGAAGTCCACCAGCCCGCGTGCGCCAAGCCCGATTGGAACTCCAACGGCGGCGAACATCAGCACGAACCCCACCGTAACCGTCGCCCCGACGACCAGCGCTCGCCAGAGTCGGCTCCCGGTCCCGCGCTCCTCGGCGTCCTGGTCGCCGAGGTAGAGGCCGAGGTAGGCCGGCAGCATCGCGAACCCGCACGGGTTCACCGAGGAGACCATCCCCGCGCTGAACGAGAAACCCAGGGGAAACAGGTCGCCGAGGCGCGTGAGCAGGTTGCCCGAACTCGCGGAAGCGGACTCGACGTTGCGCGTGACGAGACCCAGTTCGGCGCCGGTGAAGATGGCGCCAATGACCGCGACAACCAGCGCGATGACAGCCGCCCCCACCGGCGCTCCCAGCGTCCACGCCCGGTTCTCTGTCAAAGCCTGCCGCATCGATGCCGCCCTCTCACGTCCAGCTTAAGCATACCAGAGTAGAAACGGTTGCCTGCTCTCAACTCCCCGACCGCCAGACGTGTCCGGCGCCGGGGGCGACGGAGAGGCGCCACCTCGGTGGAGGCGCAGCGCGTCCGATGCGGCGCTCCAACTCCGGCGACAGCTCGACGTAGACGATCGGGCCCCCCGGAAGCTGCAGCGCCAGCGTTCGCCTCAGGCCCGCGTCCACCACTCGCAGCAGTTGCGCGGCGCCGTCCGGGTCGGGCGCGGCGTCGATGTCTCTCGCGCGCGCCCCCGCCGTCACTCGCTCTCCCTCCGCCAGCGCGCCGGCGATCGTTTGCATCGTGATGCCCGACGCGTCCACTGTAGCCGCGCCGCCCTCGATCGTGCTGACGGTCGCCGTCAGGATGTTGCGCACGCCCACGAGCTCGCCGACCCTCGGCGAGGCGGGCCGCCCGAATACGTCGTCGCGCGGGCCGGACTGCAGAACGGCGCCGTCGTCGAGCACGACCAGCTGCTGCGCCAGCGCGTGCGCCTCGGCGAGGTCGTGCGTAACCAGCACGGTGGGAACGGCTACGCGAGACTCCAGTTCGAGGAGTTGCTCGGTGAGCGCTGCGCGCGTCGGGGCGTCGAGGGCCGAGAACGGCTCGTCGAGCAGGAGGAACTCCGGCTCCGACGCCAGCGCGCGCCCAAGCGCGACACGCTGGCGCTGCCCACCGGATAGTTGCGCGGGGCGCCGCGCTTCGAGGCCGCTCAGCCCGAGGAGGTCGACCAGCTCCGCGACGCGGGCGCCCGCAGCGCCGTGGTCTCCCCGGAAGCCGTAGGCCATATTCTCCGCCGCCGAGAGGTGCGGAAACAGCGCGTAGTCCTGGAACACGAACCCGGCGCGCCGCTTGCGGGGCGGCTCGTTGACGCCCGCGGCGCTGTCGTACAGCACGCGTCCACTGCTCGCGATCCTGCCGTGCGCCGGCGCCGCAAGCCCCGCGATGACGCGCAGCGTGAGCGTCTTGCCGGATCCCGACGGACCGAGGACCGCGGCGGTCGTCCCCGGCTCCACGCACAGGTCGACGGTCAGCCGGAATGTTCCGGCCTGGGCGGTCGCCGACGCTTCTAGCGCCATAGCAGGCCCCTTCCGCGGGCGAGCAGGCCCACCGCGGCGAGCAGGCCCAGCGCCGAGAGCGTGAGCGTTGCGGCGAGCGCCTGCGCCTCGCTGGCCTGCCCCGTCTGCACCGCCTCGTAGATGGCGATGGGCATGGTGCGCGTGCGCCCGGGAATGCTGCCGGCGATCATCAGCGTCGCTCCGAACTCGCCAATGGCCCGCGCCAGCGCGAGCGCCACGCCGGCCATCACCGACCTCCACGCGACGGGCAGCGTGACCGTGAGGAAGAGGCTGAGTTCGCTCCTTCCGAGCGTTCGCGCGGCGTCCTCGAGGTTCGGGTCCACCGCCTCGAAGCCCGCCTGCGCCGTCCGCACGAGGAACGGCGCGGACACCAGGAACGCGGCGAGCGCGGCGCCGCTCCAGTCGAACACGAAGCTGAATCCGAACGCCGCGTCGAGTGTCGAGCCGATGAGCGAGTTCCTGCCGACCGCCTGCAGCAGGTAGTAGCCCAGCACCGTGGGCGGCAGCACCATGGGGATCAGCGCTGCGGTCGAGACCGCGTCGCGCGTCCAACTGCGCTTGCGCGACAGCCACCACGCGAGCGGAATGCCCAGGAGCGCCGCCAGGGCCGCGCCTGTTACGCCGATCTGCAGACTGAGCCGAAGCGCGGTCCAGTCCATCTACGCGCCTTCCTCGCCGCCGAACTGGACGTAGCCGTAGCGTTCCCATGCCGGCGCGCCCGCCGCGCTCCGCGCGTGCGCCATGAACCGTTCCACAAGCTCCGCGTTGGCTGAGCCCTCCACGACACCCGCGGTCACCACAAGCCCCGCGCTTACCTCGGCGGGGAGCGTGTCGAGGCGCCTCAGGGAAGCGGCGCCTGGAGTCAACGCCAGCGAAATCGGCACGAAGCCGACCTCGGCGCTTCCCGACGCGACGAATTGCAGCGCCTGCGCCGCGTTCTCTCCGTACACGATCTTTTCGCCGATCACGTTCCACACCCCCGCATCGCGCAGATATCGTCGCGCCGCCGCGCCGTAAGGGGCAAGTTCCGGGTTCGCCAGCGCGACGCGCCGGACGTCGGCGGAGGCCGCCAGCTTGGCCGCATCGGTAGGGGAGTCCGGCAGCGTCGTCACCGCCGCCAGTTCGCCCCGGGCCAGTTCGCCGACGCTCTCCGCGCGGAGAAAGCCGTCGCGCGCCAGTTCGGTGGTGAACCGGTCGTCGGCGGAAATGAACAGGTCGACGGGCGCGCCCTGGCGCACCTGGGCGGCGAGCGCGCCGGACGACCCGGCAACGACCGTGACTTCGGCGCCGAACCCGTCGGCCAGTTCCTCGACGACGGGCCGCAGGCTTGCCGCGGCGCCGACGATGACCGTGGGACTCGCCGAAGTCTCGGCGGCGCATCCCGTCAGAGCGCCGAGGGCGGCGGCCAGGAGCACGAGCCGGGCCGGCGCGGAGGGGCAGGCGGATAGACGGCTGAGCGAAGGCAACGTCCTTCCAGTAGCCGCCATTACGAGCAATGCGCGGCGTAGAGCGCTCTCCGGCGCGCCGGATGGTTCCGTGGCCATGCTGGTCCTCTTCAGGGCCCTATCGGCCCGCAGGGGAGCGTAGCGGCGAGCGGGGACTTTCCGGCGGGCGCGAGCGTTCGACATGCTAACCGACAAGGGACGCAGAGGCCAAGCAGAGGCTTAAGCAGCAACTCCCAGAGGCTTCTACAGCAGTTTCTAGGAGTGTCTACAGCAAATATCTGATAAACCTCTGCAAAGTGGCGGCAAATTGCCGTAAAGTTGCTTGACTTCCCTCTGCGGGGGCTGCTACAGTCCATGTTGCGGCAAGGGGAGACGCCGCAATGACCGCCCCGTCCAGAAGGGCGCAGGGCCTGCAGGAACGGAGGGAGACAATGGCGAAGTTGGGTCCGTACTCATACCCCGACATACGGTTCGGGGACGCAGTGGAGATCGCGGGGCGTGTGCTCACGAAGTTCAAGGGGACAGTGAGCGTCAAGGGCCTCGCGTGGGAACTCGGCATGGCCGAGGGCAGCGGCACGCTGTTCGCCAAGGTCGCCGCACTGCGAGACTTCGGCCTCGTGGAAGGGCGGGGAGAGCTGAGAATCTCGCAGCTGGCGCAGCGAGTCATCCACCCCGCAACCCCCGACGAGGGGCAGCAGGCGAGGGCCGAGGCCTTCCAGCGCGTCGAACTGCTCCGGCAGCTCTACACACGCTTTGAAGGCGAGACGCCCGACGACATGAGTCTGCTCGTCGGCCTGGAAGAGATCACCCGCGCCCCGCGCGACGAGATCGTCCGGCGCGCTCCTCTCATCCAGAAACACCTCACCGACGCGATCCGTGTGCTTGGCAGGCCCGTCAAGGAAGAGAAATCTCCAGAATATTCTGAAGAAAACCAGAGGATTGCCTCAACGGCCACAGAAACTGTGATTGCTCCGGCTTCCTCCGGATCCTCCGCCGACGGTCTCCTGCTGCTCGCCAACGGCCGGAGCCTCTCCGTTCCGCTGACGCCGCAGTACATCGACGTCGCCATCACCCTGCTGCGCACCTTGCGGACGGAACTGCTCGAAGAGGCCCCTCAGCAGGGCGTGGATGACTACGACGTCGACCTGGACGCCGGAGGCATGTACGCGGCGACGCAGGCCTCCGACCTCGAGCTCGGCTCCACCGACCAACTGCAGATGTAGCCTGGCTCCAACCACGCAGGCAGGGGCGCCTGAGCCCCTGCCGCTTTCCCTCTCAATGAGCCGACGAGGGCTCGTGCCGAGAGGCGCATACGAAATGAGGACATCTATGGACATCAGGGGAAGTCTCGTCGGAACAGTCGGGATCGTTATGACGCTAGTGGCCGTGTTCGTCTTCGCTTACGCGTCCAGCGCTGTGGCCTAACCCGGCAGTCCCAGGAAGAACTGAACGCCGCCCTCCGTACTGTTCACGGAGGGCGGCGTTCTTAGTATCTCGTTTATTGGCCCTCGCCGCCGAGGAAGGCTTTGAGACGCTCCGCCGACGCTGTGCTCATTCCGGGCGTCTGCGCGATGTCCGACGCCGACGCCGCACGGATGCCCGCAAGGCTGCCGAAACGTTTGATCAGCTCGCGCCGCCGCTTCGGCCCGATCCCGGGAGCCTGATCGAGCCGCGAGGCCGTCGCCGCCTTCGACCGCCGCTGGCGGTGGTACGTAATGGCGAACCGGTGCGCCTCGTCCCGCACCCGCTGCAGGAGGTACAGCCCCTGCGACTGCCTCGGCAGGACCACCGGCTCCGGCATGTGCGGCAGGAACACTTCCTCCTCACGCTTCGCAAGCGAGCACAATGGAATGTCGGTGACGCCTAATTGGAGGAACACTTCCTGCGCCGCGCCCAGATGCCCCTTACCCCCGTCGATGATCACCAGCCCCGGTACGAACCCGAACGATTCCTGTGGTTCCCGGCGTTCGCCGCCGTCGCCGGCGTCAATGGGCGGGGCAGGGGAGGCTCCCTCAGCATCGTCCGGAGCGCCTGCGGCGCTGGAGCCTGCATGGGCCGCGGCTTCGCGCCGCGCCTCGCCGAGACGCCGGAAGCGCCGGCGGAGCATCTCCTGCATCGAAGAGTAGTCGTCCACACCGTCGACGCTCTTGATCTGAAAGCGCCGGTAGTGGCCGTTCCTGGGGCGTCCGTTCTCGAAGACGACCATGCTCCCCACGGAGTAGGCGCCCTGCGTGTTCGAAATGTCGTAGCACTCGATGCGCTCCGGCAGCGCAGGGAGCGTCAGCGCCTCCTGCAGTTCGACGAGCGCCTGCAGCACCTTGTCCGACTCGTTGAGCCACTTGATGCGCCGTTGCGTCAGCGCCTCGAGCGCGTTTCCCGCCGCCATCTCGACCAGACGGCGGCGTGGCCCGCGCTGCGGACGCGCGACGGCGACGCGGCGGCCTCGCTTGCCGGTAAGCCATTCCTCGATTGCGGCGGCGTTCTCCAGTTCGTGCTGTAGCAGCACCGAGCCCGGAACGTCGGTCGACGCCTCGTAGAACTGCTGCACGAAGTGCTCGAGCAGGAGCGCCTCCTCCTCGGCCTCGCCGCCCTCCATCAGGAAGTGGTCGCGGTCGATCAGCTTGCCGTGCCGCACCTTGAACAGCTCCACCCACACCTCACCCTTGTCGTAGGCGAGCGCGATGACGTCGGAGTCCTCACGCCGGTTGGACACCACCTTCTGGTTCTGCGTGACCGACTCGATAGCCCGTATCTGGTCGCGCAGCACTGCGGCGCGCTCGAACTCCAGCCTCTCGGACGCCTCCTGCATCTTGCGGCGGATGCTCGCCTCGACGGCCTCCGAATCGCCTTCGAGGAACTGCAGCACCTCGTGGATGACCTGCCCGTACTCCGTTCGGTCCACCGCGCCGATGCAGGGCGCGACGCAGCGGTGAATGTGGTACTCGAGGCAAGGGCGCTCGTCACTGCCCGTGATGGGCTTCGTGCACGAGCGGTAGGGGAAGAGTTTCTTGAGCAGGTCCATCGTCTTGCGTACGGAACCCGCGCTGGCGAACGGGCCGAAGTATCTGGCGCCGTCGGCGAGCACGCGCCGCGTGAAATACACCTGCGGGAACTCCTCCGAGAGGTCGATCTTGATGTAGGGGTAGGTCTTGTCGTCTTTCAGGCGGGCGTTGTAGAAGGGCTTCCGCCGCTTGATGAGGAGGTTCTCGAGCAGCAGCGCCTCCTGGACAGTCTCGGTGACGATGAACTCGAAGTCGGCGATGCGCTGCACCATCGCCTGCACCTTCGGTTCTTTGCCGTAGGGCGTCTGGAAGTACGAGCGGACGCGGTTGCGGAGGCTCGCGGCCTTGCCGACGTAGATGACCGTTCCGGCGGCGTCCTTCATCAGGTAGACGCCGGGCCTGACGGGGAGCGCGCTCAGCCGGTCGGCGAACGCCTTCGCCCTGGCTTCCTTGCGCACGGGAGTCGTCATTGCAGTCGCAGTGTACCGCCTGCGGCCTGCGCCTCCAAAGTCCTCTCGCTCCGAGGAGCGTCTCCCTGGAGGAGAAGAGCTACGCCCCGATGTCGGTGGCGAGCTTCAGGAACGCGAGGGCGCCGCCGATGACGGCGGTAACGGCGGCGATCATCGCCAGCTCGCGCCGCAGGCCTCCCGCCGGCTCCAGCGCCGAAACCTGGCGCGCCGCGCGCCGCGCCACGGGAGCGACGACCGACGCGGGGGGCTGAGGAGCGGGACGGCTGACCGCCGCCGGCTCGGCGGCCGCGGACTCCGCAGACGCGGTTTCCGGCTCGCCTGCGGCGGGCTCGTCGTCCGCGACGGGAACGGCGAGCGCCGCTTCGGGGATCGACGGTCCCGCCGAGCGGGCCTTGCGCCGCGCGCGCTCCCGGGCTCTCGCCTGCCCGGCGGCTGCTCTGTTTCCGGCCTTCTTGTTCGCCATTGCCTTCTCTTTCGGGTTCAGCCCATGATCCGCGCCATCTCGACGATGACGTCGGCGGTGTGATCAACATGCAGCAAGTCGGTGTTCAGCACCAGATGGTAATACTGTGGGTCTTGCGGGTCGACGTTGAAGAAGCGCCGGAAGTGCGCGAGGCGCGCGCGGTCGTTCTCGTCGACGTGGCGCTCCGCCTCGATCTCGTTCAGATGCTCCCGCTCCATGATGCGCGCGACCCGCTCGGCGTGCCGGGACACGAGGCCTACGTGCAGCGCGCCTGGCGTGTCGTGCAGGATGATGTTGGCCCCTCGGCCGGCGAACACTACGTCGCCCGACGCCGCGATCTCCTGGATGACGCCGCTCGTGACCTTGAGCAGGTTCTCGTCCGACAGGGTCTCATCGGCGGCGGCGGCGGCTTCTTCCGTCGGGAAGTCCCGGTACTCGCGCACCAGGAGCGCGTCGAGGCCGCCGCCGAAGTATGGGTCGGCGCCCCCGCCGGCAAGGGCGGAGCGCTCGAGCACGGTCTTCACGAACCCGGCGACGCGGTCGCCCAGGCGGGGAGGGCGCTCCGTACGCTCGGCCACGGCGGCGACGGTCGTGCCGATTTTCTTGGCGGCCTCGGCCAGTATCATGCGGTCGATGTAGTCGATGCCAAGCTTCTTGGCGACGTCGGCGCCGACTTCGAAGGCGCCGCTGCCTATGAGTCCTGTAACGGTGATGACGGGCATGGCGAGTGTCTCCTCCTACTCGCGGGACTTTGCGCGGTCCATCTCGTTCACCATGTCAATCATACATGCGTCGCCGGCATCGCCGGCAGGGGCGCCGAACCACGCATTCAGCATCTCCGTCGCCATTTCGAGCGACGTCGCCCGGAGACTCATCACGAGCACGTTCGCGTCGTTCCAGCGGCGCGCGCCTTCCGCAGTCTGCGCGTCGCCGCAGAGGGCGGCGCGGACGCCCGCCACCTTGTTGGCGGCGATGCTTACGCCGGTGCCGGTGTAGCAGAACAGCACGCCCTGTTCGCATTCGCCGGAGGCGACCGCCTCGCCGACTTCGCGCCCGACGGCGGGCCAGCGGGCGTCGGCGCCGTCCGCAAGGGCGCCGGCGGGCCAGACGTCGCAACCCCGACGGCGCAAGTCGTTCACGACGTGCTCGGTGAGAGGCGTCGCCTCATCGCTGCCGACGGCGATTCTCATTGGGTGATAGGCGCGCTATGCGCGGGGATGCGCTCGCTCGAACGTCTCGCGTACCTGGTTGTCCGTCAGGTGCGTGTACACCTGCGTAGTCGAAATACTAGCATGGCCAAGAAGCTCCTGGACATGCCGCAGCGGAGCGCCCCCGTGGAGCAAGTGCGTGGCGAAGCTGTGCCGCAGCGTGTGCGGCGACAGGCTGGCGCGGATGTCCGCCCGCGCCGCCGCGCGCTTGAGCACGAGCCAGTACCCTTGGCGCGTCATCGGCCCGCCGCGCGCATTGAGGAACAGTGCCGTCTCGACCGGTCCGCGCCTGCGCGATCTCGCCAGCAGCAGCGGGCGGATGTCGCGAGCGTAGGCGAGCAGCTGCTGCGCGATGCCGGGATACACCGGCGCCAGGCGCTCCTTCGATCCCTTGCCAAGCACCCGCACCCACCCCGCGTCCAGGCTCAGTGCGGAGAGCGTCAACCCCGACGGCCCGACGACCTCCGACACGCGGAGCCCGGCGGCGTACGTGAGCTCCAGCATCACGCGGTCGCGCGACCCCTCGGGACCGGGCCGGTCGCCCGCCGCCTTCAGCAGCCGTGCAACTTCCCGCACGCTCAGCACATCGGGCAGGGAACGGGCAGGGCGGCGCGACTGCACGCGCTCCGCGGGACTTTCGTCAATGACGCCCTCCTCCAGCAGGAAACGGAAGAACGAACGGGCCGCGGCCGTCTTGCGCGCGAGGCTCGTCTCGGAGTAGCCGTGGCCGGCGAGGGCGAGCCGCGCCTCCTCCACGTCGCGCTGCCCCACCTCGTCCCACCGGAACCCGGCGCCGTCCGCCAGCAGTTCGCGCAGCTGCTCCAGGTCGCTCCGGTAAGCGGCGATCGTGTTCGCCGAGAGCCCGCGCTCGGCGCGCAGGTGGCTCAGGAACGACTCGACGTCGGGGTCGTTCTCTCTCACAGCGGGAGAGCTGGGCTGTCTGGCGCCTGGAACAGAGACAACCATGGTTCGACTATTCTAGGAACGGCAGGCGGGCGCATGGCATGGGGTTGCCTTGCCGAATACGGCCACTGCCCGGCGACGGCGGGACTCCATCGATGACCATCACGCTCGACTCCAACGCGTTCGGACTGCCCCTGCTGACGTGGACGGCGCTCGCGACGGTCGCCGGCGTCCTGGTCGGCGGCGGGCTCTTTCTACGCCAGGCGGGGGCGCTCGGCGCCGACCGCCGCACGCTCTACGGGATAACGCTCGCCGCGCTGCTGTGCGGGCTGCTCGGCGCGCGGCTCTTTCACGTCGCGGACTACTACGACTTCTATGCCAAGGCGCCGTTCCAAGCGCTCTACCTGTGGAACGGCGGACTGTCGCTGTGGGGCGGGGCGCTCGGAGGGCTCACAGGCGGTCTTTGGAGCGCCCGCTGTCATGGACTGCCGTTGGACCGGGTGAGCGCAGCCGCTGCTGTTCCCTCCCTGGTCGGTCTCGCCATAGGCCGCGCCGGGGACTTCCTGGCGGGCGAGCGCGCCGCTACGGCGACCTCTGCGCCGTGGGCGGTCGTCTACGCCAACGAGGGCGCGGAGGCGCACGCCGGCGGCACGGGAGTCCATCCGGTGGCGCTATACGAGTTGCTGCTCGACCTCGCCATAGCCGGGGCGCTGAGGGCGTGGGGGCGGCGCTTGCCGGAGCGCGCGGTAATGCAGGCGGCGCTTGCGGCATGGGCCGCCGGACGCTTCCTCATCGCATTCGTGCGGCTCGATCCCGCGCACTTGGGCCTGCAGCAGACGCAGTGGGTCGGCCTGATCGTGCTGGCCGCCCTCGCCGTCGTCGCGCTGCGGGCGCGGTTGCGGCAGTCACGGGAGTAACGGGAGTAACGGGTCGCCCTCCCTGCCCCTTTGGGGCATCTCGTCCCAGGAGGGAGAACAATCCAGCCCTCCCCCCACCGGGGAAGGGCTGGGGAGAGGCCCCTAGTCGGGGAGGAAGCTGCGGAAGCCGTAGAGCGCGACGCAGTTGTCGTGCACTATCTTCCGCATGTCCTCCTGGGCCTCTGGGCCGGCGAAGTCGCGCTCGATGTACTCGCGTGACTTCGGCCACGTCGACGCCGCGTGGGGGTAGTCCGACGACCACATGACGCGGTCGGTCCCGATGTCGCCCCGGTAACGGATGCCCACCTCGTCGTCGATGTACGTAACGTACACCTGCCGCGCGAAGTACTCGGTCGGTTTCATCGAGAGAGGGGTGGAGAAGCCTCCCCGGCGGCTCGATCCGCGTCCCGCTGTGCCGTCCAGCCTGTCGAGGAAGAAAGGAACCCAACCGACGCCGTACTCGGCGGAGATGACGTTGAGGGCAGGGAAGCGCTCGAGCACGCCCGATGCGATGATGACCGCCAGCGACTTCTGCACCTCGTGCGCCGCGATGATGGGGCGCAGCACGCGGTTCTCGCGCCCGAACTCGTACTTCGGACGCTCCATGCCCGTCGGAGGGTGGAGGCTGAGCGGCATCCCCAATTCCTCGGCTCGCCGCCAGAACACGTCGTACATGGGGAGCTGGTACGGCTGATCCTCCGGCGGCGAGGCCCATATCATCGCGCCGCTCAGGCCCATCTTCGCGCACCGCTCCAGCTCCTCCGCGCCCAGCTCCGGGTCGTACAGCGAGATGAGCG
>DAOUKL010000101.1:0-2841 GCA_034421335.1 Dehalococcoidia bacterium | reverse complement strand
GAGCACGGCCTGCGCTGCATGTACCACGGCTGGATGATGGACGAGACCGGCCAGTGCATCGAGCAGCCATTCGAAGAGACCGTCCACCCCGACGGCCGCTTCAAGGAGAAGGTGAAGGTCGCCGGGTACCCGGCGCAGGAAATGGCGGGGCTGGTGTTCGCGTACCTCGGCCCGCAGCCGGCGCCCCTCCTCCCACGCTGGGAGCAACTGCTGTGGGACAACGCCGTGCGCGACATCGCCATCACCGAACTCTCGTGCAACTGGCTCCAGTGCCAGGAGAACTCGCTCGACCCCGTCCACGTCGAGTGGCTGCACTCCTACATGGGCGCCTACCGCAACACCGACCGCATCGCGTCCCAGCAGCGGGGCTCGTCGCGCAAGCACCAGAAGATCGGCTTCGACGAGTTCGAGTTCGGCATCATCAAGCGGCGCCTGCTCGAGGGCAAGGATGAGACCGACGACGAGTGGGCCGAGGGACACCCCGTCCTCTTCCCCAACATCCTCCTCGTCGGCAACGACGCCCGCGCCACCTACCAGTTCCGCGTGCCTGTCGACGACGAGAACACGCTCCACGTCTCCGTCTACAACTACCGGGGCGCCCCCGGCGCGCCCGTCCCCGTCCAGGACGTCGTCCCCTACCGCTACACGCCCATCACCGACGACGAAGGCCGCTTCATCCTCGACTGGACGTTCAACCAGGACTACATGGCCTGGGTCACGCAGGGTCCCATCGCCAAGCGCGAGAGGGAAATCCTCGGGGAGTCCGACAGGGGCATCATCCTGTTCCGCAAGCAACTCAAGCGGAACATCGCGGTGATGCAGGACGGCGGCGACCCGATGAACGTCTTCCGCGGCGACAGCCTCGGCCTGCTCCACGCCCCCGTCGAGCGCGTCAAGTTCGGGGTCCGCGCCCAGGCCCGCTACATCCCGCCGGAGGCCGGCGAGACCACCGCCGTGGCCGACATCGAGGAGGTCATGCGCACCTGGGTCGACTACCTCGGCGACGAGGCCACGCTGGGGAGGTAGCGAGGGCGCTGAAATCTCCCCTTCCGGTGGTGGAGACTCCCAAGGCGGAGAGGGCAGTCCTGAACGGCAGGCGCCCTCTCCGTCATTCCCGCGCAGGCGGGAATCTCGCCTCGGTTCGTGGTGAGCCCTGTCGAACCACGCTCTCGCCTACGCAGCTTCCTCCCCACGGCGTTGCTCGTCATGTCCCCTCGCGAAGCGGCAGAGAGCGCGACAGCGCGCCTGATTGACGCCGCGCGCCGCCCGCCCTACCCTTACCCCAGCAGCACTCGCACGCGAGGGAGAATGCCATGCTCAGCACCCAGGCCAACGACGAAATCACCCGCGTCAGCCCAGGCACGCCGATGGGCGAGCTCATGCGACGCTACTGGCACCCCGTTGCCGCAACCGCCGAACTCGACGAGAAGCCCACGAAGCCCGTGCGACTCCTCGGCGAGGACCTCGTCCTCTACAAGGACAAGTCCGGCACGCTCGGCCTCATCGACCGCTTCTGTCCCCACCGCCGCGTCGACCTCTCCTACGGCATCCCCGAGGAGCACGGACTGCGCTGCATGTACCACGGTTGGATGATGGACGAGACCGGCCAGTGCATCGAGCAGCCCTTTGAGGAGACCGTCCACCCGGACGGACGCTTCAAGGAGAAGGTCAAGGTCGCCGGCTACCCTGCGCAGGAACTCGGCGGGCTCATCTTCGCGTACATGGGGCCGCAGCCGGCGCCCCTGCTGCCCCGCTGGGAGCAGCTCACGTGGGACAACGCCGTCCGCGAGATCTGCATCTCTGAGCTCCCCTGCAACTGGCTCCAGTGCCAGGAGAACTCCCTCGACCCCGTCCACAACGAGTGGCTCCACGCCTACTATGGCAACGTCGTCCGCAACGGCGTCCACTCGCTCCCCGCGGGGCGCGGCACGCACGTCAAGATCGGGTTCGACGTCTTCGAGCACGGCATCGTCAAGCGCCGCGTCGAGGCCGGGTACACCGAGGAGGACGATGACTGGCGCGAGGGGCACCCCATCATGTTCCCCAACATCCTGCTGGTCGGCGACGAAGTGCGCTCCACTTTCCAGTTCCGTGTCCCCGTCGACGACGAGCACACCTACCACGTCTCCTACTACGTCTGGCGGCCCGCTCCTGGCGCCCAGGCCCCACGGCAGGACGTCGTGCCCTACCGCTACGTGCCGCTGAAGGACGAGAACGACCGGTACATCAACGACATCCTCTTCAACCAGGACTACCTCGCGTGGGTCACCCAGGGCCCCATCGCCAAGCGCCACCTCGAAAAGCTCGGCGAGTCCGACAAGGGCATCATCCTCTTCCGCAAACTGCTGAGGGAGCAGGCCCAGCTCGCGCTCGACGGCGGCGACCCCATGAACACGTTCCGCGACCCGGAGGAGAACCAGGCCATCAGCCTGCCGCTCGAGCACGTGAAGTTCGGCAACCGGCGCCGCCTCGGCTACACCCTCGTCGAAGCCGGTGAGCCCGTCGTGGCCGACATCGTCAACGCGACCCTCGAAAGCTGGGAGGGCGAGCGCAGCCTGCGTGGGACCGCCGGCGCCGCCAGGGGCGCCTGACGCCCAACACCCCGCAACACCCGTAACTCAGGGGGAGGGCTCGAATGAGCCCTCCCCTTCTGTGTCTGCTTGCGTTCGTTGCTATAATCCCGCCACCAAGTCCTCCGCAGGCGCATGAGTCCTGCTCAAGGAGACAACGATGCTGACGCAGGAAGCGAACGACCGGTACACGAGAGTCGGCCCCGGCACCCCCATGGGGGAACTGATGCGGCGCTACTGGCACCCCGTCGCCGCCGTCTCGCAGATGAAC
>DAOUKL010000100.1:0-8149 GCA_034421335.1 Dehalococcoidia bacterium | reverse complement strand
ATCGGCCCCTGCGCCGGCCACGCCAGCACGTCCTGCCCCAGCACGTACTCCGGGTAGTCCTCTATCGGCACGTCGAACGTCTCGATGGTCTCCTGCGGCGGCAGGGAGACGCCCTCCGCCGGATGGTAGATCTGGTACGCCAGGTGCCATGTCGTCGTATCGTCGACCGGCACGCGGATCTGAAGCTCCTCGCGTCCGGGGCCGCCGATCAGCACGTAGTTGGGGAACACGAGCGGGTGGCCTTCGAGCCATGACGGCGCCGTAGCCTCGTCTTCGCCCTCGCGCAGCCGGTACTTCTGGATCCCCACCTCGTTGCGCTCGAAGGCGATCTTGACGTGGTGGCGCAGGAAGTTCGCCACCTGACGATAAGCCGCCTCGTCGGTGGTGCCCTTGCGTTCGAGCGCGTACTGCCCGAACGCCCCGTGTATCCACTCGACGTGCACGGTGTCGACCGAGTTCTCCTGGCACTGGAGCCAGTTGCAGGGCACGACGGTGACGCCCACCTGCCGGAACACGTTCTCCTCGACGAAGATATCCCACCTCGGCAGCAGCGGCGCCGGGGACGGCCCGATGTACGCCCAGATGAGCCCTCCGAGCTCCTGCGCCTGGTAGGCCGCGATCTTCACGCGGGCGGCGAAGTTGTGCTCCGGGTCCTCCGCCGGCATTTCGAGGCACTGACCCGAGGCGTCGTACATCCAGCCGTGGTACGGGCAGCGCAGGCCGCGCTCGGTGGGGATTCCGTGCCGCAGGTCGACGCTCCGATGCGCGCACCGCTGCTGCACCAGCCCCAGCCCCCCTGCACGGTCACGGAACAGCGTGAGGTTTTCGCCCAGGAGCCGCACGGCCCGCACCGGGTTCTCCGCCAGCTGCTGGTCGGTGGCGACGGGATGCCAGTAGCGCCGGAGCAGGGCGCCCGCCGGCGTTCCCGGCCCCACCCGCGTCAGACGCTCGTTCTGCGCTTGCGAAAGCATCGCTCCTCCTCGCGCCCCTACGCCTTCGCCGCGTTGGCGAATATCTCCTCGGCAGTGCGGGCCACCGGGCCGTACTTGCCCGTGGGGCTGCGCACGAGCTTGCCAGTGTCGGGGTCGCGTTCACCCGACATCGCCATCGCCTGGAACGCGCCACCGATGCGCCTGCGGCCCGTCATGCGCCGAGCTCCCGCCGGACGGTGCTCGTCGAACGTGAAGATGATCTCGTTCTCGGCGGGGTCGCGGAACGTGTTCATCGGGTCGCCGCCGTCCTCCACGACGCGCATCTGCTCCTGGAGCAGCTTCCGGTAGAGGATGATGCCGACGTCCGACTGGCCGAGCTTCTCCTTCTCGCGCTGGGCGATGGGCCCTTGCGTCACCCACGCAACGGTGTCCTGCCCGATGACGAAGTTCACGACGCACCGGCCGGTCTCGTCCACGTACGGCACGTCGTAGCCGGGGATCTCCTCCTGCTCGTCGAGGACGACACCCTCCGGCGGCACGTAGACGTTGTAGAGGATGTGCCACGTGTGCGTGTCGTCGATCGGCACGCGCATCTGGAAGCCGGTCGTGCCGCCGAGCCAGTTGGGGAAGATGATGGGGTGGCCCACGGCCCACTCGGGGTCGTCCTCGGTGGTGCCCTCGACCACGCGTCGCTTCACCATGCCGTTGTCGTAGAGGTCGAAACCGACACGCTGATGCGGCTTGCGGGTTATCTCGTTGCGGTCGGCGACGGCGCCCTCCTGCTCCAGCACGTAGCTCGTGAGGTACACGTGCAGCCACTCCGTGTGGACGGGGTCGAGCGAGTTCTCCATGCACTGGAGCCAGTTGCATGGCAGGACGGTGGTCCCGATGTCGCGCAGGACGTTGTCCCACGCGAGCAGGTCCCAGCGGGGCAGCAGCGGGGCAGGCGACGGGCCGAGGTAGCCCCAGACCAGACCGCCGAGCTCCTGCGCCGGGTAGCCCGCCATGCGCACCTTCTCCTTGAACCGCCCATCGGGGTGGACGGTCTCCTCGAACGGCTGCTCGATGCACTGGCCGGTCTCGTCGAACATCCAGCCGTGGTACATGCAGCGAAGCCCGTGCTCTTCCGGGATGCCGTAGGAGAGGTCGACGCGCCGGTGCGCGCAGTAGCGGTCGATGAGCCCGAGCCCGCCGGACTTGTCGCGGTAGAGGACGAGGTCCTCGCCAAGGATGCGCACGGGCATGGCGCGCTTCGCGTTGAGTTCCGAGGTCACCGCAACGGGCTGCCAGTAGCGGCGCATGAGTTCGCCCATGGGCGTTCCGGGGCCTACGCGCGTGAGCCGTTCGTTCTCCGCCGTTGAGAGCATCGCCTCATCCCTCCGCGGTCCGAGTGGCCGGATTGTAGCACCGGCGCGGAGAGGGAAAGGGCGCTGACGGCGCAACCCTCACGCGCACCCTAGAGAGTCCGGGCCGAGGAGCGGCGCTCCGCTTGCCCTACGACGCCGACGCCTTCTCCACCGCCTCTTCCATGCGGCGGTGGAGTTCGCCGGCGAGCTCCACCGCTGGGCCGTAGCGGTCGGACTCCCACACCTGGCCGCCCTTGTGGTACTGGACGCGCGTGTTGCGCGCGAGCGCCAGGCCCTTGCTAGCCCAATCGGGGTCGAGCCACATTTCCGCGGGAGCGCCCCCGCCGAAGAGGATCTCGCCCATCGCCTCCGGGTCGCGGAAGACGTTCATCGGCTCGCCGCCGTCTTCGACGATCTTGATGTTCTCGTCCAACTGTCTGCGGAGGAAGACCACGGGGATGTCGGTGCGGCCGAGGTTCTCGGCTGTGCGGTCGGTCAGCCCGCCCTGCGACCACCAGCCGATGAAGTCCTGGTTCAGGATGCAGTCGAGCACAGGCTTGCCGTCCTCGTCCCAGATGGGCACCTCGTAGTAGGGGATGACGTCCTGCCTGGGGGCCTCGACGCCGGGCGGAGCGGCGTAGCAACTGTAGTTGATGTGGTAGGTGTGCTCGTCGTCGATGGGCACGCGGATCTGGAACTCGCTCCACGGCGCCCCGGCGGCGTTCTGCTCGGTGTAGAAGGGGAAGATCACCGTCGAGTGGCGGGTCCGCTTGTCCTCGTCGGCGCCGAGTTCCTTCGAGTAGACGACGCCCTTCTCCATGCCGTACTCGGTGGGGTGGACGTAGAGGTCAGCGATGCCGACGGCGGCGCGCATGAACTGGTCGTTCTTGAAGCGCTCCAGGCGGTCGACGGCGCCCATCTTCTCGAGGGTGTACTTCATCAGGTGGCCGTGGAGGTAGATGCCGTGGGTGGGATCGCCGGTGTTCTCCTGGCACTGGAGCCAGTTGGCGTTGAGCACCGCGTAGCCGATCTGGCGCACGGCGTTCGGCCACACGAACAGGTCCCACGGGGGCAGCAGCGGCGCCGGCGCGGGGCCCATGTAGGCGAACAGCAGGCCGCCCATCTCCTGCACGGGGTAGCCGGGGAGCTTCAGGCGGTCTTTGAACATGTCGGGGCGCGCCTCGAGCGGCGCCTCGACGCATACGCCCTCGGCGTCGTACAGCCATCCGTGGTAGGGGCAGCGGAGGCCGTTCTCATCGGGAATGCCCCACCGGAGGTCGACCGCGCGGTGGAGGCATCGCTGGCCGATGAGTCCGACATTGCCCGACTTGTCGCGATAGCACGTGAGGTTCTCGCCGAGCAGCCGCACGGGCTGAACGGGGTCTTCGTCGAGTTTGGCCGCGGGAAGGAACGGCACCCAGTAGCGTCGGAACAGCTCGCCGCCGGGCGTGCCGGGCCCCACTCTGGCCAGCCGGTCGTTCATCTCTGCCGTGAGCACACTGCACCTCCCGCACGTTCCGGCGCCCGCGCATCGCGGGCCGCCGATAGATGCGCGGAGCATACCACTATCGCGGCGCACGAGGCCATTCGGCGGCGGACTGCGGGCGCCGTGGTAGCATCGAGGAAGAGGCGTCCAGCCGCCCTCCAGGAGACTCGATGAAGCCCAGAGCATTCGCGGCCGTTGCGCTGACGGCGCTCGCCCTGTCCACCGCAGCCGGCTGCGGTGAAGAGCAGGAACCCCTCAAGATCGGACTGCTGCTCGACTATACCGGCTCGCCCGACGTCTCGGTCGACCGGCAGCGTGGGCTCGAGCTCGCCGTCGCCCAGGTCAACGAGGAGGGCGGCGTGCTCGGCAAGCCCGTCGAGTTCGTAATGGGGGACGCCCCTGGGGACATGGAGGTTGCTCTCGCTTCCGTCCGGCGGCTCATCGAGGAGGAAGGGGTCCACGCCATCGTCGGCCCGAACTCCAGCGCGGCTTCCACGCGCATCGCGCAGGAGGTCACCGGCCCTGCGGGCATCCCCACCATCAGCCCGTCAGCCACCGCCCCTAGCCTCACCGACCTCGACGATGGCGACTTCTTCTTCCGCGCCACCGTCTCGGACGCATTCCAGGGCCCGGTGCTGGCGCGCATCGTCCGCGAGCAGGGCTTCACCAACGTCGGCCTCACCTACCGCGACGACCCCTACGGCCGCGGCCTCGCCGAGGTGTTCCAGGCCGAGTGGGACGGCGACATCGCCGCCGTGGTCGTCCCCATCGACACGACGGACTACGCGCCGCTGGTGCGGCAGACGGCGTCCGGTGGCGCTGAGGCGCTCGTGGTCATCGATTTCGGCGGGGCCACGCAGGCCATCGTGCAGGCCGCCGTCGACGAGCAGCTATACGACCGCTTCTTCTTCGGCGACGCGGGAAGGCGCCTCACCGTCGTACAGGGCGTCGGCGGCGAACATCTCGGCGGCCAGTACGGCACGGTGGGAGCCCCACCCCCTCCCAGCGAGGTCGGCGAGGCGTGGGACAACGCCTTCATCGCCATGTTCGGCGCCCTGCCCCTGCTCACCTACGTGAAGGAGACCTATGACGCCGCGATGGCGATCATGCTCGCGGCCGAACAGGCCGGCAGCCTCAACGGCGCCGACATCCGCGACAACCTGCGCTCAATCGCGACCCAGCCCGGCGCCGTTGTCCACGCGACGCCTGACGGAGTGGCCGAGGCCCTCCGCCTGGTCCGCGACGGGGAGGAGATCAACTTCGAGGGCGCCGGCGGCGCGCTCGAGTGGAACGACAAGGGCGACTTGAGCAGCGGCCACATCGGCATCTGGCGCTTCACCGCGGATGAGCAAATCGAGGAGCTCGATGTCGTAGAGGTCGGGCGCTAGGCGCGCGCCGTCCCGTCGTTCCTGCGAAGGCGGGAACCTCGCCCCCATGGAGGCTCGCTGGGCTTTGCCTCCCTCTACGCCGACAGCTCTTCGAGAGGCGGCTCGGGCATGCCGGCATGCCATGTGGGGTCTCGCAGCTCCAGGCGGTTGCCCGTCGGGTCGAAGAAGTACAGTTCCCGCCCGGTAAAGTGCCCAGTGGCCCGGTACACCAAACTGTCGATGCGCACGCCGCGCTCCTTGAAGAGCTTGCACGCGCGTTCGAGCGTCTCCGGCGCAACCGTGAACGAGTGGTGCACGCCCGGCGGCGAGCCGGATACGGGCGTCTTCTGCGCGCACAGCAGCAGGTTCGTGTCGCCCGTGCTGAAGCACGACATGGTGTTGTTGCCGAGCCTGCCCTTCGACTCCAGACCGAGCAGCCCGCCGTAGAACTCTTCGGACTCGTCGAGGTCGTTCACCGGGATCGACCAGTGGGTCATGCCCTGCACGCTCAGTTCTCCCATGATTGCGCCTCCTCGTCTCCGCGCCGCTCGAACAGCGCGCGTTCCATGCCGGTTTTGCAGGCGAATGTTACCGCTTTGCCGCCGAATCCGCTCCCACGGCCCTCACCGCACGGCAGCGCCGTAGACGATGAGGGCGGAGCCCGCGAACGAGACGAGCACGCCCGCCACGACTCGCCAGTCCAGCCGCTCCAGCGAGCGGTTGACGAAGTAGGTGAGCACCAGCGTGAACACCGCCGTCATCCGCTGCAGCGGGTTCACCACCGTGACGTCCGCCAGCGACAGCGCGAAGAACCGGAACAGCTGCGCCAGGAACACCGAGATCCCCGCTCCGCCGAACAGGCGGAAGTAGCGCACGTTCATCGTGCCGATCAGCTGGCGCTGATTCGGCAGCGCCAGCGAGGCCATGAGCACCGCCGACGCCCCTATGTAGGCTACGAACGTCCCTATCGCCGCAGTGCGCGTCGCATCCTCCAGCGCCGCCCGGATCAGCAGCGGACTCGTGCCATACGCCAGCGCGGCGAAGATCGCGAATGTGTAGCCCTCCACCTGCCGGACTTCCATCGCCGAAGACGTGGCCGCAGACGTCGCCGCCGGCGTCGGGCTTGCCCCGCCGCCTCCCGACGCGCCCTGCGCGCTCTGCCCGCCGCGCCGGCGCTCCACCATCACCACAGGACCGAACAGCACCAGCGCGATGCCGATGAGCATCGGGGCCGTCGGCTGCTCCCCGAGCAGGACAACCGCCATCAGCACGCTGTAGGGGATCGCCACCGCCTGCACCGTAACCGCCCGCGACGCCCCGATCGCGCCTATCGCCCGGTAGTTGCAGTAGCGCCCGACGCCGAAGTGGACGATCCCCGCGGCGGCCAGCAGCAGATAACTGCTCGCCGAAATCTCCCCGAAGCGGAACAACTGGCCCGTGATGACGACAGCCGCGAGTCCCAGCGGCACGCCCATCAGCACCGTGATGAACGCTCCCTGCGACGCCGTCGCCCCCGCGCCCGCCATGCCGCGCCGGACGAATATCGAGTTGACGCTGAACGAGAACGCCGAAACCAGCGAGAGCAGCGCGCCCAGCATCAGGCGACCACGCCCCGGCCCAGCAGCTCCTCGGCCTCCGCCTCCGGCATCCCCAGCGTTTCGGTCAGCACTTCCGCCGTGTGCTCGCCCAACAGGGGCGGCACGCGCTCAGGCGCGCCCGGCGTGCGCGAGAAATTCAGCGGGTTGTTCACGAACTTCACCGGTCCCAACTGCGGATGCGGCAGTTCCACGAACATTCCCCGGTGGTTCACCTGCGGATCCTCCGCCACCTGCGCGATGTCCTGCACGGGCCCCACCGGGACCCCCATTCCGCCGATGATCTCGACCCACTCGGCGGTGGTCTTTGTGCGCATCGCCTCCTCGATGATCGGAATGAGCTCGCCGTAGTGCTGGGTGCGGCCCCAGCCCGTCGTGTACCGCTCGTCGTCGATCAGCTCCACGTGGTCGATGGCGGCGCAGAACAGCGGCCACTGGTCGGTCGAGCCTCCCATGATGGCCACCACCACGTAGCCGTCCGCCGTCTCGAACGCCTGGAACGGCGTCGAGCTCGGGTGCCGGGTGCCGATGCGCTCGGGGACCTGCCCCAGCGTGAAGTAGCGCATGAACGCGTTCTCCATGATCGACACCTGGCAGTCGAGCATCGAGACGTCGATGTACTGTCCTTCGCCGCTCCGTTCGCGCTCCAGCAGCGCGCTCTGGATAGCCACCGTCGCGAAGAGCGCCGCCGTGATGTCGCCGATGCTCGCGCCGGGTCGCACGGGCCCGCGTCCCGGCTCGCCGGTGATGCTGAGCATCCCGCCCATCCCCTGCACGATGACGTCGAGCGCGGGACGGTGCGCGTACGGCCCGGTTTGCCCGAACCCCGACACCGAGCACATCACCAGCCGCGGGTTTCGCGCCCGCACCGCGTCGTAGCCGAGACCGAGCTTCTCCATCGCCCCCGGACGGAAGTTCTCTATGAGCACATCGGCGGTCTCGGCCAGCCGCAGGAGCAACTCCCTGCCCTCCGGCTTGGACAAGTCGACGGCGATGCTGCGCTTCCCCCGGTTGATGCTCAGAAAGTAGGTGCTGAACTGCTGCTCCGGCGTCTCCTCGCCGGACGCCGACAGGAACGGCCCGTTCCCCCTCGCGGGGTCGCCCGTTCCCGGCTGCTCGACCTTGATGACGTCGGCGCCCAGGTCGGCCATCAGCATCGTGGCGAACGGCCCCGCCAAGATGCGCGTGAGGTCGATTACGCGTATTCCTTCCAACGGACCAGCCATACCGCGCCCTCCCCGGACAATCGCTAGGACGATTGCTCGCGCTCGATTCTACGGGATGCGCGGGGCGGGGGGCTCGCCGGAGGGTTCGCTGCGTCTGCTCCCCCCCCCCCCCGCGGGGGGGGGGTGGGGGGGGGGCCGTGAAGTGGAGCGCATTGTCCACGCGGGCTACCTGGTACGGGACCTGGAAGCGGCCATAG
>DAOUKL010000099.1:0-1667 GCA_034421335.1 Dehalococcoidia bacterium | reverse complement strand
GTGGTTCTCATGGTGCATAGCATAACATATATTCATCGCTGCATCACACCGGTCGTTCGCACTCCCACGTCTTCGCCTCCTCGCAGGTGGGTCGATTGGCCCGCCATCGAGTCTGGGAGGTTGAAGACGGTTTAGGAATGGCGCGTGAGGGAGGACCGCCGACCCCTGTATACTTACGACATGTTGGCTGCTCCCTCGGCGGCCTCCATGGGTGAGACCGTAGCCTGGGCGTTGTAGCCGGCGTAACGCATCGGGTCGGGGTCAGCGCTTGCGGGCTACTGCCTCGCCAAAGGCCAGTCCGCCAACGGCCCCGGCATAGCTCCTCCATTCATCGAGGCCTTGCCGCCACTCGTCGAACTGCTCTCGGGTCGCCAACCCGTGCTTCGTGGCCGCCTCGATGATTTCGGGCTTGAAGAACCAGTCCATGATGAAGGCATGGAGGAAGGCGACATCCTCGGCGGCGCCGAAGACGTCGAAGGAAGCGGTCGCCCGAATGTCAGAGAATCCGGCGTCTAGGAACACGCTCTTCAACTCCCTGCCCATGTTGGGATGGCCGCCATTGGCCGAGACGAGGTTTGCGAACGCGTTCCAGGCGGGCACCATTTCCTCCGCTCTCGGCTCCAGGAACGAAGATGCGACGATGAACTCGCGGCTGGCGATGACGCCGCCGGGTTTCAGCACCCGCTTCACCTCGGCAAGAGCCGCCTGCGTATCCGGGACGTGCATGAGAACCGCATGGCAATGGGCGACGTCGAAGTAGCCGTCCCCGAACGGGAGCTCGGTCACGTCGCCCACGTGGAATGTCGCATTGTCGTGGCCACCCGCCTTGGCGGCGTCCCGGGCCAACTCGATCTGCGACTCCTCCATGTCGATGCCGTGAAACTCCCCGGGGGCCACTGCGCTCGCCAAGCCGACCGAGATGGTCCCCGGGCCGCAGCCGAAATCGAGAACGCGCTGGCCCGATTCGAGATGCGTCAGCAGGTGTGCGGCATGGATCTCCGCGCTGCGTCGATCGAGCAGTTGCCTGAACTCTTCGCTGTATCCCATCGTGTAGCTGGATTCAGTCATCGTCACATCTCCTCTTTCGATGTCGGGCGTCCATTTATACCGGGCTTGGCGCGGCAGGGCTAACGGGGGCCATCCACGCTCACCGTAACGATGTCCACGCCGTGATACTTCTGGTGGCGCACCGACGACGCGTAGTGACGCAGCAGGCGGAACGATATCTCCCTGCCGTCCTGTATGTCCGGCGTCTCCCCCATGTACGCCAGACGGTCCTCGATGTTCTCGCCCTCGGTTGCCGACAGGAACTCCAGCTCCGCACCTCTGCCGTCGGTGCGGGCGGTCACGACCAGCCTCCGCGACTCATCCTCCGGAGGCCCATCGTCTCCTCCCGACAACATGCTCGACAGCGTTTCCTCCCCCACCAGGACCAGGCGCTCGGTCGACGCGGCGTTCCACCCCGCCTTGGAGGCGAGCCCTCGGAGGAACTCCTCCAGCGCCGGCAGGGCGGCGACGTCCAGCGCGGCCCGCATGCGCCTGCGCCTCGCGTTGGTCAGCTCCATGAACGCCATCATGATGATTGCGACGATGGCGCCCGAGGTCATCCCGTTGCCGAGCAGGACACTCAGTGACCCGTCGCCAATCACGTCCGGGAAGACCCACTG
>DAOUKL010000098.1:0-18067 GCA_034421335.1 Dehalococcoidia bacterium | reverse complement strand
GAGTCGGCTCCTCCACCATCGCCTCGGGCGTTGGCGTCGCGGTTGCGGCAGGTCGCGGCGTCGGCGTGGGGTCGTCGCCGCCGCAGGCCGCCAGAACCAGCGCCAGCGCGGCCGCCAGCGCCACGCTCGCCAACCATCGGTCCCATCGCATGCTCATTGCATCCTCCGTAGTAACCGGCGCCGTGCCGGCCTTGGCCGTCGGCGCCGCTGCATCACCCGATTCCGCGCGCGCTCCTTCCGGCGCCGCGCAGAACCATGCGCGCGTCATAAAACGCCCGCGTATCGCAAGGTTTTATCACGAATCCATACGGAACGGGTCAAACCTCATTGCAAAATCGGGCGCCGAAGATTGTAATATGGTTTGGTTCTCCCCGCAAGAGGGGGAGACGCCCCGAAGCAGCGAAGGAGTTCCGCCGTTCTGGCGCAGGCGGGAATGACGCCTCGTAGAACGGCAATGCCCCGTATACAGGACATTACCCGTGCTCAGTTCACTGCTCCGCGACCACCACATCTCGCGCTCCGCTATCGCCCACGAAATGGGAGTCTCCGCGCAGACCATCCACAACTGGTGCAGCGGACGCGTCCTCATCCCCAGCGCGAAGCTCGAACCCCTCTGCGAATCGCTCGAACAGCGGGGCGTGCCCGGCGACAAGCTCGCCCAGCTCGTCGTCCGCGAGCTCGAGGAGCACGGCATCCGCTCCGACCGGCTTACCCTGAGGCCCTCTGGCCCCCAGCCCACCGTTATGGTCCTCACCTGGGACCTCACCGCTCCCAGCCTCTTCGGCCCCATCACCAAGGTCGCCCGCGCAGGCCTCGAGGGTCTCGGGTTCGAATGCATGGTGATCGACTGCGGCGGCGAGCACCGCATCCGGCGCGCGGTCCTGCAGCAGGCCCCAGCCTTTGGCGTCGCTGGCATCCTCCTCTCCGGAGTTCCCGGCGAGGCCCCCAACCCCGACGACGACCTCTTCTCCTCGCTCGGCCCCATCATCGCCGCCGGCATCCCCGTCGTCTTCCTCAAACCGTGGACGGGGTCCGTCTCTCTCCCCGCCGGCGTCGGCAGCATCGGGTGGGACTCTGTCGCCGCCGTCGAGCAGGCCGTCCGCCTCCTCGTCGACAGGGGACACACCCGCATCAGGGCGCTCCTGGCTGAGTCCGGCGCCAACTTCGGCGGACGCTACCGCGGGCTCGACGCCGTGTGGGGAAACCTCGGTCTGCCCTTCGACGAGGACGACTGCATCGCCTGGCTTCCGCGCGGCGGCCCATCCGGCGAGTTCCGCGAGGCCCTCAGCGACGCCAGCGCCGTCTTCACCCCGCCCTCCAACCTGCTCGTCCTCGCGCGCGCCTGCTTCGAGGCAGGCGTGCGGTGGCCGCGGGACATCAGCATCACGTCCCTCGGCAACCGCGAGTTCATCCCCCAGCTCTCCGAGCGGCCCTTCACGTTCGTCAACATCCCCGTCGGGCGCGTCAGCCGGGGCGCCGCGCAACTGCTCTCCAGCATGATCAAGGGCGAGCGCTTTCAGACCGGTCAGGAGTACGTCGTCTACGGCGCCAGCGCCATGTCCATCGAGAACCTCGACGGCGGCTCCGTCGGCCTGCCCAAGGAGCGCAACCTCGCCGTCGGCGCGGCGGCTACCCCTTTCGCAGTGTCTCCCGCAAGAGGAACCCAACGAGCGACGACGCGCTGAACGCGCACAGCGCCATCGCCCCGAACGCCGTCGCGAAGCCGACCCCGCCCGCTATGGCCGCCGTCGCCACGATGAAGATGCCGGGATTGCTCATCGTGCCGGCCTCCGCAATCAGCCGGTTCACCCCGAAGAACTTCCCTCGCGCTTCCGGCGGCGCCACGTCCGATCCCAGCGTCTGCATCGAACCGGCCATGAACGACACGGCGATGTTGATGACGATGAACGCCGCTATGAACAGCGCCAGGGGGAGTTCCCTCACGGCGACCAGCGCCATGAAGAAGAGCCCCACGCCCAGCAGCGAACTCGCGGGCACGATCGTCCGCTTCCGGCCGAAGCGGTCCATCACCTGGCCGGCCATCAGCGTGATGGGTATGCCCACCACCGCCATCGCCGACATCAGCCCTCCGAGCGACGCGGCGCCCAGTCCGAACGCGTAAGCGGCGTAGATGACGTAGATCCCCGACTGCCCCTGCACGCCCCCGCGGCCCACGTTCGCGAAGAACTGCGCGAAGAACAGCACCACCACCGGGCGCGTCAGCAGCTTCCCCCACGAAAGGTCCCGCGCCTCGACCTGCTCCCCCCGCCGCCTGGCGAGCAGCGTCGGCGCCGTCTCCCGGATGAGCAGGTACGACGGGACCGTCGCGAGAATCGCCGCGATCCCGTACATCAGGAACGGCGCGCGCAAACCGAACACCTCTCCGACAATGCCGCCGACAAGCGGGCCCAGCAGCGTGCCGGCGCGGCTCACCCCCGCCATGCCCGTGATCATCCGCCCGCGCGACCGCTGAGCGCCCGAGTCGGCAATCGCCGCGAGCCGGCTCATCTGCCACATCTGCTGCGCAATCCCGCCGGCCACCAGGTACGCCAGCAGCTCGGCGTAGCTCGACGCCCGCAGCACCATCAGCGCCGCTACCGCCGTGATGAGCGGGCTCGCGATCAGCATCTTGCGCCGCCCGATGCGGTCTATCAGGTAGCCGGTGGGCAGCGTCGAAATCACGGCTCCCAGTTCCGGCGCAAGCACCATGAACGCCGCGACAGACGGGCCAACCCCGAAGCTCATCGCAATGGGCGGCAGCACCGGCGCCGCGAACCCCCGGCCCAGTCCCAGGAGGAACGCGGGCCCGAACAGCGACAGCGCCGCCTCGTTCCGATGGGCCCAAGCGACGAGGCCGGTGCGCCGGGGCACCTCGGTCGTTTCGGGTTCTTCCCCTTGCCGCGCCATAGATAGCCCTAGCCGACCGCGTCGGCCAGCCTGTCCACCTGGTCGAGGTCCGGCGTGACCGGACGGAAGATGATCTCGTCCGTGCCCAGCTCCTCGTGCATCTGAATCGCGTTGCGGATGGTCTCCACGGACGTCGGCTGCGGGCGCGTCAGCCGTGCGGCCCCCGCCGTCTCACGCCCGCCGTAGTAGTCGGCGAGCGCCCCCGCCACGGCGTCCTCCGCGCCCGGCCCCAGCGCACACGGCAGCGTAACAATCACGCGGGGCCTGCCCGCGCGGCCCGCCGCCGCCCACGATTCCTCGACCTGCGTCATCACGTCCTTGGCCCACTCGGCCTCGAGCGCGCGCCCGCCCATCACATAGCCGTCGGCGAACTTGCCGATGCGGGCCATCGCCCGCGGCGACGTTCCCCCTATGAGGATCGGCGGACCGCCCGGCTGCACCGGCGCGGGCCCCACAGGCCGCTCCGCGCCTTCGAGCGTTTCGCCAGCCCAAATTCGCTTCATCATCACGAGCTGCTCCTCGAACCGCCTGCCGCGATTGTGGAACTCCGCCGGCGCGACTACGGCATCGTCCGCGCGGCCCCCCACGGCGAGTCCCAGCGTCAGCCGCCCGTTCGAGATCGCGTCCACTGTCGCCGCCTGCTTCGCGAGCACTCCGGCGTTCCGCAACGGCGCCAGCAGCACCGCCGTAACCAGGCCGATGCGCTTCGTCACCGCGGCCACAGCCGCGAGCTCGATCATGGCCTCGTAGTTGTCGTACGCCAGACGATCGAGCGCCGAGAACGACGAGAACGGCCCCTCGTCCGCCTTCCAGGCGACCTGCTCGATGTACGCCCAACTGTCCGTCGGCATCCTGAACGGAAGCCCTACCCCAACCTTCATGCCCGTCTGTTCCTCCCGTCATTCCCGCGAAGGCGGGAATCCACTCTCCCCCTCAGGGGAGGCGCCCAGCGGGCGGAGAGGGTACGCCTCTCCGCCTACTTCCCCTTGAACTCCGGCCTGCGCTTGTCGATGAACGCCCGCACCGCCTCCTTGTGGTCCTCCGAGCGCCGGGCCAGCTCCTGCGCCGTCTGCGCCAGACGCAGGCTCTCCGCGAACCCCATGCCGAACGACTGCTGCACCAGGTACTTCGTGAGCGACATCGAGTACGTCGCCCCGCTCGCCAGACGCTTGGCGAACTCCAGCGCCGACGCCATCATCTCGTCGTGCGGATGCACCTTGCTCACGAGGTTCATCCGGTAGGCGTCCTCCGCGCTCAGCCGGTCTCCCGTGTACTGCATGTAGTACGTGTTGCTCAGCCCGATCAGGCGCGGCAACTGCCAGCACGAACCGTCGCCCGGAATCAAACCCATCCGCACGAACGCCTCCGCAAACTCCGCACGCTCTGACGCGACGCGGATGTCGCACGACAGCGCCAGACCCAGCCCCACGCCGATCGCGTGACCGTTCACCGCCGCTATCGTCGGCTTCTGCACCTCGTTCACGCGCAGCGGAACGTTCGACACCGACCCGAAACCGGCCTCCGCCTTCTCCGACGCTCGCTGTCCAAGCCGAGGGTCCATGTCGCCCCACGGCAACGGCGGCGGAGCGCCCCCGGCGCCCTCCTCCTGCTCGATGCGGCCTATCGTCTCGTCGAACCGGCGAACGTTCGCCCCGGAGCAGAACGACGGGTCGCGTCCGGTCAGCACGAGCACGCGGTCGTCGGCGTTCGCCTCGAACCGCTCGATCTCCTCGTACAGCTCGGCGGCCATCTCAACGCCAAGCGCGTTCCGCGTGGGCGGGTCGTCGAGCGTGATGAGCAGCACGCCGTCCTCGCGTCGCACGTCGATGAACTGAGCCGTGGCGGACCTCCTTTGCGCTCCGGGAATTGCCGGCATTCTAGCACCGTCATCCCGCTCTCACCGGCGTCCTCGCGAAGGAGGGAATCCACCCGCCCTCTCCCCTGCCCTCCCCCTCGGGGGGGAGAGGGAACCTTCTCCCTCCGTTGGGGCCCGAAGGACAGAGAGAGCAGCGCGGCGCACAGGATGATTGACGCGCCTCCGCGCCGACCACTACGCTTCTCCCCATCCCCTGAACGGAGGCCCGCCCCGTATGAGCGCAGGAGAAATCTCGAACGCCGCCTACGACCGCGTCGGCGGCCTCCTCAAACGGGCCCTCGACGGCCTCACCGCCGACCAGCTCACCGTCCAGCCCGCCGGCCCGGAGAGCAACCCCATCGGCTGGCTCGCATGGCACCTCGCCAGGACCCAGGACAAGAACTACTCCCTCCTCCTCGGGGAGGAAGAACTTTGGTCCGCCGACCGCTGGTGCGACCGCTTCGGCCTCCCCGCCGACCGCGGAACAGGCAACGGCGACTCCCTCGACCAGGTCCGCGCCTTCGACCCCATCGACGCCGATACGCTCCTCGCCTACTTCGACGCCGCCCGCGAGAAGTCCCGACGCTTCCTCGACAACCTCGCCGACGGCGACCTCGACAACCCCAGCGCTGCAACCGCCGCCAACGCCAACGAGACCGTCAAGGTCTCCATCGCCCGCGTAACCGGCGACCTCATCCAGCATATCGGGCAGATCGCCTACATCCGCGGACTCATCGACCGCCACGGCTGGTACGGCGCCTAGGAGGAACCGCCAATGCTCACCATCGAACAGAACCAGCGCCTCACGCAGGTCGGTCCCGGCACGCCCATGGGCGAGCTCATGCGCCGCTACTGGCACCCGGTCGCCATTGCCACCGAGCTCGACGAGCGCCCTACGAAGTCCCTCCGCGTCCTCGGCGAAGACCTCGTGCTCTACAAGGACAAGTCCGGGACGCTCGGCCTCATCGACCGCTTCTGCCCCCACCGGCGGGTCGACCTTTCCTATGGGATACCGGAGGAGCGCGGCCTGCGCTGCATGTACCACGGCTGGATGATGGACGAGACCGGCCAGTGCATCGAGCAGCCGTTCGAAGAGACCGTCCACCCCGACGGGCGCTTCAAGGAGAAGGTCCGCGTCGCGGCCTACCCCGTGCGGGAACTCGGCGGACTCCTCTTCACGTACATGGGCCCGCAGCCCGCGCCGCTCCTCCCCAACTACGACATCCTCGCCCGGAAGGAGGGCGTCCTCCGGGAGGCGTTCGTCGCCGAACTCCCCTGCAACTGGCTCCAGTGCATGGAGAACAGCGTCGACCCCGTCCACCTCGAATGGCTCCACGGCGTCTACGGCGCATGGGCCGCCAAACTCGAAGGACGCCGCGACGCTGTCGCCGAGAGCCTCGCCGCCTACGACCGGCACAAGGAGATCGGCTTCGACCCCGCCCCCTACGGCATCATCAAGCGCCGCGTCTACGGCAACACCACCAAGGAATCCCCCAAGTGGAGCGTCGGCCACCCCCTCCTCTTCCCCAACATCCTCCAGCAGGGCGGCGGCGGACGCTACTTCTTCCAGTTCCGGGTGCCCATCGACGACACGCACACCTGGCACGTCGAACTCACGAGCTACTGGTTCCCCGACGACGTCGACGTCCCCGAACAGGAGAGCGTCCCTTACACCGACATCGAACTGAAGCGTCCCGACGGTTCTTGGCGCAGCGACGACACGCTCGCCCAGGACCACCTCGTCTGGATCGTGCAGGGCCCCGTGATGGACCGCTCCGCCGAGCGCATCGGCGAGTCCGACCGCGGCCTCGTCCTCTACCGCAAGATGCTCGACGAGCAGGCGAGCGTCGTCGCCGACGGCGGCGAGCCCATCAATCTCGTCCGCGACCCCGCCGAGAACGAACTCATCCACATCCCCCAGGAAGGCTGGGGGACGCTGGGGCGCACCTCCGACATCGACGAGGTCGCCCGCTACGGCAGCAAGCTCAAGCCCCTCATCGTCGAGTTGCTCTCACAAACGGGCCACTCCGCCAAAGAAGCGCTGACGGCCTAGAGGGCGGCGACAATCCGTTCTCCCTCCTTGGGGAGACGCCCGAAGGGCGGAGATGGCCGCGCGCCATAGCGCGTTCGCGTGCAAGGCCGAGTTCGCCCCCGCCAGCGAAGGAGACTCCCCATGACAACCGCCCCTGCCCCGCTCAACTTCGGCATCATCGGACTCGGCGCCGGGGCCATGAACATGATCCCCGAGCTCCACGCCAACCCGAACGCCCGCATCGCCGCGGCGGCCGACCTCCGGCCCGCGGCGCGCGAACGGTTCACCCGCGAATTCGGCGGCCCCGCCTACGAGAGCGCCGAAGCCCTCTGCGAAGACCCCAATGTCGACGTGGTCTACGTCATGACGCCCGACGAACTGCACGCCGAACACACGGTCATGGCCGCCGAGCGCGGGAAGCAGGTCATCCTCGACAAGCCCATGGGCCTCACCCTCGACGAGTGCGACGCCATCATCGAGGCCGCCGAACGCAACGGTGTCCGCGTGCTCGTCGGGCACTCCCAGAGCCTCGACCTCCCCAACATCAGGCTCGCCGAAATCGCCAACAGCGGACGCCTCGGCAAGGTCGTCATGGTCCACTCCATGTTCTACAGCGACTGGATCTACCGCCCGCGCGCGAAGTACGAACTGATGCAGGAGCGCGGCGGCAGCATCGTGCGCCGCCAGGGCCCCATACAGGTCGACATCGCTCGCATGATCGGCGGCGGAAACGTCCGCTCAGTCCGCGCCAGGACCAACGTCGCCGACCTCGACCGGCCCATCGACGGCAGCTTCACCGCTTTCCTCGACTTCGAAGAAGGCCATACCGCGACCATCACCTACGACGGCTACGGCCACTTCAACAGCGCCGAACTCACCTACGGCTACACGCTCCAGGGCGCCCTGATGGACCCCGCCCTGCACGTCAACACCCGGCGCCGCGCAGACGCCTTCCCCGACCTCGATGCCGAGGAGGCCTACAAAGACTCCACCCGCTACGGCGGAACGCTCGAACGCCCCATCGGCTACCCCGTCTCGCCCGACCGCCGCCACGCCTTCTTCGGCCTCACCATCGTCGCCTGCGAGCGTGGAACGATGCGCCAGACCCCAACCGGCATCATCATCCACGGGGACTACGGCGACGAGGAGGTGGCCGTCCCCGCCGGCGACGGCTACAACCGGCGCTACTGCTCCGTCGAGGTCGACGAGATGTGCCGCGCCGTCCGCGAGGACACGCCCGTCCGCATCCACGACGCCCGCTGGGGCAAGGCCACCCAGGAAGTCGTCCTCGCCATCATCCAGTCCTCGGATGAACGCCGCGAAGTCTTCACGCAGCACCAGGTCCCCTACCGCGACCGGGGCGTCGCCTGACGCAAACGCCCCCCACTGCGCCTGCCCTCTCCCAGCCCTCCCCCATGGAGGGGAGGGGGCAACTATTCTCCACCTCGGGGGGAGATGCCCGAAGGGCAGAGAGGGCACCCGGCTCTAGCCCGACCCCTCCCGCGTGAACTCCAGTACGAGGTAGTCTCCCTCCGCCACTGCCCCCTCCGGCGTCGCCGCGAGCGGCGGCGCGCCGATGCCGAACTGCTCGAACGCCGCCTCGGCGTCCTGGTAGAACATCAGGAACGCGCGCCCGCCCGGCGCCAGCAGCGCCCGCGCCTTCGCAACAATGTCCGCTCCCGTAACGTGCGACGCCGAGCCCGCCATCGCCACGATCGTGTCGAAACGCAGCGGCGTCTCGTAGTCCTCGAACGTCGTCCGCAGCAGCGTCGCCTCCGCCTTGTAGTCCGGATGCTTCAGCGCGAACTTCGCGAGCATCCCCGCGCTCGGGTCGATTCCAACGTACCGCTCGCGGTCGATCTGCTTGTAGCAGTAGTCCGCCAGCAGACCAGTCCCGCACCCGACATCCAGCACGCGCCCCGACGGCGCGGCGGGCGCGTACAGCGCCTCGCGCTCGTCTCTCACGACGTACCACGGCTTGTCCGAATCGTCATACCTGTGCGCGATGGCGTCGAACGGCGAATCGTACGCTCCGTGCGTCGAGTACTGACGGTTGATGAGGAACGTGTCCTGATCGCGGGGGACCATCGTCCAGTACGAGAAGCCGTTGACGTCGAGGTAGTGCTGTTCCATAGCCCCGAACGGACGCATCACGTCGTGCTTCCGCATCTCCCGCACCGTCCACTGGAACTCCTCGCTGACCTTGTCCTCATAGTCACGCCACGTCTCCGCGAGCGTGTAGTAGTGCGGCAGGTTCTGGTAGGTGACCGCGTACCGGTACGGCGCCCCCTCCAGGTTCTTCACGAGGCGGTCAGGCAGGAAGCGGTAGGGAGTGGTCATGGTTGGACGACGTCCGGCGAAGCAGCGCTTGGTTCGAACCCCTCGCGGATGCCATTCACGAGCGGCCAGAAGTCCTGCTCGAAGAACTCACGAATGGTCCTCCGAGCCTTGGTCAGGGCCTTATCCTTATCGAGCAGGTCAGCGTCGTTAAGGATGGTCTTGCCGTACACCCAGTGATAGGGGCTATACAGTGTGCTTTGGCGAGATTTCAGGAAGGGCTCACCCTTGCGCTGAGCGACGTCAAACACCTTCTTGCGAACGTCCTCTGGCCCAGGCCCTATCCAGAGGCGCAAGTCTCTCGTCGGGCCAACGCGTTCAACCTGAAACAGGACGATACGTCCGGACTCCGTCCAGCGCGGTTCTCCCTTGAGCTTCGGCACCTTGAGCACCGGCACCTCATCGAGACACGCAGCAAAGAACCGGTGATGCTTGGCATCGTGCTCATCGGGCTTAACGTGCGGTTCGAGCGTCTTCATCGCTTTGTCGATGACGTCCCATCCCAGTCCCGTGGGAGAGTCTTGCGCCCTCGCGATGAGGTCGAACGCTTCTCTGTGTTCGACATAGAGGCGGAATGCAAGTTTGTCGATGTCGGTGGATGCGCTCAAGATCCGCCTCCGTAGGGTTCGAGTGTACTGCTTCAAAAAGGTACGGACTGGAGTGCTGATAGTTGATCCGCGTGCGCGCAGCAATCCGTCGATGAGGTTGGCGACTTGCCCGTAGTCGAACGGCGCCCAGCGCCTCTGGTCGCGTTCTTTCATCGGTTTCCTGCGGTCCGGCGTCAGGAAGATGGGGAACGGCGTGAGTTCGGGGTAAGTCTTCCTTACGGTCTCCAAATACCAGTGGAGCTGGCCGGGAATCTCGGGGCTGAATATCTTGTTCTCGATGAGGCAGGCGAAAGCGTCAGCCTCGCTAAGCGCCAGGATGTCGATGTGGTGACGTTCTCGCGCCACCTCGACGTCACTGAGCTTCCAGCGCTTCACGACGTCCAGTGATGGAGCAGGGATACGGCGCTCTTGCGCCGCCGTCGCCGCATGGGAGAGAAAGGCGCGCAGGAAGGACTCGCCCAGCCCGTGCGAGCCACGCGGGTCGAGCAACCATGCGATGACCCACGAGTGTTGAAGCTCCAAGTGCCAGACTTGAAGCACATCGAACAGGTTGAACTCCCCTAGGAGTTTTTCCAGGCGTTTTAAACCCTGGTCTTCGTCGAGCGCACTGAGTATGGCTTCCGTCACCTTGTGCCCCCTGCCCCCGCACGAAGGGCAACGTCGCCCCGCGGGCGCCGCTCTCCCTCTGAGGGTTAGAATCGGTCGCGTTCGTCAGCCGTCAGTTTACAACGCCCCCCAAGGAGCCTCCCCCATGTCCGAAGAGATCGGCCTGTTCGAAGCGATGTATACGCAGCGGGCGCTGCGCTACCTGAAGACCGACCCCGTGCCGGACGACCTGGTGCGGAAGGTCATCGAGGCCGGCATCCGCGCTCCCAACGGCGGCAACTCGCAGCAGTGGGGCTTCATCGTCATCAAGGACGAGGCGACGAAGCGCATCATCGCCGAGCACTACCCCGCCACCGCACGGCCCAACCACGGCGAGGCGACCACCGCGTCCGAGGCACGCGCCGCCGAGTCCGCCGACTACCTCGCCCAGCACATCATGGACGTGCCGGTGTGGGTACTCGCCGTTACGCATCACCCCGGGACCGACGTCCACCACGGCGCGTCGATCTACCCCGCGGTGCAGAACATGCTGCTCGCCGCGCGCGCCCTCGGACTCGGCAGCGTCCTCACCACCCGCGTGCGCCGCGGGTTCGAGCCGCAGATCCGCGAGGCCGTCGGCCTCCCCGACGACTGGGTAACCGCCGCGATGATTCCCCTGGGATGGCCGCAGGACGGCCACCGCTACGGCCCCACCACCCGCCGTCCCGCCTCCGAAGTAACCCACTGGGACCACTGGGACAACCTAGGCTGATTACCCCCTCTCACCCTCCCTGCCCTTCGGGCATCTCCCCCTCGGGGGGAGAACGGACACGCGCTTCGCGCGTAAACCCTCACCCCAGCCCTCCCCCGTCTTCGGGGGAGGGGGGAGATCAGGCGGCGGGCGTATACTCGCCCTATGCGCGTGCACGGCAGAGCCGCCCCCATCAACTCCCAGACCGCCCTCGCAAAGGGCAACCTCTGGCGCATCATCGGCTTCCTCGCCCCCTACTGGTCCCGGCTCCTCCTCATCCTCGGGACCGTCGCCGCGGCGGCCCTCGCCGGACTCGCCCCGCCCCTCCTCATCCGCGCCATCATCGACTCCGCCATCGACGGCGCCGACCGCCCCCTGCTGCTGACGCTCTCCACCGGCCTCTTCTCCGCAGCCGTCGTCCTCGGGCTCATCGGCGTCCTCCGCAGCTACCTCAACACCGTCGTCAGCCAGCGCATCATGTACGACCTCAAGCTGCGCATGTTCACCCGCCTTCAGTCCCTCTCCCTCCGCTTCTACACCGAGGCCCGCACCGGCGAACTCATGTCCCGCCTCACCAGCGACATCCAGGGCATCGACACCGTTATCTCCGGCGCCCTCGTCACCATCTTCCAGAACGCGCTCATCCTCACCACCACGCTCGTCGCGATGCTCGCGCTCGACTGGCGCCTCACCATCGTCTCCCTCATGGTGCTGCCCTGGCTCATCGTCCCCACCATCACCGTCGGACGACTGCGACGCCGCCTCCGCACCGAACGCCAGCAGCGCAGCGCCGCCGTCAACTCCCTCATGGCCGAGAGCCTCGGCATCAGCGGGCTCATGCTGATCAAGACCTTCACCCGCGAGCGCGAGGTGCTCGACCGCTTCCAGCGCGAGAACCGCGAACTGATGGACCTGCAGGTCCGCGAGGCGCTCGTCGGACGCTGGTACTTCATGCTCCTCTTCATCGTCACCACCGGGGGGCCGGCCGTCATCTACTGGTTCGGCGGCGGACAGGTCATCTCCGGCGCACTCACCATCGGCACCGTCGTCGCATTCGTCGCGCTCCTCGGACGCCTCTACACCCCCGCAACCGACCTCATGTCCCTCCACGTCGACGTCGTAACCTCCGGCGCCTACTTCGAGCGCATCTTCGAGTACCTCGACCTCGAACCCGACATCGCCGACGCCCCCGGAGCCGTCGACGTCCGGCGCGCCGAAGGCGCTCTCGCCTTCCGCAACGTCGTCATGGAGTACACCCCCGGACGCCGCGCCCTCGACGGGCTCGACTTCGAAGTCCATCCCGGCCAGATGGTCGCGCTCGTCGGGCCGAGCGGCGCCGGCAAGACCACCATCACCTACCTCATCCCCCGCCTCTACGACCCCACCGAGGGGCAGGTGCTCCTCGACGGAACCGACATCCGCGGCCTCACCCTCGAATCGCTCCGAGGACAGATCGGCTACGTCTCCCAGGAGACCTTCCTCTTCCACGATGCCGTCGGCGTCAACCTCCGCATCGCCCGGCCCGACGCCACCTACGCCGAGATGGTCGAGGCCTGCCGCGCAGCGTCCGTGCTCGACGTCGTCGAGAACCTGCCCGACGGCTTCGACACCGTCGTCGGCGAGCGCGGCTACCGCCTCTCCGGCGGCGAGAAGCAGCGGCTCGCCATCGCCCGTATGCTCCTCAAAGACCCCCGCATCCTCATCCTCGACGAGGCCACGTCGTCGCTCGACTCCCACTCCGAGCGCGCCGTCCAGACCGCCCTCGCCAGCCTCACCCGGGGCCGCACCACCATCGTCATCGCGCACCGCCTCTCCACCGTCCTCGCCGCCGACGTCATCCTGTACATCGACGACGGCAAGGTCGTCGAGCGCGGAACGCACGCCGAACTCATGGCGCTCGACCGCCGCTACGCCGAACTCTGCCGCGAACAGTTCGCCTCCATGGTGGGGAGTTACTAGTCCCCCAACCACGGGAAGACCACCTTCTCCTCCCCCGAAGACGGGGGAGGCAGGAGGGGGCGGGGAATGGCGGGCCGTCGGGTTTGCTGCTAACTTGCACCCCACGGAAGCAAGTCCGCTCGGAAGGAGGCGCCAATGGCTGCGCAAACACAGGAGATCCGCAATATGCGGCTCATCTCCCACCACGACCTCAACGGCTTCGGAAACGTGGGCGAGGGAGTCCACCTCCACCAGACGAGGGAGGGCCGCCGGATCCTCTACCTGGCCCACGAGAGCGCGCCCAAGGACATCACCAGCGTCGACGTTACGGACGTCGCCAACCCCAGGGTGATCGCGCAGACCGACCACGCCTACTCCCACCTGCGCTCCAACTCGCTCTCCATCGTCGACGACTTGATGCTCGTCGCCTACCAGTCGGTTGAGCCGGGGCAGCCCGGAACGGGGATGGGCGTCTATGACGTCAGCAACATGGAGGAGCCGCGGCGCATCGGTTTCCTCGACCTCGGGGGCCCCTGGTCCCGGGGCTGCCACGTTCTATGGTGGGTGGACGGGAACTACGCCCACCTCTCCACCGGCGCTCCCGACTTCCAGCCCCGCGACCAGAAGGACGACCAGTTCTACATGATCGTGGACGTAGGCGACCCCACCAACCCCGTTGAGGCCGGACGCTGGTGGGTCCCCGGCACGCGGGAAGGGGACGACGCCCCTCCCGTCGGGCGCAACCCCGTAATCGACTCCGGCCACCGGCTGCACAACGCCAACGTCTACCCCCAGCGCCCCGACCGCGCCTACTGCGCCTATCTCGACTCCGGCGTCGCCATCCTCGACATCTCCGACGTAGCGAACCCCTCGGTAATCAGCCGGATCAATCCGTCGCCGCCCTTCCCGGGGTTCTGGCACACCGCGTTGCCATTGTTCAGCCGCGACCTCATGGTCGTAACCCAGGAGGCCGTGCGCGAGAACGGCGAGGACTACCCCAAGCTGATCTGGATGATGGACATCCGGGACGAGACCAACCCCGTCATCATCAGCACGTTCCCCATGCCGGACACCAACGACTTCTTCAACCGCCCGGGGCGGTTCGGCGCGCACAACGTCTACGAGAATCAGCCCGGCCCCACCTGCTTCCAGTCCGACACGCTGATATTCGGCACGTTCTTCAACGCCGGCGTCCGCGTGTTCGACACGAGCGACCCCTTCCGGCCGGAGGAAGTCGCCTACTTCGTGCCGCCCACTCCGGAAGGCGCGGCGTCCAACGGAGTCAACGACGTCTTCGTGGACGAGAACGGCATCCTGTACGTGGTGGACCGGCTCAAGGGTGGACTCTACATCCTCGAGCTCACCCTCTAGGCCGCTATCGCGCCGGTCATCGGGTAGACTCGAACGAAGCCAAGGCAGGAACAGAGGAGACTCCGCATGCTCTACGAACTTCGCACGTACAACCTCACGGCCAACTCCGTGCCGGAGGTCGAGCGGCGCTTCGCCGAAAAGATCGACGAGCGCACGAAACTCTCGCCGCTCGTCGGCTTCTGGCACACCGACATCGGCCCGCTCAACCAGATCGTCCACCTCTGGGCGTACGAGTCCCTCCAGCAGCGGGCCGACGTCCGCGCCCAGGCGATCGCCTCCGGGACGTGGCCGCCCGACATCACCGAGTTCATCGTGTCGATGGAGAGCGACATCCTCAACCCCGCGCCCGTCAACGACCCGCTCGACGGCCCGCGCGAGTGGGGCGGGCTCTACGAGCTCCGCATGTACACTTTCCCCGCGGGCGCCGTGCGCTCCGTCATGCAGCAGTTCTGCGACCAGGCCCCCAAGCGCCTCGAACTCTACCCCGGCTGCTTCTTCGCCAGCGAGCTCGGACAACTCAACCGCTGGTACCAACTGTGGCCCTACAAAGACTGGGCGCACCGCGACGAACTCCGCGCCGTCTACCTCAAGGAGGGCATCTGGCCGCCGCACACGGACGAGCGCGCCGTTCACCAGCTCGTCCGCCACATGGTTCCGGCCTCTTTCTCCCCCCTCCACTAGCCTCCTGCAAGCGATGGGCAGCCGAAGGCGCACCGCCCCTCCCCCGAAGACGGGCTGGGGAGCAGGGCGGCGCGCGCAGGGGCGCACGCCCGTTGAGCCTCCCCCGCCACGGGTGGTACTATCGCCCCCAAGTTAGAGACCACGCGGAAGGCGGAGAACCAATCCATGCGCCTCGTCAGCTTCGATGACCACCAGATCGGCGTCCTGACGCCCGACGACAAGGTCGTCGACATCACCAGCCTCGTGCCGGAACTCCCCGAGGAATTCAAGCCGATGCGGATGCTGCTCCTCATCGAACGATGGGACGCCCTCCGGCCCGAGGCTGAGCGCCTCGCCGCAGCCGGCGGAGGCGTCCCGCTCGACTCCGTTCGCCTTCTCGCCCCGGTGCCCGCGCCCCGCAAGGTCTACGCGCAGCCCGTCAACTACAAGGCCCACCACGAGGAGATGCAGAGCAGCCCGTGGAGCGGAACCGCCCCACAGGTCTCGTCCGACCAGGGAATGTTCCTCAAGGCTTCCAGCGCCGTCTCCGGCCCCAACGACCCCATCCAACTCCCTTACGCCGATCGCGTCATCCACCACGAGTCCGAACTCGTCATGGTCATCGGCAAGGGCGGCAGCCAAATCCCCGTCGATGAGGCGCTCGACCACGTCTTCGGCTACACATGCGGACTCGACATCACCGTCCGCGGCCCCGAGGACCGCAGCAAGCGCAAGTCGTTCGACACCTTCGCGCCCACCGGCTCCTGCATCGTAACCGCCGACGAAGTCGCCGACCCGCAGGGCCTGGAGATCAACCTCTGGGTGAACGAGGAACTGCGCCAGCACGCCTTCACGAAGGACATGATTGTCGACTGCAAGAACCAGATAGCCAACATGTCGTGGGTCGCCCGCATGGAGCCGGGCGACCTCGTCTTCACCGGCACCCCCGAGGGCGTCGGCCCCGTAACCCCCGGCGACCTCGTGACCATCAACATCAGCGAGGTCGGCGAACTGTCGGCGAGGGCCGAAGCACGGGAGTAACAGCATCCCCTCCCCTCGTGGGGAGGGTTAGGGAGAGGGCAACAAGGAGGACCACCATGACCTGGACGATGCCCGATAGCGAAAAGGCGTTCCACCAGGAGTTGGACGACGAGAACATCAACCCCCTGTGGGTGATGCACGCCAACCCGCCCGAGCGTCCCAAGCTCGCCCCCCACGTCTGGCGATGGGACAAGATGCGCGAGTTGGCCATGCAGGCCGGCGACCTCCCCAGCCTCAGGGGGCAGGGCTTCCGTCGCGCGCTGACCATGCGCAACCCCGGCCTCAAGACCCGCCAGGCCGGCGCGACCAAAACGATGTCCGCCGCCGTACAGATCGTCTGGCCCGGCGAAATCGCCGAGGCGCACCGCCACACCGCCGCAGCCATCCGCTTCGTCATCGAGGGCGAGGGCGCCTTCACCGTACAGGAGGGCGAGCGCTTCCGGATGCAGGAGGGCGACCTCGTCCTCTCCCCAAGTTGGGCGTGGCACGACCACAACAACCCCACCGACAAGCCCGTCATCTGGCTCGACTGCCTCGACGCCCCGCTGGTCGGCTACCTCGACGCCATGTTCCAGGAGCCCTTCCCCGAGGACGTCCAGCCCGTAACCAAGCCTGTCGGCTTCACCAACGCCTCTGTCGGCAACGGGCTGATGCGTCCCAAGTTCGGGGACGTCCACGGCGGCGCCCTCCCCCTCACCTACCGCTGGGACGAGGCCTACGGCGCCCTCCTCGGCTACGGCGAGGACGACCCCTACGACGGCGTCATCATGGAGTACGCCAACCCGGTGACCGGCGGCCACAGCATGCCGACGCTCGCGCTCAAGTTGCAGCGGCTCGCCCCCGCCTCCCGCACCGCCGCCCACCGCCACACCTCCAGTGTCGTCTACCACGTCGCCAAGGGAGAGGGCTACTCCATCATCGACGGCAACCGGCTCGACTGGTCGAAGGGCGACACGTTCGTGCTGCCGTCGTGGCTCCCCCACGAGCACGGGACCGACTCCGCCTCCGACGACGCCGTCCTCTTCTCGATGAGCGACCTGCCCGTCATTGAGGCGATGGGCCTTTACCGCGAAGCGGAAGTCCCTGCCCAGGAGGTCGTCGGGGCCATCGGCTAGCTTCCGTCCCGCGAATAATCCGCCTCCCACAAGAGGGGGGCAGTCCGAAGGGCGGGGGTCTCCTTCCATTCCCGCCTTCGCGGGAATCTCGCAGCCTGCCCGGCAACGGAGAAGAACGGCGCTGATGGGAGAGAACAGTCATGCCTGAAACCAAACCCCTCAAGATGGGCGTCATCGGCGTCGGCGTCGGCGCCACCCAGATCATGCCCAACATGGAGAGCCTCGACGAGATCGACCTCATGGCCGCGGCCGACACCAACCCGCGTGTCCGCGAAGCCTTCCAGGCGCGGTTCCCCGAGGCCCGCGTCTACGACAGCGCCGAGGGCCTCTGCGCCGACCCCGACGTCGAGGCCGTCTGGGTCGCCACTCCCAACAACTGGCACAGTCCCCACACCGTGCTCGCAGCCAACTCCGGCAAGCACGTCGTCTCCGAAAAGCCGATGGCCCTGAACATGCGCGAGGCCGAGGCCATGGTCGAGGCCGCCGACCGCAACGGTGTCAAGCTCCTCTGCGGGCACACGCTCGGATTCAGCCCGCCCGTCATGGAGATGCGCCGCATCATCCAGTCCGGCGAGCTCGGCCCGCTCGTGGCGCTCAACAACTGGGCCTTCACCGACTGGATGCTCCAGGCGCGCCAGCCCGAGGAACTCGACGAGTTCCTGGGCGGAGGCGTCCTCTACCGGCAGGGCCCCCACCAGCTCGACAGCCTCCGCCTCCTCGGCGGCGGAATGGTCAAGACCATCCGAGGGACGACGGGCAAGTGGTGGCCTGAACGCCACGCCGTCGGCTACTACTCCGCCTTCATGGAGTTCGAGACCGGCGCCACCGCAACCGTAACCAACAACGGTTTCGGCTACTCCATGACCG
>DAOUKL010000097.1:0-23075 GCA_034421335.1 Dehalococcoidia bacterium | reverse complement strand
TCCACCGGCGAGTTCTACTCCGTCGCGCTCGCCAAGGGACGCCAGCAGGCCGACACCGGCACGAAGATGACGCACATCGGCAAGAACACCTCCAGCCGCATCATCTCCAAGGGCATCTCCGCGGGGCGCGGCAACAACACCTACCGCGGCCTCGTGAAGGCGCTGCCCGGCGCCGACAACGCCGTCAACTTCACCCAGTGCGACTCCCTGCTCATCGGCGACCGGTGCGGCGCCCACACCGTGCCCTACATCGAGATCGAGAACCCTTCCGCCAGCATCGAGCACGAGGCCTCGACCACCAAGGTGAGCGAAGACCAGATCTTCTACTGCCAGCAGCGGGGGCTCAGCCGCGAGGACGCGCAGTCCGTCATCGTCAACGGCTTCGTCCGGGAAGTCGTCCGGCGGCTGCCCCTCGAGTTCGCCGTCGAGGCCAACCGCCTGCTGGACCTCAACCTGGAGGGGACGGTCGGCTGATGCTCGAAATCCGCGGCCTCCGCGCTGAAGTCAACGGCGTCGAAGTCCTCAAGGGCGTCGATCTCACTGTCAACGCCGGCGAGACCCACGCCATCATGGGGCCCAACGGCTCCGGCAAGAGCACACTGGCCTACGTCCTCGCCGGACGGCCCGGCTACGAGGTTGTCGCCGGATCGGCGCTCTTCGACGGGGAGGACCTCCTGGCGATGCCCGCCGAGGAGCGCGCGCGCAACGGCCTCTTCCTCTCCTTCCAGCACCCCATCGAGATTCCCGGCGTCCGCACGGACCACTTCCTGCGCGCCGGCTACAACGAACTGATGAAGAGCCGCGGCGAGGAAGAGCTCGACCCCCTCAAGTTCGACCGCCTCATCCGCGCCAAGGTGAAGCTGGTCGAGATGGACCCGGCGCTCACCAAGCGCTCCGTCAACGAGGGCTTCTCCGGCGGGGAGAAGAAGCGCAACGAAGTCCTCCAGATGGCCGTGCTCGAACCCCGGCTGCGCATCCTCGACGAGATCGACTCCGGCCTCGACGTTGACGCCCTCCGCGAAGTCGCCGCCGGCATCACGGAACTCAACCGCCCCGGCACGGCCTCCGTCATCATCACGCACTACGAGCGCGTGCTCTCCTACCTCAACCCCGACTACGTCCACATCCTCATCGACGGCCGCATCGTTCGCTCCGGCGACAAGTCCCTCGCCGCCGAGGTCGAGGCCCGGGGCTACGACGCCGTCGAATCCGCCGGCGGCGCGTAGCGATGACCCAGCTCGCCGACCCCACCACTCCCTACGTCGAGCAGTCGCGCGCCTTCGAGCGCAACGGCCCCTCCGTCGACCCCGCCTGGCTCCGTGACGTTCGCCGGGACGCGCTGGCCGAGTTCCAGCGCGCCGGCTTCCCCACCGAAAGGCGCGGCAACGAAGCCTGGAAGTACACCAATCCCCGCCCCATCGCCGACGGCGCGTTCTCGCTCGGCGCGGGAGCCCGGAACGTTCAGGTCGACCTCCGGCCCTACGAACTGCCGTGCCCCCGCGTCCACCAGTTGGTGTTCGTCGACGGACGGTACGAGCCAGCCCTCTCCACCGAGCCGCCGAGCGAGGCCGCCATCCACGCCGACGTCATCGGGCGCGCGGGCGACGGGCCGATTGTCGGGCGGCTGGCGGACGCGATCGAGTACCGCCTGCCCGCCGTCCGCGAGCGCCTCGCCCAAATCGCCCCCGCGGGCGGCAGCGGCTTCACGGCGCTCAACACCGCTTTCCTCCACGACGGCGCCTTCGTCCAGGTTCCCGACGGCGTCGCCGCCCGCGAGCCGATCTACCTGCTCTTCCTCTCGACCGGAACGCAGAGCGTCGCCACGCACCCCCGCGCGCTCATCATCGCCGGCGCGAACAGCAGCGCGACCGTCCTCGTCAGCTACGAGAGCCTCGACGGCGGCGAGTACTTCACCAACGCCGTGACCGAGGTCGCAGCCGGGCCGGGCGCCGACCTTCGCCTGACCACTCTCCAGCGCGAAAGCGCCGGCGCTTATCACGTCGCCGCCGTCCACGTCGACCAGGCCAGCGACAGCCGTGTCGCGTCGGTCGCCGTCGATCTCGGTGGAAAGCTCGCGCGTCGCGACATCAATGTTGCGCTCGCCGCGCCCGGCGCCGAGGTCGGCCTGTTCGGCCTCTACTACGCCGACGGCGACAGCCACGTCGACAACCACACGTTCGTCGATCACGCCGTGCCCGGCGCGAAGTCGAACGAGGTGTACAAAGGACTGCTCGCCGGCCAGTCCCGGGGCGTCTTCGCGGGAAGCGTTCTCGTCCGCCCCGGCGCCCAGCAGACCGAGGCGCACCAGGTGAACAAGAACCTCCTGCTCTCGCCCGGCGCTGAAATCGACACCCAGCCCAAGCTCGAAATCTTCGTCGACGACGTCGTGTGCACCCACGGCGCCGCCGTCGGCCAGCTCGACCAGGAGGCCCTGTTCTACCTGAAGAGCCGCGGCATCGGGGAGCAGGCCGCCCGCCGGCTCCTCGCGCAAGGCTTCGTCGCGGAGCCTCTCAACGCCATCGAAGACGACGCCGTGCGGCAGTATGTCGACGCCGCCGTCGCCGAGCGCCTCGCCCGGAGCGCGTGATGTACGACCTCCAGAGCGTCCGCAACGACTTCCCCATCCTCAACCGGAAGGTGAACGGCGTTCCGCTCGTCTACCTCGACAACGCGGCGACGTCGCAGAAACCCGCGTCGGTTATTCGGGCCCTCGTCGACTACTACGAGGGCTACAACGCCAACGTCCACCGGGGCGCGCACACGCTCGCCGTCGAGGCCACCGTCGCCTACGAGGAGGCCCGCGAGAAGGTCGCGCGGTTCATCAACGCTCCCAGCCCTGAGAACATCGTGTTCGTGCGGAACACCACCGAGGCGATAAATCTCGTGGCGCTCGCGTGGGCGATGCAGCGCGTGGGCGAGGGCGACCGCATCGTCGCAACCGAAATGGAGCACCACTCCAACCTCGTGCCGTGGCAGCACGTCGCCCGCACGAAGGGCGCAACCCTCGACCTCATGGCCGTCGGCGCCGACTACACGCTCGACCTCTCCGACCTCGACGCGCTCTTGACGCCGAACGCGAAACTCGTCGCGCTGACGCATGTCTCGAACGTGCTGGGGACCATCACGCCTGTGGAGCAAGTCTGCGCCGCCGCTCATAGCGCCGGCGCGCGCGTGCTCGTCGACGGCGCGCAGAGCGTCCCGCACATGCCGGTCGACGTCCAGCGGATCGGCTGCGATTTCCTCGCGTTCTCCGGCCACAAGATGCTCGGCCCCACGGGCATCGGCGCGCTCTACGTCGCCCCTGACGCGCTGGGAGAGCTCGAGCCGTTCCTGCGCGGCGGCGAAATGGTGCTCGAAGTAACCTACGAGAAAGCCAGCTGGGCGCCGCCGCCGATGAAGTTCGAGGCGGGGACTCCCAACATCGCCGACGCCATCGCTCTCGGCGCCGCCGTGGACTACCTCAACGGCATCGGCATGGAGAACGTCCGCGAGCACGAAATCGCCATCACCCGCTACGCGCTCGAACGCTTCAAGGAGCTCGAAGAGGCGGAGACCTACGGCCCGACGAACCTCGACGTCCGGGGCGGGGTGGCGTCGTTCTACCTCGGCGACGTGCACCCGCACGACATCAGCCAGGTGCTCGACAGCCGAGGCGTGGCCATCCGCGCCGGCCACCACTGCGCCATGCCGCTCGTTCGCAGCAAGCTCAACGTTCCCGCGACCGCCCGGGCAAGCTTCTACCTCTACAACACCGAGGAAGAAGTGGATATGCTCATCGAGGGCCTCAAGCGCACACTGGAGTACTTCGGCGATGCAAATGCCCGACGGCCTCAATGACCTCTACCAGGAGGTCATTCTCGACCACTACCGCCGTCCGCGGCGGCGCGGCGTGGTCGACAACCCCGACCTCAAGTCCGAGGGCTTCAACCCGTTCTGCGGCGACCAGGTAATCCTCACGCTCAGCCTCGACGGCGGCGGCCGCATAGGTCAGGCGGCCTTCGAGGGCGAGGGGTGCTCCATCAGCCAGGCGTCGGCGTCGATGCTGACCGACCGGCTCGCCGGTATGACGCTCGACGAGGCGGAGGCGATGGTGCAGATGTTCAAGGGCGTCATGCAGGGAGTTGAACTCTCCGAGGAGGACGAGGAGGCCCTCGGCGAGCTCGTCGCGCTCCAGGGCGTCCGCGAGTTCCCCATCCGCATCAAGTGCGCCCTCCTCGGCTGGACAACCCTGCAGGACGCGATAGCGGACTACCGGCAAACCCGGCAGTCCCCCAGTCAACCCCGCTAGCCCCCGCTTGCCTACGGCACTACCCGCGAGTTGGCGGTGGTGAAGGCGAGGGTTACGGCGTCGCCGACGCGGATTTGCTCGCTCGGGTGGGCGGTCGCCTTGACAAGGAAGCCGTCGACGTCGATTTCGCAGTCGAGAGTGCTTCCGAGGTAGACGATGCTCTTGACGGCGCCGGCAAGGGTGTTCGCGCCGTCGCCGTCGGCGTCCGCCGGGCGGATATGCATGTTCTCGGGGCGGACCGCGACGACGACGGGCGCGTCTTTCGCAAGGGGCTCGGGGGTGGTGCACCGGAAGACGCCGTAGGCGGTGCGTATGGCGGCTTCGGCGCCGGCCTCGGCGGGCCCGTCGGCGGCGCCGTCGAAGAAGTTGGCGGTCCCGATGAACTCCGCGGCGAAGCGGTTGCGGGGGGACTCGTAGATGTCGCGCGGGGGGCCGTACTGCACGAGGCGCCCGCTGTCCATCACGGCCACCTGGTCGGAGAGGGTGAGAGCCTCGATCTGGTCGTGAGTGACGAAGAGGGTGGTGATGCCGAGACTGGAGGTGAGCGCCTTGAGCTCGTTGCGCATCTCCTCGCGGAGCTTGGCGTCGAGGTTGCTGAGGGGTTCGTCGAGCAGGAGGGCCTTGGGTTCGTTGACGAGCGCGCGGGCGAGGGCGAGGCGCTGCTGCTGGCCGCCGCTCAACTGCGGGGCGGGCCGCTTCTCGAGGCCGTCGAGGTGGACGAGCGCCAGGGAGCGCAGGACGCGCTCACGGATCTCGGCGGCGGGGAACTTGACCGGGCCCTGCTTGAGCGGGAAGGCGACGTTGTCGAACACGTCCATGTGGGGCCAGATAGCGTAGGACTGGAAGACCATGCCCATCGGGCGCTTGTAGGGCGGCGTCCAGACGCCGCTGTCGCCGGAGACGAGGACAGCGTCCTCCAGGACGATCTCCCCGGAGTCCGGGCGTTCGAGCCCGGCGATGCAGCGGAGCGTGGTGGACTTTCCGCATCCCGATGGGCCGAGGAGCGTGAAGAAGGCGCCCGCCTCGACGTCGAACGAGACATCGTCGACGGCGTGGACGGCGCCCTGGTCGGTGTCGAAGTTCTTGTGGAGATGCTTGACTTGCAGTGCGACTGGCAAGGGAGCCTCCCTGGCTGCGGTTATTGCCTGCTGAGCCGTTGACCGGCGATGCGGACGAGGACGACGAGCAGGATGATGAGGATGACGAGCAGGACGCCGGCGGCGGCGGCGAGGTTGAGGCGTCCGCCGAAGAACTGCTGCCATACGTAGGCGGAGATGATGCGGTTGGAGCTCGATTGGAGGAGGAGCGCGACGGTGAGCTCGCGTCCGCTGTGAATGGCGACCCAGAGCCATCCGGCGACGAGGGAGGGCATGAGGAGCGGGAGAATGATGCGGCGAAACGTACTGAACCACGCGGCGCCGCTCATGGCGCCGGCTTCTTCGAGTTCGCGGTGGATCTGGAACATTGCGCCGTTGGTCGTGCGGGTTCCGTAGGCGATGAAGAGGGAGACGTGGGCGATGACGATGAGCCAGATAGTGCCGTAGGTGGGCACGAGGATGAAGAGGCCGATGATGAGCCACGCGAGGCCCATGACGATGCCGGGCACCGTGTGGGGCATAAAGGCGAGGAGGTCGAGGATTGACTTTCCGCGCGCCCTGCTGCGGACGACGAACCAGGAGACGACCGCGGAGAGGAGCATCGTCAAGGCGGGGACGACGAGGATGAGGAGGAGGGAGTTTCGGAGTCCCTGGAGGAATTCGTGGCGCCCGGGCCCGTCGATGATGTAGCGGTAGGCGTCGAGCGATACGGTTGGCAGCGCCTTTGGGAGAGGCGCCTGGTAGTAGGGGATGAGGCTGGCCCAGATGAGGATGAACATCGGCAGCGCGAAGGTGAGAATGAAGAAGAGGATGATGAGCCCGGCGCTGATGGAGCGCCCCATCTGGCCGAGTTCGATGCGGCGCGGCCGGTATCCCTTGCCGGTGATAGTCGCGAACCGCTGCTGGATGCGGGTTACGCGGTGATAGATGTAGATGCCGACGATGCCGAGGATTCCGGCGATGGTGGCGAGGCTGGTTGCGAAGCCGTAGTTGGGCGGCTCTTGCGAGGTCGCCAGGTAGATGCGCGTGGCGAGCACGTGGATGTCGGCGGGCATGCCCATGACGCCGGGGATCTCGAAGATGCCGACGGTGGAGGTGGCGACGTAGACGACGACGCCGAGGATGCCGGGAGTCATGATGGGGAGCGTGACGTGCCGCACGGTCTTGAAGGCGTTGACCTGCGACATGGCGGCGGCTTCTTCGAGGGCGGGGTCCATGCTGCGGAAGAGGCCGATGACCATGAGGAAGATAGTCGCCGCGAGCCGGAGCCCCTCGACGAAGATCATGGCGTACATGGTGTTGGGGTTGAACGGCCCCTTGTCCCAATCCAGGAGCACGGTGAAGGGGAGGTTGACCAGCCCGGTGCGGGGGTTGAGGACGAGCACCCACGCGATGGCGAACATGCTCGCGGGCATGGCGCTGTTGATGACGATGGAGACGAAGCCGAAGTTGCGCAGCGGCGTGTTGGTCCGCTCGATGAGCCACGCGAAGCCGACCCCGATGACGAGTCCTACGGCGATGGAGCCGATGGAGAACCAGAACGTGTTGACGAGCAGTTCGTAGGTGAGGGGGTTGGCGAACGTGTTGGCGTAGTTCTGGAGGGTGAACTCGCCCCCGCGCTCGCCGGGCCCGGTGGTGCGGAGGCTGAACCAGAGGACGAGTACGAGTGGGACGAGCACGAGGAAGCCGAGCAGCGCTCCGAGCCCGCCCACGACGGCGAGCACCTGCGGGTCGGCGCCAAGTCTTGGGCGGCGTATGAGGCGCCCTGCGGCGGACTGACCGATCATGGTTGAACTCGCTCTCCTCGTGCCCCCTCCCCACTCTAGTGCGGGAGGGCTGGGGAGGGGTCTCCGGCCCCCTCCCCACTCTTGCGAGGAGGGGGCCGTCCTTCTTTGCTAGCCGGTGGGTATGCCGATGGCTTCGAGGTAGCGGTCGGTCAGGCGCCGGAAGTGGTCGTTGAGTTCGGTGCCGGGCGGAACGATGTTGGAGCCCTTGGACTTGACGAGCCGCGCGTAGTCGGTGTCTTCCGCAAGGGTGAGGTCGGAGGTCGGGCGCACCTCGGTCCAGAGGGCTCGCCCCTCCGGGCCCATGAGGAAGGCCGCGAAGAGCTTGGCCGCGTTGGGGTTGGGGGAGTTCTTGGGGACGAAGTGGTGGACGGGCTCGACGGAGATGGTTTCGACGGGGACGATGTCGAGCGGGGCGCCGTCTGCCCAGAGATTCTGGAAGGAACTGAGGTTGATTTCGAGGGCGCAGGATACTTCGCCGGATGCCACGAGGTCACCGACGACGCCGTTGCCGCGCTGTGCGCGAAGGTCGTTAGCCTTCACGTCGGAGAGGTACTGAGCGACGCGCTCCTCCTCCCAGAGGCCGGGCCGCGAGTCGCCGTACTCGGGGATGTTGGTGAGGTAGATGAAGCCCTTGAGTCGGTTCTCGACGACGATTTCGCCCCGGAGGCTGGGGTCGAGCAGGTCCTCGTAGGACTGGGGGAATTCACCCGGCGAGAAGCGGTCGGTGTTGCAGATGGGGGCGTGCGGCACGCCGACCTTGAGCCAGATGCGGTTGTCGGAGTAGACGAGGTTGGGGTCGACGCCGAGGTGCTCGACGATGTCGGTGAGGTCCTCGGCGAGGTCTTCGTCGACGACGCGGTTGTCGCGGCCGGGGTCGGTGACGTCGACGGTGATCCTGTTGGCCTGCGCCTCGAGGAAGAACCGCTCACGGAGGTCCGCGCTGTTGGCGGTGATGAGCTGGACGGAGACGCCGGGGTACTCGTCCTCGAAGGCGCCGATCATGGCGGTGGTGCGCTCTTCGGTGTCGGTGGTCGCCCAGACGATCTGCCCCTCGGCCTTGGCAGCCTCGTAGAGGCTTGCCAGGAGGTCGGGCTCCGGCGTGGGAGTGGGATTGACCGCCGGCTGCGGCGTGGGGGTTGGGGTAGGCGTGGGTCGCTGCCGCAGGCGGCAAATAGCGCAGCGAACGCTGCGATGGCTGCTGCGGCGAGCGCGACGGCAATTCTTCGTGAGCGGATAGTGGTCATGTCTTCCTCCCTATGACAGCAGACCGTGCGCCTTGGTGTGAGCGGACCGGCGCTTGGGCGGCAACCTAGCACCCAGTGGGCGTGCGCGTCAACGTCGGGGAGCGCGGCAACGCGCTCAGGTTGACACTCTCCGCCGCTGACGCCTAGCCTCACCGCAGCCACGCCGAGGCGTAACGGAGGCAGAGCATGGCCGATAGCGTATTGCCGGAGGAACTGGCGGAACTATCCCCGGAGGAGTTGTACGCGCTCTACATGGAGAAGCAGGTGAACTTCGGCCGGGCCGCACTGGCGATCGACAAGCGGCGGCAGGCCGGAAGGGTGCACGTTCCCGCCGAGGAGGCGAACGTGCAGGGCGCGGGGCCGAACCAGCGCATCATCGTGGGGCCGGAACTGGGCTTCAACGTCCACAACCTCCACGTCTTCACGTCGGGGCGCGCGGGCGGCTCGGAGCGCTATCACACGCACGGCGACGCGCTGAAGTTCTACGTGAAGGGCGGAGGCCAGGAGCTCATCGAGGACGTGCGGTTCGACGTGAAGGTGGGCGACTTCTGCCACGTGCCGGCGAACGTGTGGCACGGCACGGAGAACCCGCATCCGGAACCGCTGGTGTTCCTCGCAGCGCAGCAGTTCCCCGGAACGTACCGCCAGGTGGCGACTCCGTTCGTGCACCTTGCCGCGCCGAACAAGGCGCCGGAGGTGAGCGACCTGTCGGACGCCGAACTGTCGAAGCTGGAGCCGTGGCCGCTGTACCTGCGCTACCTCGAAGAGCAGATGGCGTTCGGACGCGTTGCGCTGGAAGTGCAGCGGAGGCGGGAGCAGAAGCGGCTGCACGTCCGCGCCGAGGACGCTCCGATCATGGAGTGGGGGCCGGGCCGTCATCACATCATCTCGCCGGAGCTGGGGTTCGACATCTACTCGTTCCAGCTGTTCATGGAGAACGTGCCGGGCAAGACGGAACAGGGGGCGCCGCAGACGTCGGGCGACGCGGTGCGCTACTACGTCTCCGGCGCGGGCGTGGAGGTCATCGGGGAGCAACGGGTCGCCGTGTCGGCGGGAGACTTCACGTGCATCCCCGCCGGCAGCAGGCACGAGACGCTCAACCCGCACGACGAGGATCTGCGGTTCATCTGCTGGCAGCAGATCCCGGGCACCTACGTGCAGGTGCATATGCCGGTCCTTCCGGTGGAGTGATGGCGATGTCCGCTTCGGCAGCCCCGTGGCGCGGACGGGGAATAGCGCGGTTCGAGGACGAGCGGCTGCTGCGCGGCGCCGGCGAGTTCGTCGACGACATCACGCTCGACGGAATGCTGTACGCCGTCGTGCTGCGCAGCACGGAGGCGCACGCGCTGGTGCGGAGCGTCGACGTAGCGCAGGCGCTTGCCAGCCCGGGCGTCGCGGCGGTGTACACCGGCGCGGACCTCGACGGCGTCATCGCCGCAATCGGCGCCATCCGGCGGGAGGGGATGGGCGAGGCGCCCGTGCCGGAGCATCCCGTGCTCGCAGTTGACCGCGTCTGCTACGTAGGGCAGCCGGTCGCAATGGTGGTTGCGCGGACGCGGGCGGAGGCGCACGACGCGCGCGACCGGATCGTCGTGGAGTACGAGCCGCTGCCGCCGCTGCTCGACCCGCGCGTCGCGGCCTCGGACGCGTCGCCCCTGCACGAGCGGATAGGGACGAACGTTGTGATGCGCGCGACCGCCGGGACAGGCGACATAGAAAGCGCGTTCACTGACGCCGACGAGATCGTCGAGGCGTCGTACGAGGTCCCGCGGCTCGTTGCGACGCCCATGGAATGCCGGGGCATGGTGGTGCGGCGCGATGCGGAGGGCGGTCGGCTTACGGTGTGGACGTCGACGCAGGTTCCGCACCGGGTGAAGACGTACCTGGAGATGCTGCTGCCGGGCGGCTTCGAAGTCCGAGTGATCACGCCGGACGTGGGCGGGGGGTTCGGGCGGAAGATCGAGGTGTGGCCGGAGGAGGTTGCGGCGGCGTACGCGGCGACGCAACTCGGCGCGCCAGTGAAGTGGACGGAGGAGCGTTCCGAGAACCTGGCGGCGTCGCACGGGCGCGGCTTCACGGCGGACGTGCAGGCGGCGGTTCGGCGCGACGGTGCGCTGCTGGGGCTGCGGGTGCGGATGCTGGCCGACCTCGGCGCTTACTTCCTCACGTCGAGCGGCGGGCCGCTGGGCAACGCCGTGCAGCGTGTCGCGGGGCCGTACGTGATTCCGGCTATGGACGTCGAGTGCCTGGGCGTTACGACGAACCGTCCGCCGACGGGGCCGTACAGGGGCGCGGGCGGGCCGGAGGCCGCCGTGCCCATCGAGCGCATCCTCGACAAGGCCGCGCGGCGGCTGGGACTCGATCCTGCCGAGATACGTCGCCGGAACTTCGTGGCGCCGGACGATTTCCCGTACACGACCGCGACGGGCCTGACGTACGACTCGGGAGACTTCGAGCCGGCGCTCGAACAGGCGCTGGGGCTCGTGGAGTATTCGACGCTGCGCGAGCGCCAGGCGGGCGAAACGGGGCCGCTCCGCACCGGAGTCGGCATCGCCACGGTCATCAAGGCGTCGGGGGGCAAGGCGGGCGTCCGCAAGAGCGTTGCGCGCGTCCGCATCGAGCCGGACGGGCGCGTGGTCGTGTTCACGGACGTGTCGCCACACGGTCAGGGCACAGCGACGTCGTTCGCGCAGATAGCGGCGGACGTGCTGGGAGTCGCGCCGACCCGCGTCGAGGTGCGCCACGGCGACACGGACTCGCTTCCGGTGGGGGGCGGGACGACGTCGAGCCGGGGCCTCGCGGTCGGGGGCAACGCGATGTACGAGGCGCTGCTGAAGGCGAAGGAGGAGTTCGACGCGGCGGGCGGCGCCGTTCCGCCGGAGGGCATCGTGGCGGAGGCGGCGTTCGAGCTGCCGAACAATCCGTTCGCGTTCGCCGCGCACGTGGCGGTGGTGGAACTCGACGCTGAGACGGGAGACGTGCGCTTGGCGGATTTCGCGGCGGTGCACGACTGCGGGCCGATGATCAACCCGGTGATCGTGCGGGGCCAGGCGCATGGCGGGATCGCGCAGGGCGTGGGTCAGGCGCTGAGCGAGGGGATGGCGTATTCCGACGCCGGTCTGCCGTTGACGGCGAACCTGATGACGTACGGCATTCCCATTGCCGAGTCGCTGCCGAGCCTGCAATTAGAGAGCCGCCAGACGCCGTCGCCGACGAACCCGCTGGGGATCAAGGGCATCGGCGAACTGCCGACGGTGGCCGCTCCGGTGGCGGTCGCGAACGCGGTGGCCGACGCGCTCACGCGCGCCGGCGCCGAGGGGACCGGCGAGATAGATATGCCCCTCCTCGGCGAACGGGTATGGCGGGTGCTGCGGAGGTAGTCCTCTTGCCCTTCATTCCCGCACCGCGCGGTCTGTCATTCTGAACGTAGCGTAGCGGAGTGGAGTGAACTCCGCCTCAGCGCCGCTCCCGAGCCGCCACCCACGACTCCACCGCCTCGCGCGAGGTGTGCACGAACGAGTAGCCGAGCCGCCCGGCGAGCTTGGCCGCGTTCACCGTCCAGGGGTAACGGATGAGGTCGAGTCCGGCGGGGGGGGAGTCGCTCTGGGCGCGGACGTTCCAGGCGAGGCCGGCTAGCCCGTAGGCGGCGGGAGCGGGCAGCGCGAGGAGGCGTTTGCCGGCCATCGCGACGACCTCCGACCAGCGGACGCCGCCGGGCGAGGCGACGTTGTAGACGGCGGCGCCCTCTCCCGTCCCGCCCGTGGCGGCGAGCAGGAAACGGGCGAGGATGTCGGCCATGTCGTCCTCGTGGACGAACTGCATGCGCGGGTCGTGTCCGCGGACGGCGATGAGCGCAGGCTTGTTGAGCGCGCGAGTGATGAAGTTGTCGGCGTTGGGCCCCATGATGACGCACGAGCGGAGCACCGAGACGTCGCAATCGGGGCGCTGCCGGGCGAACCGGAAGAAGCGGGCCTCGCACGCGGCCTTGTCCTCGGCGTACGTGAAACCCCGGCGGGGGCGGACCGGGGCGTCCTCCGTGAGCGCGGCTGGGTTGTCAGGCCGCGCGCCGTAGACGGTTGCGCTCGACAGCAGGACGACCCTGCGGACTCCGGCATCGGCGCACGCGGCGAGGACGGCGGCGGCACCGCCGACGTTCACGCCCCAGCCCTCCTCGCGCTTCCGCGCCTGGCGCATCGCGAAGGCGAGGTGGGCGACCGCCTCCACGTTGGCGTCGGCCAGCGCGCCGGCGAGCGGCGCTCGGACGTCCTGCCGCAGGTGGAGGTAGCGGGGATGTTCGAGCGGGGCCGGGCGGATGTCGACGCCGACGACGCGGCCGACCCGCTCCTCCCTGAGAAGCCGCTCGACGAGCCGCTTGCCGACGTAGCCTGCGGCCCCGGTTACAGCGACGGCCTGCGGGTGCGGTTCCATGGCGCTAGGCGGTGTCGGTGAAGTCAAAGCCGAGTTCGCCGAGACCCGCGACCTCGAACCGCATGCCTATCCTGTGCGCGCCGGGCTCAAGCGCTCCACCGGAGTACGAGATGGTGGTGGTGCGGTTGAGCGCGAGCGTGAACGGCGTGGAGTCGGAGACGGCGTCGAAGGCGACGCGTTTGCCGTCGACCTCGAACGTGGTGGCGGCCATGTCGAGGTCGGCGCCGTCGAGGGCGAGTGGGAAGAGCCGCCTGGCGTAGCCGGCGCCGAGCTGGTTTCGGAGGTCGAAGGCGAAGCCGTCGGGGGTGACCCGGAGGCTTCCCTTCACGTACAGGCGCTTCAGCAGAAACGCGGGCACACGCATGCTCTCTCTCCTCTCTGCCTCCACTTCTGTGGGGGTGATGTTCGTGCCCTCTCCCCGTCAGCGGGGAGCGAACCGGCGCATGCGGAAGATTTCCATTTCGGCGGCCACGGCGTCGGCGGGGAGGGACCCGGCCTCGCCGAGGGCGCGGGCGGCGGCGTAGATGTGGGCGATGCGCTCGGCGAGGAGGCAGACGTTGAGCGCCTGCGCCGCGCTGTCGCCGACGCCCACGAGTCCGTGGTTGCGGATGAGCGCGGCGTTGCGCTCGCCGAGCGCCTTCACGACCGCCGCGCCGAGTTCCTCCGTGCCGGGGAAGGCGTACTCCGACACATGGATGCCGTCGCCTATGAGGACGACCATCTCGTCGATGAGGGGCGGAAGGGGCAGGCCGGCGACGGCGAGGGCGCTCGCGTAGACCGAGTGCGTGTGCATGACGGCCCGGACGTCGGGGCGGGCGCGGTAGAGCGCGACGTGGAGGAGCATCTCGGTCGAGGGCAGTCCGTCGCCCTCGACGGGCTCGCCGTCGAAGTCGACGACGACGACTTGGTCGATGCCCATGGTCTCGTAGTCCTTGCCGGCGGTGGTTACGGCGAGCAGCTCGGCGTCGCCGGGGACACGGGCGCTGACGTTGCCGGATGAAGCGACGACGAGGCTGTTTCGATGCATGGCTCGCGCGGCTTCGAGCACTTCGCGGCGGACGCCGTGGTAGGGGGCTGGGTCGCTCATGGGGTTAGGATAGCAGCAGGGCGGCCCTCTCCGCCCTTCGGATGCCTCTCCTGGAGGAGGAGAGAGCTAGGGGGCCGGCTCCCCCTGGCGGGCGCGGATGCGGGGGCCGACCACGCCCATGAGGACGCCGACGGGCGCAACGAACAGGAAGACTCCGCCGATGGCGTAGATGGCCGCCGTGAGTCCGAAGAGGTCGGCGATGCCGCCGATGGCGAACGGGCCGACGAACGTCGCGAAGTGTCCCGCCGCCTGGGTTTGTCCGAAGAAGCGGCCCCGGGCGCCGCGTGGGGAGACATCGATCGAGAAGGCTTGCGTGCCGATCATCACGAGGCTGGCGGCGGCGCCGAGGGCGGCGGCGAGCAGCGCCATGCCGAGGAGGCCGGGGCCCTGGGCTGTGAGCGCGAGCCCGGCGGCTGCGAGCAGAGCGCCGGGCGCGACGACCGCGTGGACGCCCCAGCGGTCGGTCGCCCACCCTCCGCCGAACGACGCGAGCAGTCCGCCGACGCCCATCGCGGCGATGACGACTCCCAACTGCGACTCCGCCAGCCCCAGCACCTCTTCGACGTAGACGGGCAGGACGAGGTCCTGCACGGTTGAGCGCATGAGGTGAACGGCGAACGTGCCGATGAGGACGTAGAGGAAGCCGGAGGCGGCGAGGGCGGCGAACGCGGCGGGCGTTCCGCCCAACCGGGCAATGAGGCTGGGGCGCGGGGGGCGGTCGATGGACGCGCGGGGAGCAGGGGCGGATGCTTCGCGGGCGGAGAGTTGGCGGGTCTCGAGCATGATGAAGATCATCACGAGGAGGCACGCCATCTTGCTGAAGCCGTTGATGAAGAACGGGACACGGATGTCGCCGGTGACGGCCCACGCGACGCCTCCGACGACGGGCCCGATGATGCCGCCGAGCTGGGCGAAGCCCTGCTTGCGCCCGCTGATGCGTCCCCGGTCCTGGGAGGTTGCGATGTCGGCGGTGATGGTCTGCTGGGCCGTGCCCCAGATGGAAGTTCCGATGCCGGAGCCGAAGCGGAAGGCGAGGAGCGACAGGTAGGTTGGCGAGAGGCCTTCGAGGAACGAGAAGACCATGCGGATGAAGACGCCGATGCCGCCGACGCCTCGGCGTCCGAAGCGGTCGAGCAGCGGGCCGGTTATGTAGCTGACGATGAAGCGTCCGGCGCCGCCGATGGAGACGACGAGTCCGGCGAGCGCGAGGTTCTCGTTGAGCTGGAGCGAGAGGATGGGGATGACCGGCACGGCGGCCCAGAGGCCGAGGCTCCACGAGAAGGACATGAAGTACTGCGCCCAGATGATCCGCCTGCGGGGGAAGGCTGCGAGTTGCGGATCCATCACAGCTCCCCGGCCAGGGCGTCGAGGCGTTCTCTGATGCGGAGCCACCTCTCGTAGCGCTCACCGGCCTCGGCGGTGCCTTCGCCGGGACTGACATCGAGGCCGGAGGCGGCGAGCTCGGCGGAGCGGGCGCCGAGTTCGCCGGGAGGCGTCGTTGCGATGAGGGCGGCGCCGACGGGCGCGGCGTTGTGGTGGACGCGCACCGGCTCGCCGAGCGCGTCGGCCAGGAGCGACGCGAACACGCGACTCTCGCCCATTCCGCCAGAGAGGGCGACCCCATCCCTGACCCTCCCCCCGCCTGCGGGGAGGGCAGGGGAAGCGACGGAACGGGCGAGTTCGAGGCTCTCGCGCACGGCGAACGCGGCGTTCTCGAGGGCGGCGCGGGCGACCGAGGGGGCGTCGAGCCCTTCGAGCGTCACGGGCGCAGGGGCGAGCAGTCCGCCCATCGTCACGCCCGGGCCCGACATATCGAGCGCGCGCGGCCCGAGGAAGGCCGTAACCGCGCCTGCCGAGTCGGAAGCCGAGTCTGCGAGCGCGTCGAAGCGCGCGGAGGTCATGCGCGGGCCGAGAAGGCGCCGGACGGCGTCGACGGCGCCGCCCGCGTCGCCCGCGTTGGCCTCGGCGACCCACTTGTCGTCGAGGGCGTGGAGGGTGGTCCAGGTGCGGCGGCAGGGGTCGAAGATGGGGGCGGGCGTCGTCGCCTGGACAGGAGCGCTCCATCCGGCGGCGATCGAAACGTCGCCGTCTGCAACGGCGCCCGATCCGACGGCTGCGGCCTGCGAGTCGGGCCCGGCGACGTGGACCTCGACGGCGGTGGGCAGGCCCGTGGCGCGGGCGGCGTCGGGGGTGAGGCGTCCAACGGCGGCGCCGAGCGGTACGACGCAGGGAGCGATGTCCGGCGGGGCGCCGATGTCGGTGAGCAGGGCTCGCGCGGGCTTGCGAGCGGCGACGTCGAGCAGTCCGAGTTCCGCGAGGCCGTGGGGAGTTTCGGCGAGCGCTCCGGCAAGCTGCAGGGCGGCCCACGCGTCGAGTCCGCAGGCTTTGGCGATGCGTCCCGCCTGGCGCGGGCGGTTGCGGCGCCACCATCTGAGTTTCGCCGGCGCGAAGAGCATCGACGGCAGGTGGCCGGTGGCGGCGTGGACGCGGGCGGCGTGTTCGGCGTCGATGGCCGGGCCTTCGAACACGGCGCGGAAGTCGGTCTGGGGGCCGGCGTAGATGTCACGGAGCTGTGCATCGAGGAAGCAGGCGGCGCCGCGCTGAGCGATGATGGCGACGGCGGCGACGTTGCGGGGTCCGGCGGCGCAGGCGGCCTGGCGGAGCACGCCGAAGAGCCGGTCGCGCAGCAGTCGGGTGTTGAAGCTACGGGCGAGCGTTCCGCTCCGGGCGCCGCCGATGGGGTAGGGCGCGGACGCGAGCCCGGTCGCCTGCGGGAAGCGGTCGTGGGCAACGGCGGCGCAGCGGATGCGGCTGCTGCCGAGGTCGAGCACGAGGGTTCGGCGGTCGTTCCCCATGGAGGGACTTTACACCTTGCGGGATGGGGGTGGGGGAACCGCTCCTCCCAACCTCCCCACACCAGCGGGGAAGGGTTCCGCGATACAGTAAGATGCGCGCATGAGAAATGGGTTTCGGATTCTGGACAGCGATATTCACGTAATCGAGCCGGGGACTCTGTTCGAGGACTACCTCGACGGGCCATTCCGGTCGCGGATGCCGGTCATGCGGCGGAGCGACGTCACGGGCGTGGACACGTGGGTGATCCAAGGGCAGGTGTTCCCGATATGGAACGAGTGGCCGGAGTTCGCGCAGGCGAACGCAGCGCTGAAGCGCAAGAAGGAGCAGACGCCGTTCCAGGTGAAAGCGTTCAGCCGGGGGTTTGACGCGGCGACGACGCTCGAAGCGATGGATATGGAGGGGGTCGACGTCGCCGCGCTGTTCCGCACGAACGGCGGCACGTGGATCCTGGGGCTCGACGACCTCGACCCGGAGTACGCGGCGGCGCTTTGCCGCGCCTACAACGACTGGATGCGGGACTACTGCAACGCGGACCCTGAACGTCTGAAGGGAGTCGCGCTGCTGCCGCTGCAGGCGATAGACCTGGCTGTGGAGGAGGCGCGGCGCGCCGTGAACGATCTCGGCTTCGTCGGCGTAACCGTGCACCCGGAGCCGGTGAACGGGCGCTTGCTGTACGACCCGGAGGTGGAGCCGCTGTGGGGCGAGATCGAGCGGCTGGGCGCGGCGGTCTGCCTGCACGGGACCTCCACGGCGCCGGGGCGGGAAGACATCAGCCGGAAGTACCTGCGGCATCCGTCGGCGCGGACGATGACGCACGCGTTGAGCTTTCCGACGCAGATGATGTCGGCGCTCGCGGGGCTGACGCTCACCGGAGTGCTCGAACGGCATCCGGCGCTGCGGGTGGCGTTCCTCGAGGCGAACTGCTCGTGGTTGCCGTGGCTGCTGTACCGCATCGACGACCAGCACGCTAAGTACCTCGAGAGCGAACTGACGCTGCGTCCGAGCGAGTACTTCCTGCGCCAGTGCGTGGTGTCGATGGAGGCCGACGAGGCGATGGCGCGGGAGGTGATGGAGCGCTACGGCAACGGCGTCATGGTGCTGTCGACGGACTACCCGCACCCGGACAGCGCGTTTCCGCACGCGATGGACGAGTTCTTCGAACTGGAGATGCCGGACTCGATGCGCCGGAAGGTGCTGTGGGACAACTGCGCCGCGCTGTACCGACTGGGGTAGGGGCGGTACGAGTTAGTCTTTCCGCCGACGCTCCCAGACTTCGGGATTGGCGAGGCGCAGGGGTTTCTCGCCGCGCGCGAGGCGTTCGATGTCTTCGGCGGCCATTGCGGAGTGACGCTCGACGGTCTCGCGGGTCGCGCCTCCGACGTGGGGGGTGAGGAGGACGTTGGAGAGCGTGAGGAAGGGGGAGTCGGGGGGTATCGGCTGCGCCTCGTGGACATCGAATGCGGCGCCCGCGATATGTCCTCGCGCCAGGGCGTCGGCGAGCGCCCGGCGGTCGACGGCGTAGGGGGATGCGACGTTGACGAGGAAGGCTCCGGGCTTCATTGCGGCGATGCGCCCGGCGCCGATCATGCCGGTGGTTTCGTCGGTGTCGGGCAGTTGCAGCGAAACGAAGTCAGCCGACCGCAGAAGTTCGTCGAGCGTAGCGAGTTCGGCGCCTTCGGCGTTCGCAACGTAGGGGTCGTAGGCGAGAACGCGCATGCCGAGCACGCCTGCGATCCGGGCGATGGCGCGACCGACTGCGCCGAGGCCGACGAGGCCGAGCGTGGCGCCTGCGAGTTCGCGTCCCTGGAAACGGGTGTAGGGGTCGGCGAGGTCGGTCCACCGGCCGTCGCGAACGTAGTGGTCGGCCTGCGCCGTTTGGCGCGCGAGCGCGAACATCTGGGCGACGGCGAACTCGGCGACGGCCTGGGCGTTTCGGGCGGGAGTGTGGACGACGACCACCCCTGCGTCGGTCGCGGCGTCGAGGTCGACGTGGTTGAGGGCGCCGCGGCAGACGGCGACGATGCGGAGTCGGGGGGCTGCGGCGAAGAGCTCCTCGAACGCGAAATCGGCTTCGATGACGAGCGCGCCGAACTCCTCGGCGTGGAGTCGTTGGCCGAGTTCTTCGGGGTTCCACAGGGTTTGGGTGGCGGTCCACGGCTCGTGGACGACGCGGCCCAGGGCCTGTAGCCGTGCGACGCCATCGTCGGAGAAGGGCGCGAGAACGAGGGAGTTCATTATTACGCGGCGTGTCGCTTATGCGCCCGGCCTGTACGGAGGGGTGTTATTGCCAGGCTCCCAATATCGCGCCGCCTATCATCATCTGGAGGACCGGGTAACCGGCGTCGATGACGTAGAGCTTCAGGCCGCGGTATTGGAACGTGTAGTTCGGGACCTGCCCCACCGCGGTTACAGCGACTCCCACGAGCAGGCCGAGGAGAAGCCCCTCGATTGCGTCCGCCGCGCCCGAGACCTGGACCAAGATAGCGAGGACGACGGCGCCTGCGAATGAGGAGAGCGCAACGATGCCATAAGCGCGCATATTGTCGGACTTGCGCTCCTCGATCATCTCACGCGTTAGCTTGGCGGCGGCCATCCACGGCTTGCCAAGAACCATGTAGTAGATAGCCCCAAGCACGTACGCCACGATGCCGGCAGCGACCACCGCCAGCCAGTTCAGGGCTCCCAGGTCGATGCTCATGGACATCTCCTATGAGGCAGGATATTCGGCTCCAGGCGGTCCGCCTTCGCGCTCAGCCGCCAAGTTCCTCGATGAGTTCGGCGGTGTGGAGGACGCCCAGGCGGAAGTAATCGCGGCGGATGTTCTCGTTGGGGGCGTGGATGCGGTTGCCGGGGTAGTCGATGCCGCAGGAAGCGACGGGAACTCCGAGGATGTGCTGGACGGGATGCTGGGGGCCGGTGCCGGTCATGCTCGGCATGACGTAGGGCTCGCTGCCGTAGACGCTGCGGGCGGAGTCGGCGACCTGCTTGACGAACGGGTCGTCGATGGGAGTGCGGGCGGGGTGCTCGGAGCTGTGGACCGTGACGGAGACGTCGCTGAAACCGTGCTCGTCGAGGTGCTGCCGGAGGCTTGCGAGGATTTCGTCGGGGTCCTGGTTGGGGACGAGCCGGAAGTCGATCTTGGCGCGCGCGACGGCGGGGAGGATGGTCTTGGCGCCCTGTCCGGTGTAACCGGCGCCGAAGCCTGCGATATTGGCCGTCGGGTCCATGATGAGCCGGCGGCGGAACTCGTAGCCGGAGGCCTCGCCGACCGCCATCTCGACGCCGAGGTTGTGCAGGAACTCCCTCGACGTGTCGGGCAGCGCCTCGATGGCGGCGGTCTCCTGGGGGAGAGCGGCGCGGACGCGGTCGTAGAAGCCCCGGAGGGCTATCTGTTCGCTGGAGTCCTTGAGCGTGCCGAGCGCCCACACGAGCCGCCACGCAGGGTTGGGCACGACGGGCGCGTACGACGAGTGAGAGTCGGTGGTCGCGGAGCGGCATTCGAGCTCGACGTAGAGGAGGCCCTTGACGCCGAGCATGACGAGGGGGCGTCCGTCCCAGTTGACGCCGCCGCCCTCCCAGATGCAGGCGTCGGCGACGAGCCGGTCGGCGTTGGTTTCGACGAAATCCTGGAAGCCGGGGCTGCCTATTTCCTCGGCGCCTTCGAGGCACCACCGGATGGTGACGGGCAGTTCGCCGTAGACGTCGCGGAGGGCGCGCACCGCCGCGAGCCGGGCGACGATGGGGCCCTTGTCGTCGGAGATGCCGCGTCCGTAGATATAGCCGTCGCGTTCGGTGGGTTCGAAGGGCGGCGTCTCCCACTCGTCAAGAGGGTCGGGCGGCTGGACGTCGTAGTGGTTGTAGAAGAGGAGGGCCTTGTTGGAGGCGCCCTTGGCCTCGGCGATGATGCCGGGATAGTCGGGGTCGGCGGTGGGAACGAGCCCGGCCTCGAACCCGGCGTCCTGGAGCATCCCGACGACCATCTCGCCGCACTCGCGGACACCGAGCCGCTGCGCGCTGATGGACGGCTGCGCGGTGAGGCGCTTCAGTTCGTCGATGGTCTGCTCGAGGTTGTCGTCGACATGCTTCCGGACGGCGTCGTTCATGGGTTCTCTCCCAACTACCTGACTTCGGAGGGGTTCTCTCCGCCCTAGCTCTTCACCCGTTGCTGGCGGCGTTTTTCGGCGCGGGTTTCGTGAACTACGGGCCAGACGGACTCGGCCTCGCAGTCCTCGCCATCGGCGAGGGCGCGGAGGTCGGTAATGTAGACCTCGCGAGTGGGATCGCCGGTGGACTTGATGTTGTTGTTGTGCATCCAGCCGTGAACGGCGCGATGGGCGTCCGCGATGTCCTTGTGGGGGCCCTTGTAGACGGCGACGGCGCACTTGCCGCCGGGGAGTTCATCGGGGCGGACGCGCTCGTTGCCCTCGACGTCAACGTCGACGGGGTAGCCGACCTGGACGTCGACGAGAAAGGCGCCGACTTCGTAGTAGACGCCGACGCCGGGGCCCGTGGGCTTCACGCCGACGGTATCGAGGTAGTCGGCGGTCTCCTGGAGGAGCTGGGCGACCTTGGGGGTGACCTTGTCGATGGTGGTCTTGGCGCGGATCGCCGCGATCTTCTGGGGCTTGTAGTTTCGGAGCTGGATGCCGAAGTCCATTGCCTTGCCCTCTCCCTAACCCTCCCCCAGAAGGGGAGGGGCGGACGTCCCCCTTCCCTGTCCCTTTCCCGAGGGGAGGGGACTACTTCTCGTTGCGCTAGCCCCCGCCGCCGGAGGCGCCCTCGACGATGCCGGGGGCGGTCATGCGGGCGGGGTCGAGCAGGTCGGCGAGCTGTTCGTCGGTGAGCCCGGCCTCCGTCCTGGCGAGTTCGCGGATGGTGAGCCCCTGCGCCGCCGCCGCCTTTGCGATAGCGGTCGCCTTGTCGTAGCCGATCGCGGGGGTGAGGCCGGTGGCCATCATGAGGCCCTGCTCCACCATGTCGGGCCCCTTGGACGTGGCCTTGACGCCGCGCAGGCACTGCTCCTCGAAGTTGGACGTTGCGGAGGCGAGGAGGGTTATGGCCTGGTGGAGGTTGTAGGCCGCGACCGGCCAGTAGGTGTTGAGCTCGAGGTAGCCGCCCTGCGCAGCCGCGGCGACCGCGGCGTCGTTCCCGATGACCTGGCAGACCACCTGGACGACGGACTCGGGGATAACGGGGTTCACCTTGCCGGGCATAATCGACGAGCCCGGCTGGACGGTAGGGAGTTCGAGTTCGGCGAGTCCGGCGCGCGGTCCCGAGGAGAGCCACCGGAGGTCGTTGGCGATTTTCTGGAGGGCGACGGCGGCGCCGCGCACTGCGCCGCTTGCGGCGAGCATGGCGTCCTGCGAGCCCTGGGCCTGGAAGTGGTGGGGGGTCTCGCGGACAGGCAGGTCCAACTCGTCGGCCAGCAGAGCGCACGCGCCGGCTGCGAAGTCCTCGTGGGCGTTGATGCCCGTGCCAACGGCGGTGCCGCCCAGGGCGACCTCGCAGAGGGAGTCGACGTGGGGTTCGAGCCGGGCAATGGAGAGTTCGAGCTGGCTGGTGTAGCCGGCGAACTCCTGGCCGAGGCGAATGGGGGTGGCGTCCTGCAAGTGGGTGCGGCCGGTCTTGATAATGTCCCAGAACTCCTCGGACTTGCCGGCGAGGGTCTTTTGGGCGCGCCGGATGGCGGGGATGAGCTCGTTACGGAGAGCGTAGGCGGCCGTGAGGTGGCTGGCCGTGGGGATGACGTCGTTGGACGATTGGGCCATGTTGACGTGGTCGTTGGGGTGGACGTTGAGGCTGGGCGCGAGCTCGCGGGCGCGGCGGGCGATAACCTCGTTGGCGTTGGTGTTGGTGGAAGTGCCGGAGCCGGTCTGAAAGAGGTCGACCACGAAATGGGCGTCCCATTGGCCTTCAACGACCTCGGTCGCGGCGGCGATGACCGCGTCGGCGATGGCTTGGTCGAGGAGTCCGAGGCCGGCGTTGGCGCGTGCGGCTGCGGCCTTGATGCGTCCGAGCATGTGGATGAAGTCGGGGGGATAGCGGAGGTCGCCAATGGGGAAGTTGAGGACGGCGCGCTGCGTGGAGGCGCCCCAGTAGGCGTGGGCGGGGACTTCCATCTCGCCCATCGTGTCTTTTTCGATGCGTGTCGGCTGCTGTTCGGTCATCGGGCGTTCGGCTCCTGCGCGATAGGGTAGGGGTGGAGTATCCCCAGCGCCCATAGTAATCGTTACGGGGGCGACGCCGCCATAGCGGGGGCTCCGCCCTTCGGGCCGCGCCGCCTTCTCC
>DAOUKL010000096.1:0-38647 GCA_034421335.1 Dehalococcoidia bacterium | reverse complement strand
GGGAGCCGGTGGAACTGACGGCCCTGGAGTACGCGGTGCTCTACGAGCTGGCGGTCCACGCTCCCAGGGTGTTGAGCCACGCCGTCCTCCTCCAGAGGGTCTGGGGTCCGGAGAAGGTCGGCGAGCCCTGGCTGGTCAGGGACGTGGTGAGCAGGACCCGCCGCAAGCTGGGCGACGATGCCGACAACCCCACCTACATCTTCACCGAGCCCCGCGTCGGCTACCGGATGGCGGTGGGAGGAACGCCGGGGACTGGGGAATAGTGAGCGTGATCTTGTGACCCAATTCTTGAGGTGGAGTTAGCTGTTGTCTAATCACGCAGAATCTGTGCTCCTGTCGCTTCATTCGGAGTTTGTCTACGATGTCATGGAGGCCACGCAAAGCCTGTTCATCCTTCTTTATTCGATGGGCGAAATAAATGGCTCGCTGCTTCCTCACCATAGCCGACTAACCCCCGAGGCGCGGAGATACGGAAGAGCCGTGCTAGTGCCTCCGTACGTGGACATCCACCCACACGTAATCGGCCTCGACGAGTCTGACATCACAGGCAGAGGCGGCCAAGCTGAACAGCTAGCGTATGGGGGGTGGTTCGTTCAGATCAACGGCTTGTGGGAAGACCACTATCGGGACAAGTTCAAAACCGCGCTTGAGGGGGTCACGGGTACCGATGACATTATTCTCCCTGAGAGCGACGTGATGGGGGAGATGGGCTATATCAGAAACGATATCGTCCATCACAGGAGCATTGCAACCAAGGCTAACATGGGGAGATGTAGGCTGTTTCGCTGGTTCGAGCCGGGAGAACCCATAATGCTAGAGACCGGGCACGTTTTTGCTGTCCTGCACCAATTGGGACTCCTAAATGGCAACCGCTTGGCACAAAGAGCTAGGGACGAGGAAGGCCATAGATTCGCAAGCTGGGCGGCCCCCAATTTGGATTCCCTACGTTCTCGCCATCCTGCTCCGAGGATCGTGTCCGTTAGAACAATTGTGGAAGCCGAGCCCAATGAGCAAGAGCTCTATTTGCTGATGAGCGTGGCATTCGAAAATGGGTTCAGCCGAGAATTCTATGCGTCGCTGCAAGTGGCACCCACCGAAGAGAACTACGCCACATACGGGGAATTGGGTAGGCAGACGGCGGTGTCGGCGGAGGGCATACTTTCTATTCCTGCTCTGGGTCGTTCCTTGTCTAGCGAGCAAGTATATGAACAAGCCCTCAACGCGCTGGAGGCAGACAGATCAAACGTTGCTTCCGCGACCGGCCCTCAGTTTGCAAGTGTGCCAGGACCGTTGATGAGGGCTCGCCGAGACGTGACCTGAGAGTCTTGCTGCTCAGTCCGGGGCACTTCCATGCACGCCGGGACCTGAAGAGGCCGGCATGTCTCATGTGGCTGACTTTGATCTCGTGCTGGCGCTAATCCCTGGCCTGTATGACGACGCGCCCGCCGTCCTCTACGTCGATGTTCAGGTTGTGCCTGTCGAGCAACAACATGCCCACCAGCGGAGTGGTGTCCGCTTCGTCGATCAGTACAACTCTCGGGTCGCCTTCCCAGAGCACCGTGGCATCGTAGGCGTCAAACGACACTCCGCTTCCGTCTGCCAGAGTCCCCTCGCTGGTGCCCTTGAAGACCAGTCCCAACTCCGCCACGAGCGAAGGCGGCAGCGTCAGGAATCCGGTGAAGCCGGTGTCTATCACGGCCTCAACCTGCTGAGTCTGACCCGCCGGGCCTTGCAGAGAGAGCGGTATGACGGCTTCGTAGGCGGAGTTCACCACTCCCTCTATCACTCTGTTCTCCGCCAGGGCCTGCCCCCAAAGTGATGCAACGCCCTGTACCCGACCCTAAGGAGATAGACGTCCACTGCGCCGGGATGCTGCGCCCGCAGACGCTCCGCCGCAGCGAGCACGTCATCGGACATGGCCCAGCCCCCGGTCTCGACATCGACGGCGATGTACTCTCCATGGTGGTCGGCTTCCACCTGCGCCTTGATGTCCCGCTCGTATATCTCCCTGCCGAGCCGGGTAGTTTCCTCCTTGGGCCTGCGCTGGCGGGCCGGGGTTTTTGCGTTAGTCATTCTTCCCCCTAAAGGAGTTCTTCTACAGGACCATTTTACGACAACCGACGATTTCAGGACAATGGCGAAGGCCCCGCGTACGGGGCCTCGAACAGAGGAACGTTGAGAGGACCGCAGGCCAGGGATCCCGGTGGTGCGTCGGCTAGACCGACTCCTCGGCTTGCGCTCCTCCCCCCTGTTGAGCCATACTGCCTGAGACCGGGGGCCTACTAGGCTGCGAGCTTTCCCAGCCACATCTCGAAGACGGTGCCATCTACCGTCCCCTCAGGCCCACCAGGCTTGACGGTAGACAGAACCGAGCCGTTCAAGGCCATCTCCTCGGCATCTCTCCCTCCTATCGGAGAGTCCTCGGGCATCGGAATCGTGTAGCGCACCACGGCGTTGTCGGGCATCACGACGATCTCCTTCACGAAGCTCTCGATGAAGGACCTCCGTTCCGTCAGCTCGCTCTCGCGCAGGAAGTTGCTCATGTCCAGGGCGTAGGCCGTGATAGTCTCCACGTCGTCCAGGACCTCCCTGCGCTGGGAGAGTAGCGCCCTCGCCTCCTCCGCAGAGGCTTCCAGCTTCTCCTGGCGTTCCCTGTGGTCTCTGATGCGGGTCTGTTGCCGCCAACAAACCTCACCGACCAGTGACGGTTGTGATGTGGGGTAGACACGCTGAGCAACGGATATGATTACCGGTATACTCTTGCACAGTAACACGAACCGTTATAGGGGAGGCGAGTTATGGTGGGGACCTCGAAGTTGGAGTTGTTCGTAGACGACAACGACTTATCCTCCCAAATCAAAAAGCTCAACACGTACGAATCGGCAACAGATTGGTTCGTACATGCCATATTAGAAAATGGGGAGCCCGCGTCGGGAGCTCTGGCCGGGCTAGATGGCCGCAAAGTACCTGTCAAATTCCGATTCGTGATAGATCACACTGAAGAGGGAGGAGAGGAAACTTTGCACCCCTGGCGCTTTGGGAAGCCCACGCTCTCCTACCGCCCCAATGAGGAAAACGATGGAGAGCTTATTCTTTACGATACAGGAAGATTGGATCGAGATCGTTCGGAAGACCATGTGCCAGAGGAAGATACTCACCACACCGTAACTGCAACAATAGACGTGACAGAATCCGTCGGCGGGATAATAGTTAGCCGTCGCAGCGAGGAAGGAGAGATAACCATCTTTAGCGGACCCTCCGCGGAACTCGATAGGAGGGCTAGGGATGCGGAATTAGAAATCGAGCGAGAACGAGAGGTTAAGGCTGTTACCAGTCCGGGGTTCGTACTCTCACTAGCAAGCGGCGCCGCGTCGTCATATCGATTGTTGTACAACTCTGGCATAAATGTCGGAGATGGGTCTCTCCTCCGTTCCTCGCTTATCCTTCTCCCCCTTGCAGTCGAATACTTCATCAAATTCCTGCTTGTACGGGAGTCTGGTCCTCTCTTGACCAATCGTCTTTTGAAGAAATATAAGACTCATATGCTATTGGATCTGTTTGACGCTCTCCCATTTGCCACCCAGAGGAGAGTCGAAGACCTCTTCAAAGATGAGCTAGGGCAAACGGGAAGGCCGCCAGACTCCCACAACATCCGTGTGTGCCTGATGAGGTTCCGCAACGCCTTCACTGCTATGAGGTATTTGTTCGATCCAGAAAACGCAAACACATCGGTTCATCTTCAAAACCCAAACCACACGATAATTCTTGTCTGCGTAATGAACGCTCTAGAGCGTGCGTGCGGAGGGCCTCACGATATTCGCGGCGTAGGTGTCGACTACAGCACTCGCCCAGAAAGTGAATTGAAGTCGCACGAGGGCGAAAACATTCAGTACGCTGGGTCGATGTATGGGGTCGTGGACAGCTTGCACAACGCGACCGAGGCCATGCGCCAGCTGCAGGAGCATCTGCCCGATGGGTTTATGTGGCCCACCAACGTCGATGTGTCGCCTGGTAGAGTCGCAATCAGGTGGGCGCAGGCTCCCCTGAGGGAACCTGGCAGGACTACGCTCGGCGACAGTGTTAGCCTGGAGGCCACACCCAAGGGCGTGAATATGCGAGCTTTCTTCCGTCAGGACCGCCTTAACGCAGTAGAAGTTGTCGATGAGGAGTTTGAAGCCAATACCATGGCTTCGCTCTTGGCTGCCCTAACTTCGAATTGGAGTTGGGAAGTTATTGAGGACGGGACTGCGTCGTGGACGTCCCCAACAACAAAGCCTCTCCCCTCCGATGACACGCCTGTCTCTGACCCTGGACAGGAGAGTTCCGGGATCAGCTTCAGCGATGTTGGGATAGACACAATAAGCTGCCGAGTTGGTTCGCTTGAAGTTAAGGGCCGAGGCGTCCCTCGGATGAGTGCCATTTGGAACAACCCAAGTGGCAAATCATCAGTAACAATACTCGTGCCTTTCACGGACGAGGTAGAGACTTGGGTCAATGGAATCATCGACAGCAGAGGTGAGGGCCAAATTGAGCCATTCGACGTCGTGTACGAGGATGCCGGCAGGACGGCACAATTGGTTATGAGCGGAGAAGGCGGAGTATGGCCTCATCCGTTTGGTCGGAACGGCGTGGTCGCAATCGTCATCACGGACATACCCTATCTCCACAGGAAGGCCATAGATCTCACGCAGTCCGACACCGGAGAACCAAAGAATCGTGCATGATGACCAGAGAATGCGGAGGTCGAGAAGGTTACCCCCCGAGGGTGGAAACAGGGAGACAGACCAGCAAATGCCGGCCCGAAGAGGAATTCAAAGTAGCGAAGAGCCCCTTTTGATGTTGTAGAAGGCCGAGTCTATGGAGAGTCACAGGCCCATCTCAAATTCAAAGAAGGTTCTGTCTACCGTCCACTTCGGCCCACCAGCGTCTGACGGACTAGGCTGCGCCCACGACCCGAATAGGGCAGTCTCTGGTCGATCGTAGTTACGTCTGCATTATCTGGATCAGGTTGCCGCAGGTGTCGTCAAAGACCGCAATAGTGACGTTGGCCAATTCCGTCGGTTCCATCGTAAAAGCTACGCCCAGCGACTTCAGTTTCTCATACTCTGCGCGGACGTCCGTAACGCCAAAGGACCCCGCTGGGATGCCTTGGTCAAATAGCCCTTTCTGAAATTCTTGTGCTACCGGGTTGTCATTTGGTTCAAGCAGAAGCTCGGTCCCATCCGGGTCATCGGGCGAGACGACGGTAAGCCACTTGAATACCCCCACGGGGACGTCATGCTTCTTCACAAAGCCGAGCGTCTCCGTGTAGAACCTCGGGGCCTCGTCCTGGTCGCCTACGAAAACGCTGGTGAGTGTAATGCGCATATCTGGCCTCCTTTTCTTCTCATAGCATCACTTGAGCCATCGATCCATGACAGCCCTGAGGGGTTCATCGTTGAAGACAAGCATCCGATACTTGCCACGCTTCTCCGAGCTTACGAGCCCTGCTTCTTCCAGGAGATCAATGTGCTTGGCCATGGCCTGTCGGGAGATGGCGACTCCATGCCGCATGATCAAGCGCGCTGTGAGCTCGTAGAGCGTCTGCTCGTTGCGCTCAGAGAGCTCGTCCAGCATCAACCTTCGCGTTGGGTCCGCGAGCGCATTGAAGACTAGGTCTGTGTGCATGGCGCACGGATAATACGCAACCACAGGGTTGCATGTCAAGAGGCGATCCCCAGGCTTCCCGTGGCATGCCTTGAGCGAGTGGTTGTACTCTATGGGGAGAGGGCGACGGCGGAGCCCAGCCACGAGGAGAACCGATGAATCCCATAGACCTTGCCGACAAGTTCTCGCTTTTCGACCAGTACTGGAGCCCCCGGATCATCGGAGAGGTCAGTGGCTCCTACGTCAAAGTGGCCAAGCTCAGCGGGGAGTTCGTCTGGCACAGCCACGAGCAAGAGGATGAGCTCTTCCTCGTCGTGAAGGGACGAATGACCATCCGATTCAGGGACGGCGACGCTCACTTGGAAGAGGGTCAGATGGTTATCGTCGAGAAGGGAATAGAGCATCAACCCGTCGCTGAGTCGGAGGCTCACGTGCTGATAGTGGAGCCGAAGACCACCGTGAACACGGGCGACGCGGTGGATGAGCGCACGGTCGTTGACCTTCAGTGGGTATGAGACATTGCGCCCCGACGCCTGCGATGTGGTCCCGGCCCGCCAAGGGACGGTCGAACACCCGCGTCCCCATGGCTAGCTTGAGGCGCGGAGCATGAGCACGGAACGTTCACCCATCGGTTTCCTCGAAGCGGTCGTCGTCGACGTCGCGGATATCGAGCGCGCGGCGGCGTTCTGGTCGCGGCTGCTCGGCTGCACGTTCGGCGCCCCCACCCACTCCGGTTTCCGCCGGGCGCGGCTTCCGAGCGGTCTCTACTTCCTGCTGCAGCAGAGCGACGAACCCAAGACGGGCAAGAACCGCGTCCACGTCGACTTCGAAACGGACGAGATGGAAGCGGCGGTCGCCCTCGTCGTGGAGCTCGGCGGGCAGGCGCTCCACACGGTCGACAACGATCTGGCCGTCTTCTGGGTGTGCGCGGACCCGGACGGGAATGAGTTCTGCATCGGCCCGCCGGAGTCGCGTCCGCCGAGGGAGAGTTAGGGGCGGAGGCGCCGGGTCCGGCCTTGCGGCCGCTTTGCCCGGGCCGGTTTCCCTGTCAGGCGTCCGCAAGAATCCTCTCGGCGACTTCCCTTGCCTCGTCGGCGTTCTGGACGAAGCGGCCCTCCGGCACGCGGCGCAACACGTTGAGCGCCCCTAGCGTAACGGCGGGCCTGCCCTTGAGGCCCATCACGATGCACGCCGTATCCTGGTCGTAGGCAAAGTCGATCAGCTGCTCGATCATCAGCGCAGCGCTATCGTCCATGTGCAGGGTGTCGGAGAAATCCAGGATCACGACCTCATGGTCCTGGATGTCGGCGGTTATCACGGACGTCATCTTGCCGGACGACGCGACCGAGAAGCTCCCGCGCAGCCTCACCAGACCGACACGCGCTGAGAAAGCGTCCATGTCGTCGGACTTGCCCGCCTGATTCAGGAAGGCGCTGTCCAGAAGCGGCACGGACACCACGCTGTCCAATTCCAGCCGTTCCCAGTGCCGCGCGCTCGCCAGACCGGCCACGATCAGACCTATGGCGACGGCGGTAACCAGGTCGAGGAACACCGTCAGTCCCATGGTGAGCATCATCACCAGCAGGTGCTCCCGCTGGACCTTGTGGATGCGGGTGACGAAGCGCCAGTCCACGATGTCCCATCCCACCTTTATCAGGATGCCCGCAAGCACGGCGTGTGGGATCAGTTTGACGTACTCCGCGAGACCCAGCACCAGGACCAGCAGAGTCCCTGCGCGTATGACTCCAGATACCTGTGTGCGTCCACCGGAGCGGATGTTCACCACGGTTCCCGGAGTCGCCCCGGAGCCGGGGAGCGCCCCGATGAAGCCCGCAACGGTGTTGCCGATGCCCTGACCTATCAGCTCACGGTCGGAGTCGTGGCGTGTGCGTGTCAGCGAATCGGCCACCAGCGAAGTCAGGAGGGCGTCTATCGAGCCCAGCAGCGCGATGATCAGCGCAGGCTGCAGGGCGCGGACAACAACGTTCAGCGAGTAGTCCGGCAGCTGTGGCTCCGGCAACCCGATCGTTACATCTCCAATGAGGGGTATGTGGCTCAACCACAGGACGCTCAACAGCGTTCCTGCAACCAGCGCCGCCAGAGTCGCCGGGAAGTACTTCGTGAGCCGGGCAGGCCAGATCGCTCCAACCGCCAGAGTGGTCACAGCGACGCCCACGGCGCCGTAGTTGACTCTGGTGAGCGCCTCCGGCCAAGCCTTCACTGCGCCGACAGGACCGCCGGTGGCGACATCGAGACCGAGGAACGGCAGCGTCTGCACCAGGATGATGAGTATCCCGATCCCGGACATGAACCCGGACACCACCGAGTAAGGGGTGTACGTGATGTACCGTCCTACCCGCAGGACGCCCAGCAGGATCTGGATCAGACCCCCCATGATGACTACGGTGAACGCCTCGGCAAGCGTGCTGGCATGGCTGGTCACTATGACCGCCATCGCCACGGTCATCGAGCCTGTCGGGCCGGATATCTGCGATTTCGTGCCTCCGAACACCGCAGCGAAGAAGCCGACCGCAACCGCGCCGTAGATCCCGGCGACCGGCCCCAGGCCGGATGCAACGCCGAACGCCAGCGCCAGCGGAAGCCCGACAACCCCTGCCGTGACGCCGCCCAGAATGTCACCGCGAAAGGTTCCCAAGCTGTAGCTAAACTTCATACAGGCACGCTCTGTGGACTCCTGCGCCCGCCCGACGCCGGTCTGCTACTGCGGCGCGACGCCGACGGTGAACGTCCTGCCCCCACCGGAGCGCCATAGGCGGCGATAATACACGGATTCGCATGACATCGGCCCGCCGGAGTTAGGGGCTGCTGGATTCCCGCCTTCGCGGAAATGGCGGGCGGGAGGCCCTCTCTCCAGCCCTCCCCCGAAGGCGGGGGGAGTGGGCCGGATGCGGGATGGAGTAGAATTCGCAGAGGCGGGGCGTGAACGCTCCGAACAGGCAAGGGGGCGCCAGCCCTCACGCGGATTCCTCCAGGCGCGCAATGGCCAACAGAGAGATATCACGAGAAGCGCAGAGCGAGCCCATAGCCGTCGTCGGCATGGCCTGCAAGTTCCCCGGCGCGCCGGACCTGGCGTCCTTCTGGCGGCTCCTGGAGTCGGGCGGCAACGCGATCGTCGAGGGCGCGCCCGGATCCGGCGTCGGTCGCATCGGCCAGTTCTATCCCGAGTCCGCCAACCAGTACCCGGCCTGCCGGTACGCGGCCCTGATCGATGGGATAGACCTGTTCGACGCCGAGTTCTTCAGGATATCGCCGGTGGAGGCCCATCTGCTGGACCCCCAGCAACGCATGCTCCTGGAGACGTGCTGGGCCGCCCTCGAAGACGCGCTGGTGGACCCCGAACGGCTCAAGGGCAGCCGCACCGGAGTCTACATAGGGATAAGCAACAACGACTACCGGTTCGTCAGCCTGGCCGCCTCGCCTTCTGAGCCCGCCGCCAGCCTCTACACTGTCAGCGGCGCCTCGCTCAACACGGCCGCCGGGCGCGTCGCCTACGCCCTCGGCCTGGAAGGCCCGGCCATGGCGGTGGACACCGCCTGCTCGTCATCGCTGTTCGCCCTGCACCAGGCGGCGGCGTCCCTTCAGCGGAACGAGTCGGACCTGATGCTGGTGGGCGGCGTTCAGGCCATCTTTCTCGGCCAGTTGACCGCGCTGCGGGCCAAAGCGGGGATGCTGTCCCCGGACGGACAGTGCAAGGCCTTCGACGCCTCCGCCAACGGCTTCGTGCGGGGCGAGGGCTGCGGCATTGTCGTGCTGAAGCGCCTGCGCGACGCCCTCGCCGACGGCGACCGGATCTGGGGAGTCGTGCTGGGTTCGGCGGTGAATCAGGACGGCGCCAGCGCCGGGCTCACGGTTCCCAGCGAGCCGGCCCAGGAGGGCGTCATCGAGGAAGCCCTGCTACAGGCGGGTGTGGCGCCCCACGAGGTCGACTACCTGGAAGCCCACGGAACCGGCACCGAGGTGGGCGACCCTATCGAATTGAACGCCGCGGCGAAGGTCTACGGCAGGGGAAGACATCCCGACCGTCCCCTGCTGGTAGGCTCGGTCAAGACCAACGTCGGGCACCTGGAGCCGGCGGCGGGCGTCGCAGGGCTCATGAAGACGCTGCTGGCGATGCAGCGGGGCCTGATTCCGAAGCACCTGCACTTCAACACTCCCAATCCCCGCCTGGACTGGGAGAGGCTTCCGGTAAAGATCACGTCGGAACTCACGGAGTGGCCGACGGTCTCCGACCGGCCGCCAAGGGCGGGGATCAGCTCGTACGGATGGTCCGGCACCAACGTCCACGTCGTGGTGGAGGGCTCGCCTCAGACGGCTGGAGCGCCCGTGGACAACAGGGGAATGCCGAGGCCCGCCGGCCAGGCCCGGGCGATTTCCGCCTCGATGCCTGCGTCGGTCGATGACCTGCCCACGGCGGTGGAACGACAAGAGCGCCCGGCGCGGTTCCTTCCGCTTTCGGGGAAGTCGGACGCTGCCCTCAGAGGCTCCGCCAGGGCGTACTTGGTATGGCTGAACGAGCAGCCCGGCGAGGCGTTCGCCGACGGCGCCGCTTCGAGTTCGGAGCTTTCGGACATGACCTGGACCGCCTGCACGGCGCGCAGCCACTTCGACTTCAGGGCCGGCGTGGTCTTCCGCGACGCCCAGTCGCTGAGGGACGGCTTGCGGAGCGTCGCGGACGCCTCCGACGCTTCCCAGGCTGCGCCGCTCGGCTCTCCCCTCAAGGCGGCCTTCGTCTACACGGGACAGGGCAATCAGTGGGAGGGCATGGGCGAGTCCCTTTACCGGAGCGAACCGGCGTTCCGCGCGGTGCTCGACCGCTGCGACCGGCTCGTTCGGCAAGAGCGGGGCGCGTCTCTGCTGGACGTGATGTTCGGGCGGCCCGGCGCGGCGGGCGAACTGGACGACCCGTCGTGGACTCAGCCGGCCATCTATGCCCTGGAGTGCGCCCTCGCCGCCCTCTGGGCCAGCGTGGGAATCAAGCCCGACGTGGTTCTGGGCCACAGCCTGGGAGAGATAGCGGCGGCGTATGCAGCCGGGGTCTTCTCGCTGGAGGATGGCCTGCGTTTCGCGTCGGCTCGCGGCAGCTTGATGGGGAGCCTCGCGAGGCCCGGCGCCATGGCCGCAATCTTCGCGCCGAAGCCCGACGTTGCGGCGGCGGTGGCGGAGTGGAACGAGGCGCACGCCGGCGCGGACGTCTGCATAGGCGTCGACAACGGGACGCACCAGGTGGTCAGCGGCCCGGCGGAGGAAGTGCGCGCCTTCTCGGAGCAACTCGAGTCGGCGGGGGTGAACGTAAGGCGGCTGCGCCCCAGCCCTGCTTACCACAGCTCCCTGGTCGAGCCCGCCCTGGACGACCTGGAAGGCGTCTTCTCGGACATCCCGGTCGCCGCCACGGCTATCCCGCTCATCAGCAACGTGACCGGTCAGCCGGTGGACGCGAACGACAGGATGGACGGAGCGTACTGGCGGCGGCACGCCAGGCAGCCGGTGGCCTTCCATAGTTGTGTGGAGGCTCTGGCGGAGCTGGGCGTGAACGTCGTCATAGAAATCGGCCCGCACGCCATACTGGGGCCCTTGGCGGCCCTGAATTGGCCTCAGGGGAACGGGAACGTCGCATCCCCCGCCGTGTTGCAGAGCCTGCTGCGTCCGGCGGCTGACGGATCCGAGCCCGAGCGGGAGGACGCGTTTGTCTGGGCCGTCGCCGGCGCTTACGAGGTAGGGCTGCCCGTGGACTTTCGCGGCATGTTCGCCGGTGAAGAGCGGCGGAGAATCTCCGTGCCCGGTTACGCCTTTCAGCGTCGGCGGTACTGGGTGGAGTCTCCCTCGAGGCGCAAGTCCGGCGACGATCACCCCTTGCTGGGCGCGAGGCATGAGTCTCCCCGCGGCGAGACGCTGTTCGAGACCGAGATGTTTCCGTCGGACCCGTCTTGGCTCAACGACCACAAGGTCTTCGGTCGAGTGGTGATGCCCGGCGCGCTCTACGGGGCCATGGCTGCCACGATCCCGCTGACCGAGGGGGCGACCGCATCGGTAGTGGAAGAACTGCAACTGCACAATCCGCTGGTCTATCCCGAACATGACGGCGACGGGGCCTCCGAGGAGCCGGGCCGCAGGGTTCAGATGGTCGTCGACGGCGCCAAGGGCGCGCAGCCTCGCCATTTTGAGATTTTCAGCAAGGGGGCCGGCGACGATGGGTGGACGCTCCACGCCGAGGGCCTGCTCGCTTCGGGCGGACAGCTGGGCCCCGGCGAAAGCGCGGACGTAGACGCTCTGAAGGCTGTGCTGCAGCCACAGGACCTGTCGGCCTACTACCGGGCCAAGACCGCCGCCGGCATAGACTTTGGCCCGCTCTTCCGGAGCGTGGAGGCCCTCTGGCGCGAAGGCGAAGAGGCGGTAGGCGACATAGTGCTCCAGGGCTCCGGAGACGCGTACAACTCGGCCATCCATCCGCTGCTGCTCGACGGTTGCTTCCAGGTCCTGTCCGCCGCCCGCGACCTCTCCGGCTCCGGCGGCGGCAACGCCTACCTGCCGTTCGGGTGGGAGCGGTTGCGGCTGAACGGACCGCTGCCGGAGAGGCTGGTCTGCCGCGCCCGAATGCGTCAGACCGCTCAGGGGAGCGAGACGGAAGGCGCGACGGCCCAGCCGCCGGAAACCCTGACGGGAGACCTGTGGTTCTACTCCCCCGATGGCGCCGCTCTGGGCGAATTGACCGGCTTCGTCGTGAAACGGGCCACGCGGGCGGCGCTGCTGTCGGCTGCCGAGGGGTTGCAGGACCTGCTATACGAGGTTGTCTGGCGCGAGCGCCCGCTGACCGGCCGGCGGCCTTCGGCCTCGGCCCTGACGAGCCCGTCGGCCGTCGCTGCGGCGACCGAGAGCTTCGCGGAGTACCTGTCCAGAGAGAGCGTGGCGGTCGATGAACGCGTCGCGCTGCTGACCGACCTGGAACGTCTGTCGCGCTCGTACGCGCTGGCGGCGCTGGAGCGCCTGGGCTGGAGACGCGAAACGGGCGCGACCATCGACCCCGACGGACTGCGGGAGGCGCTGCAAGTACTGCCCGTCCACGCGAAGCTGTTCGAGCGGATGCTGCGGCTGCTCTCGGACGCCGGAGTGCTGTCGGCTGCGCCGGGCGGCGGGTACGCCGTCGCCGTGGGCGACCGGAACCCCCTGCCGGATGGCGCCCTGGCCGACCCGGAGGCCTTCGCCGACCGCATGGCCGAACTTCACCCGCACGGCGTCAACGAGTTGGGCCTGCTGCGTCGCAGCGGCAGCGCGCTGAGTGAGGCGCTTCGGGGCGAGGTCGACCCGCTGTCCATTCTCTTCCCCAACGAGGGGCCGGGCGTGACCGAGTACTACTTCACCGCGCCGGCGTCCCGCGCGTCAAACCGGCTGCTGGGGGACGCCGTCGCGTCCGCGGTGGCGAACTGGCCGCTCGACCGGCGGATGCGGATTATCGAAGTGGGCGCGGGCACGGGTTCCGGTACGTCGGTGGTGCTGCCGGAGTTGCCCGCGGACAACTTCGACTACATGTTCACCGACATCTCGGCAGGGTTCTTCGCCGAGGCTGAGGGCCGGTTCATGGACTCCGGGCACGCAATCGAGTACCGGCCACTGGACATCGAAAGGGATCCGGCGGAGCAGGGCTTCGACCTGCACTCCTACGACATGGTCATCGCGGTCAACGTGCTGCACGCCACACGCAACCTGGCCGAGACGCTCTCATACTGCCGTGACCTGCTGGCGCCCTCCGGGCAACTGCTGGCGCTCGAGAACCCGAAGGGCCGGGGCTGGCAGGACATGACCTTCGGACAGCTGGACGGCTGGTGGCGCTTCTCCGACAGCTACCGCCCCAGCCATGCCATGGCCTCGCCGGAGGTGTGGCGTCAGGCGCTCGCCGATGCCGGATTCGTCGACGCGGCGGTGCTGGGGGCCGAGAGCTGGGGCGACGCAGGCCCGCTGGGGTCGGGCGTCATCATGGCGCAGGGGCCGGAAGAGGTTGCGTGGCCGGCGGGGGTCTGGCTGATCGCCGGCGGCGACAGCAGGGCGGCGAGCGAGTTGGCCAAGGGCCTGGCGGCGATGGATCAGCATGTGGTCGTCGCGGACGCTGCATTGGGCGAGGAGTCCGCCTCGGACGGAGAGGGCATCGTCCGGGTTGCGGTGGACCCGGAAGACCGGGCGTCGTGGCGCGCGGTGTTGGAGGGATTGCCCGCCGACGCGCCGCTGCGTGGGGTGGCGCACTGCTATGCGCTCTCCGGTCATGGGAGACACGCGTCGACGGAGCAGCTGGCCGAGGACGCGCGGAAGGCCGGAGCGAGTGCGCTGGCGCTGGCGCAGGCCCTGCAAGACGCGGACGCGGCGCCGTCGCAGGGACTGTGGCTGCTCACCAACGGCGCGCAGGCGCTGGAGCGGGACTACATGCGCGAGAGCATGGCGGAGCCGGCGGGCGCCGCGCTGTGGGGTTTCGGGAAGGCGTTGGCGCGGGAAGCGGAGCGTCTCCGGCCACGGATGATCGACCTCGACCCGGACGCGCCCACCCCGACAGATACGGTCGTGGACGCCCTTATGTTCCCGGACCGCGAGACGCACGTCGCCTACCGCTCCGGCGTCAGGATGGCGGCGAGGCTGGTGAGAATGGGCGAAGGCAGAGCGCGCCTATCCCTGCCGGAAGACCGCAACTGGCGGCTGGCGCCGACCGCGGGGGAAGGACTGGCGGGGCTGCGCGCTGAACCGGCTGCGCCGCGGGCTTTGGAGGAAGGCGAGATCCGCGTGGCGGTGGAAGCGGCGGGCCTCAATTTCCTCGACGTCCTCATCAGCGTCGGCGCAGTAGAGACGGACCCGGTGCTGGGCGAGGAGCTCTGCGGCCGCATCACCGAGGTCGCGCCGGACGTTACGGAGTTCGCCGTCGGCGACCGCGTGCTTGGCTTCGGCATCGGGACCCTCCGGCCCGACGTGGTCACGTGGGCGGCGATGACGGCGCACGCTCCCGAGGACATTCCCGCAGCGGCTCTGGCCACGGCGCCGATGTCGTTCGTGTCGGCGGAGCTGTCGTTCCGGATGTCCGGGCTGCAAGCGGGGGACCGTGTGCTGGTGCATACGGCCTCCGGCGGGGTCGGCCTGGCGGCGGTCCAATTGGCGCAGGCCGCTGGCGCGGAAGTATTCGCCACGGCCAGCGCCCCAAAGCAGGAGTATCTGCGCTCGTTGGGCGTCGCCTACGTCTTCGACAGCCGCACCGCCGACTTCGGGCAAGAAATACTCGATGCGACCGGCGGGGAAGGCGTTACGGTTGTGCTGAACAGCCTCACGGGGCCGGGGTTCATCGAAGCGAGCCTGGCGTGCCTGGCGGCGGGAGGCCGGTTCGTCGAGATGGGCAGAAGGGACATCTGGACGGCGGAGCGAATGGCGGAGGCGCGGCCCGACGTCGCCTACTTCCTTCTGGAGGTGGACGCGCTGAAGCGGCGAGACCCGGCGACGGCGGGAGCGTCGCTCAAGAGGGTCATGGCGCGCATGGCGACCGGCGAATTGAAGCCGCTGGCGCACACGCGGTGGCCGATGGCGGAAGTCGCCGCGGCCATGGATTTCATGCGCTCCGCGCGGCACATAGGCAAGAACGTCATCGTGATGCCGCCGCTGACCGATGGCCGTCTTCGCGCGGACCGCTCCTATCTGGTTACCGGCGGGCTCGGGGGTATCGGCATCGTCGTGGCGGGATGGCTCGCCGAGCGGGGCGCGGGCGTTATTGTGCTGAACGGGCGGCGGCCTCCCGGTCCCGAAGCGGAGGAGGCGATCGACGTGCTCCGGCGGCAGGGGGCGGACGTGCGCGTGGAACTGGCCGACGTGACCGATCCGGCCGCCGTCGACGCCATGCTTGCCCGCATCGACGCCGACATGCCGCCGCTGGCCGGCGTCATCCACAGCGTCGGCGTGCTGTCCGACGGCTCGCTGGGCAACCAGACCTGGGAGCGGTTCGAGCAGGTGCTATGGCCGAAGATGCTGGGCGCCTGGCGGCTGCACGAGGCGACGCTTGGGAGCGACCTGGATATGTTCGTGCTGTTCTCCAGCCTCACAGGCGTCGTCGGGAACGCCGGGCAAGGCAATCACGCCGCCGCCAACGCCTTCTTGGACCAGCTGGCCGGCTACCGCAGGTCGCTGGGGCTTCCGGGGCAGTCCATCGCCTGGGGCGCGTGGGCGGGCCTTGGCGAAGCGGAAGAGCAGCGAGAGCGGATCGAGCGCCAATTGGAGGCGTCCGGCACGGGATGGCTCAACCCCCAGCAGGGCCTCAAGGCGTTCGACGAACTGGTGCGCCAGGATGTGACCGCAGGCATGGCGGCGGCGGTGGACTGGCCCTTGTTCGCCGAGAATTTCGAGGAACGGCCCCCCTTCCTCGAGGAACTGCTCGTCGAGGAAGCGCCGGGAGAGGACGGCCTTGGCGCAACGTCCGCCGACTTGCTCTCGCAACTGGGGGAACGGCCTCCACATGATTGGAAGGAAGTGCTGACGGCTTTCGTCCAGCGGGAGCTGCAGGCTGTGCTGCGCTTGCCGTCCGCGCCGCCGCCCACGGTCGGATTCTTCGACCTCGGCATGGACTCGCTGATGTCGGTCGAGTTGCGCAACAGGATGAACCGCGCTCTGTCCGGTCAGTACGTCGTGTCCAACACGGCGGTGTTCGACTACCCGAACGTGGCCTCTCTCGCCGACCATCTGGCCGGGGAGTTGAGCCAAGCGTTGGGCGCCCGCGATTCCGAAGTCGTCAGAGCGCCTGCCGCCCCGCAACGGAGAGCGGCGAAGACGGACGAGGACGCCATCGCCATAGTGGGGATGGCCTGCAGGTTCCCGGGAGCGCCAGACCTGGCGTCTTTCTGGGAGTTGCTCGAATCGGGCGCGGACGCCGTCACGGACGGCCGGCAGGACGCAGGGCCGTGGTGGGGCCTCACCGGCGACCCGACCGCGGACGACCCGCTCTACCGAAGAGGCGGATTCATCGAGGGCATCGACCGGTTCGACAACTCATTCTTCCGTATTTCGCCCATAGAGGCGCGCATGATGGACCCGCAGCAGCGCATGCTGCTGGAGACGACGTGGCAGGCGCTGGAGGATGCGGGCATCGACCCGCTGGGCCTTCGGGGCAGCCGCACCGGGGTATACGTCGGGGTCGGCGGCAGCGAGTACCGGGAGGCGATAGCCGCCGCCGGTCAGGAAGACCTCTACTTTGGCACCACTCCCAGCATCACGGCAGGGCGGGTGGCCTACGTCCTTGGTCTGGAGGGACCGGCGATGCCGGTGGACGTGGCGTGCGCATCATCGCTCGCCGCCGTGCACCAGGCCGCCGCGGCGTTGCAGCGTGGAGAGGTGGACATGGCGCTGGCCGGCGGCGTCAAGGCGACGCTGTCGCTGCCGCTCGTGCGGTTCCACAGGGACATGGGCATGCTCTCGGCCAGCGGACGGTGCAACGCCTTCGACGCAGGTGCGGACGGCTTCGTGCGCAGCGAGGGCTGCGGTGTGCTGGCGCTGAAGCGGCTGAGCGACGCGGAGGCGGACGGCGACCGCATCTGGGGGCTCGTGGCGGGGACCGCCGTCAACCAGAACGGGGCCAGCGCAGGGCTCCCGACGCCCAACGGGCCTGCGATGGAGCGGGTGATGGAGGACGCGCTGGGCCGTGCGGGCGTTGACCCGTCGGACGTCGACTACCTCGAGGCGCACGGGACGGGCACGAATCTGGGCGACTCTATCGAACTGCGCGCTCTGGCTTCGGTGTACGGGCGGGGGCGGGAGGCCGAGCAGCCGCTGCTGGTGGGCTCGGTGAAGACCAACATCGGACACGGGGAGTGGGCGGCGGGCATGGCCAGCGTCATGAAGGCGGTGCTGGCCATGCGCAAAGGGCTTATTCCCGCACACCTTCACTTCAAGGAGCCGAACCCCGATTTCGACTGGACCCGGATGCCCGTCCGCATAACCTCGGAACAGACGCTGTGGCCGTCGCGCGGCGGGGAGCAACCCTTGGCGGCGGTGAACGCGTTCGGCCTCTCAGGCACGAATGCGCACGTGGTGCTGAAGGGCTACGGGAAGCCCGACGACGGCTCTGTGTCCGAGAACGGGCTGCGCTGGCCGGCCGGTCCGCCAAGGACTGTTGAAGTTCCGCCAGAAGCACAATCCAACGGCTCGGACTTCTCCCGGGAGGCGTCCCGCGATGGAGCGATGAGGCTTCTCCCCCTGTCCGGCAAGTCTCCTGAAGCCCTACGGGACTTGGCCGGTCTCTACCTGTCCTGGCTGGACGAACATGCCGAAGAGCTGCGCGCCGAGACTGCCGCGGCGCCGCTTCTGGCGGATATGGCCTGGACGGCCTCCGTGGGACGCGGGCACTTCGACTATCGGGCTGGACTGGTCTTCCGCGATGCGGCGGAACTGAGGGCGGGGCTGGAGGCATTGGCCGAGACCGGAGAGCACTCCGCTGGAGATCCGGCGGACGGCAAGGAGAGCTTCGTGGTGGCGGCGGCGGCCGCCTATGAGGCCGGAGCCTCGGTTTCGTTCACCAGCCTCTTCGCGGGCGAGGAGCGGCGCCGGATCGCCATTCCGGGCTACCCCTTCCAGCGACGGCGCTTCTGGGTGCAGGGTCGCGGACCGGCGGCGTGAGATTGCCCCTCCGCCTTCCCTGTGCTACCCTCCTCCAACTGATTCATTTGGAGGGTTGCTGTGGCCTCGACCGAGGAACGCCTGCGCAAGCTAGTGGACGAAAACCTGGAAGTGGACGGGCGGCCGATTGGCCGGGAGTTGGACGCTTCCAAGAATCTGAGGGACGCGGGCGTGAGTTCCGTGGACTTCGTCGCCTTCATGAAACTGGTCGTGGGGGAGTTCGGCGTCGACATGGCTCTCGGCGACTGCGAGAACCTCGAAACCCTGTCGGACCTGATCGCCTACCTGGACAAGCAGACGGCGTAGTCTGAACAACCGGAAGGCCCGCCCTTCCGGGCGCTCGGCGCTCATGCCCCTCCAGCGGCTATAATCCCTTCCATGCGAGGGATTCCCGTTGCAGACCGGTGGTGGGGCGCCTTTCGTACGGTCGGCTCAGCGGAGATCTTCCACGTTCGACTGGCTCCTCACCCGAAGGCCGAGGCGCTGGCGTCGACCCTCCTCAGTTGCGAGGAACATCGACGCGCGGACAGGTTTCTGTACCCCGGGCCCCGTCGGCGCTTCATTCTCCTTCGCGCTGCGCTGCGCTCCTGCCTGTGCGACCGGCTGGATTGCGCCAACGACGACCTCTCCTTCGGCGCCGCGGAGCATGGGAAACCGTACGCCGTCGTGCGCGCCGCTCCGGCGTCGATTGAGTTCAACGTCAGCGACAGCGGCATGCACGGGCTCATCGCCATCGCTCCGGCGGGGCCGGTGGGAGTTGACGTTGAGGAGCGGTCTCCCGAGCGCGACCTCGATGGCTTGGCCGAGACGGTCTTCGGGCCGGACGAGCAAGCGGCCGTAGTTCCGGCGTCGGGGGAGCAAAAGGTCGAGCGCTTCTACCGGCTTTGGACCATCAAGGAAGCTTTGGTCAAGGCGCTGGGGACAGGTCTCTCACTGGACGTTTCGACCTTTCAGGCGCCTGCGGCCATGCTGCGCGGCGAACCGGGAGCGGAATTCCGGTTTCCTCACTCGCCGGAAGTCGGATGGTGGGTGGAGGACTTGGGAGTCGCGGACTTTGCTGCTGCGGTCGCGCACGCCATCATCCCTGTGAGCGCGCGCCGTGCGTCGGCTGAACCGCTCGCCGCGAATCGCGGCGGCTAGCCGAGGCGTCGGGAGGAGACGGCACACAATGGCGAGCGCAGACGCGGGGTGGGTAGTCCCCGAACCCCTTGCAACCCACCGGGTGCAGGTCGAGGCCGACGCCGTCATCACCCTGCGCAGGCACGGCAACCCCGATGGGCCGCGCTTGGTGATGAGCCATGGCAACGGTTTGGCCATCGACCTCTACTATCCGTTCTGGTCGCTGTTGACGGACGAGTACGACGTCATCGTCTACGACTTGAGGAACCACGGCTGGAACAGCGTCGGCGCTCTTCAGAACCACAACTTTCCCATGATGGCGCACGACCACGACGCCGTCCTTGAGGCGATTGAACGCCTCTACGGCAAGAAGCCGACCGTAGGCGTGTTCCACTCTGTCTCGGGCCTCGCTTCGTTGCTGTCGCCGGCGCGTGGCGCCGGGTACTCGGCCTTGGTGCTGTTCGACCCGCCCGTGTGCAAACCCGACGATGGCTATGAGCAACTGGAAGCGGCCACAATGCGGACCGCCGCGTTTGTGAGGCGGCGCGGCGAAAGGTTCAAGAGCCTGGCTGAGTTTGTCGAGGTGCTCAAACTCGCCCCAATCTACCGGCGCGCCGTGCCCGGAGTCCCGGAACTGCTTGCCAGGACAACGCTCCGGGAAGACGGGGAGGGATACGTCCTGCGGTGCCCCCGCGACTACGAGGCGAAGATTGTGGACTACGCCCGGACTTTTGCCGTGCTGGTGGACTTCGCCGATCTCCGCTGCCCGGCGAAGGTCATCGGCTCCGACCCCACCCTGCCCTATTCCTATCTCCCCTCGCTGGACCTCAGCGACATTCTGGAAGTGGAGTACGACTTTCTCCCGGAAACTACGCACTTCCTGCAGCTCGAAAAGCCTGAGGAATGCGCTGAGGAACTGCGGGAGTTTCTCCAGTCGGTCGGTATTCGCTAATCGCCCTCCTCGGGCGTCTCCTGCTCCCGAGCTGGCGACGCGACGCGCGCCACGATCACTTCTATGTCGTGGTACTGCCAGTGGGCCACCGAGGCCGTGTAGCGCCGCAAAAGCCGCAGCGAGGCGTCGCGTTCGACGGCGCGCCCCAGGTCGTCCATCCCCAACTCAGCCGTTTCCGGGCCGGGGTTGTTCAGCAGCGCCATCCGGTCTTCCAGGTTCTCGGCGCTGCGGGACGCGCTTACGAACTCCAATTCCGCAACGGGCCCCTGGCTGCTCGCGCTCACCCGCAGCCGCTTCACGCCGCCCGGCTCGCCTTCGTGCGCCTCGCACAGGGTGAGCAGCGCCTCTTCGGCCACGGCCTGCAGCCGCTGCGCCATCCGGGAGTCCCAACCCCGGCTGGAGGCGAAGCCCTCCAGGAAGTTGTTGATCTGCGGCAGCGATTGCGCGCTCGCCTCCGTGTGGAGGCGCTGTGCGCTTCGGCGCCGGAACTCGGTAAAGACGGTCAGCAGGATCAGCGTGACGCCGCCCGCCGTAAGCGCCTTCTGGAACATCCCCTCCCACACGTCCTCCACCGGCAACGCCACCAGTTCGGTCTGGAGGCCCATCCCGATGAGGAGCGCGGCTCCGATCACCAGTCCTGTGCGGTAGTCAGGGGCGTCCTGGACGATGAGCTTCATTCCTTCGACCATCAGCGGGCTGAGCATGACGACGATGAAAATCGCGGTGACGGGCGCAGGAATCCCGACCAGCAGGCTCCATGACTTCGGAAAGAAGGCGGCGGCCATCAGAAGGACGCCCGTGATGATTCCGATATCGCGGGAGGCGCAGCCGGTCTGCTGAGCGAACACCGTTCCCCTCGGGCTGGTGTTGATGGGCATGACCGCCGAGAGGCCCGCCAGCAGATTGCCCAGCCCCATGCAGAGCGACGAGCCCTGCACCATCCGGTAGTCCACCGCACGGGGCCTGCGCCAGGAAACCCGCTGAGTCGAGAGCACAACGGAGTTGCCTAGGAGCACCGCTATGATGGAGAGGAACAGGAATGCGGGTAGAAGCGACCAGAAAGCGGTCCCGAAGCTGAGCCCCAGGCCCGGCCAACCGTCCAGCGGCAATCCGGTCACGGGAGCCTCTCGCACCGGCCCGAAGTCGTATATCCCGAACGCTATGCCGACCGCGGCCCCCGCCGCTATCCCGATGAGGGCCGCCCAGACCCGCCAGGCCCCGGACGCCCGTAGCAAGAGACCGACGGTGATCGCGAACGTCGCTAGGATGCACGCCGGCCCGGCAGCCGCGGGCGCGCCCTCCGGCACGTCGTTCAGGCTGCGGAAGAGCACCGGCACTATCGTGATGATCATCAGCAGCAGGACCGCGCCGCTGAAGGCTGGCGTAATGAGCCGTCTCAGGAGGGAGAGCCGCATCGAGATCACGATCTGAAAGAAGCCCGAGGCGAGGATGAGCGCGGCCAGGGTCGCCGCTCCCCCCTCCTCCAGCGCGATGATGCAGAAAGGGATGGCCGTGGGAGACGGGTAGGGAATGATCAGCAATCCCGAGCCGACGGGGCCTATGCGGAACGCCTGCAGAATCGTGATCGCTCCGTTGACGATCAACATTGCGAACACGGCCCACTCGATGTCCGCATCCGAGCCGCCCACGGCCTGCATCAGGACTATGGGGAACAGCGCTATGGGGGCGATGACGAGCAGCGCCGACTGGACGCCCAGACCCAGCGCAGTCAGCGGCGGCGGCCGCTCATGCGGCTCGTACCGGGGCATTGGGGAGGCTGGCTGCATGGTCATAGACGTCGCGCGAACGGTCTGGCCTCTGGGTCATCGCTGGAACTGGAAGGCCGCCCACGTAGGATAATCGCTTCTCGGCCGCCGGCGTTGCAACGGCTGCCGGTTGCTTCGGCGGCGCCTGGCCTGGTTCCTGGAGTACCATGGGGCCGAGGAGCGGAGAGGAGGCCGAAGATGACGCATCGCATCCTTTCGTTGCACGCGGGTTACGAGGCCGACGGGGACTTCGTAGACGGCTACGTCGCGCGTCCTGCGACGCCGGGGCCGCATCCGGGGCTGGTGGTCATCTCCGGCATGGGGGGACTGAACTGGTTCCAGCGCGAGATCACGCGCGCGTTCGCGCGCGGCGGATTCGTGGCGGTGGCGCCCGACCTGTTCGACGGCGCCCTGCCGCAGGGGCGGGCGACGCAACTGCTCTACAAGAACTCGCTCGACGTCGACCGCACCGTGGCGCATCTGGTCGGCGGCGCCGACTTCCTGCACTCGTTGCCGTGGGTGGCCGACGACTCGCCGATTGGCGTTGTGGGCTTCTGCCTGGGCGGCGGCCTGACGCTCCTGTCGCTTGCGCGCTCGAACGCGTTCGGCGCGGGCGTGGTCTACTACCACAGCCTCTTCCCCGATCCCGATGAGCTGGCGAACATCACAGCGCCGATGATGTGCCACTACGGCACGGCGGACCATACGACGCCCATCGAGGAGATCGAGGCGTTCCGGGCCAGCCTCGACCGTCATCGGAAGGAGTACGAACTGTTCATGTACGAGGGCGTCGGTCACTCGTTCCTCAACCCGGCGCAGGACTCGTCAGCTCGGCGCGAGGAGGCCGCCGCGTTGTCGCTCGAGCGCACCTTCGCGTTCTTCCACGAGCGGCTGGCGGGCGCCGCCGCGCCGGAACCCGTCGCCGTCGGGGCAAGCGAAGCCGACGCGGAGGAGTAGCGCATGGCCGTCGTCAATGTTGAGATTACGGAACGCGCGCCCTTCGCCGCCGGCGCAGAATTCGGGAACGCCGGCCCGTACGAGCGTGTCGACGGGCTGCTGACCTACGCCGTCGACCCGGCGAATCCGGCGAACGCGCTCATCACCGACCTCGCGCTCGCGCCGCGCGGCGCCGACGGTCTCGTGCGCTTCACCGGCGACTTCACGCTCATCGCCCCCGTCGACCGGGGGCGCGGCAACGGCGAGCTGCTGATCGACGTCGTGAACCGTGGACGCCGGCAGGCGATGCCCACGTTCAACCTAGCGCCCCCGTCGCGCGTGGGATCGTCGGAGGTCCCTGTCGGCGACGGCTTCCTCTGCCGCCGGGGTTACGCGGTGCTGTCGGTCGGGTGGCAGTGGGACGTCCCGCGAAGTCCGGCGATGATGGGCCTCGACGCCCCTGCCGCATTTGAGGACGGGCGACCGGTCGCCGGGCAGGTGCTGGTTGAAATCCGGCCCGACGCGGCGCAGCGTACGAGACTGCTGGCGAACCGCGTCCACAAGCCGTATCCCGCAGCCGACATCAACGAACCGGGGGCTCGGCTGCTCGTGAAGGACTGGGAAGACGGGCCGTACCGGGAGCTTCCGCGCTCGGCATGGCGGTTCGCCGAAGAGACGGACGCCGGTGTCGTTCCCTCCGCCGCGCATATCACCGTTGAGGCGGGAATGGAGCCCGGGAAGATATACCACGTGGTCTACACCACCGACCACGCTCCCGTGGTGGGCGCGGGACTGCTCGCGGTGCGCGACGCCGCGGCGTGGCTGAAGCACGGCGACCGCGAACTCGCCCCTTCGGGTTTCGCGCACGCTCACGCCTACGGCGTGTCGCAGACCGGACGGCTGCTCCGGCACCTGCTCTACCTGGGGCTGAACGTCGACGAGGAAGGGCGGCAGGTGTACGACGGCCTGCTCGTGCACGTCGCCGGCGCGCGCCGGGGCGAGTTCAACCAGCGCTTCGGCCAGCCGTCCGTGCAGTCGACTCCGGGGTTCGGCCACCTCTTCCCGTTCGCGGACAACGAACTGACCGACTCCTTCTCGGAGGAGCGCGACGGCCTCCTGAGGCGGCTGCGCGCCTCCGGCGTCGCGCCGCGCGTCGTCTACACCAACACCTCGGCGGAGTACTGGCGCGGCGACGGCTCGCTCACGCATATCGACCCCACCGGGCGGCACGACCTCGACGAAGCGCCGGAGTCACGGACGTACCTCTTCGCCGGCACGCAGCACACCATGACCGACTCGCTTCCCGCGCCGGGCGACCCCAACGTCGACGGCACGGAGCGCCGGTTCCCCGGCAACGCGCTCGACTACCGCCCGCTGCTGCGCGCCGCGCTCGCCAGCCTGAGCGCGTGGGCGCGCGGCGACGCCCAGCCTCCACCGTCCCGCCATCCCCGGCTCGACGACGGCTCCGCCGTAACGCGCGCCGAGGCGCTCGTGAGCCTCCGGGTGGTCGACGACGACGCGAAGCCCGACCCGGAGCGGCTGTGGCGCTTGCGCGAGACCGACATGGGGTCGCGCGCAAGCGAGGGCGTGGGCGCTTACCCCGTCGCCGAGGGGCGCGCCTACCCCAGCTTAGTCTCCGCGCTCGACGCCGACGGCAACGAGGTCGCGGGTGTCCGGCTGCCGGACATCGAGGCGCCGGTGGGGACGCACTCCGGCTGGAACCCGCGTCACCCGGACTCGGGATCGCCGGAGCAAATAATCCCCATGGCGGGGTTCACCCTGTTCTTCAGTCCGGACGAGGTGCGCCGCCGCTACGCCGACCGGGCGGCGTACGAGGCGCAGGCCCGCGCCGCGGCGGAGCGGCTTGCCGCCGAGCGCTATCTGCTCGCGGAGGACGTGGAGGTCGTCGTCGCGGGCTCTCTCTCTCGCTACGACGACGCGCTGGCAGGGGATTCGACGTAGGCGCAGCGGTTGATTGCGGAGTTGCTATGACAGGCGTTCCCGAGTGGGGCATCGACCAGGCGAAAATCGACTTCCTGATGCTTGCCGACTGGGCGGAGACCATCAACGGCAAGCTGTACATCCAGGGCGGAGGCTGGGACCGGAAGGTCGTCGCTCCAGGGAAGCCGATGGAGTTCGCGATCGTCGCGTCGATCGTCATTCCCTGGAACGCCACGAACCGGCCGCACGAGTTCTCGATCGCCATTGAGAGCGAGGATGGAACGGCGGCGGCGCCTCCCCTGTCGGGCAGCGCAACCGTGGGCCGTCCGCCTCACGCGCAGCCGGGTCAGGACTTCCGAACGCAGGTGGCCGTAAAGGTGGGCGGCGTCAAGCTCCCCGCGCTGGGGACTTACCGGATCGTAATGACGCTCAACGGCGACGTCACGAAATCCGCGGCCTTCCACGCCGTGGCGCAGTTGTAGCGGGGCACGGAGCGCCGCGAAGCGGCGCGCCCTCTCCGCCCTATCGGGCATCTCCCCCGGAGGGGGAGAACTGTCCGGTGTTCTCCCCCCGGGGCGAGTTGTGCACACGAAGGGCGCGGCGGGACCTTACAGTCCGCGGCCGGCGTTGGCGTCGAGAACGGCGCCTTGCTCCTCGTCCGGGTCGTACTCCCAGCGGAAGTCCCGGTCGACGTAGACCTCTTCCGGCATGAGGCTTTCGAGGCCGCGCTTGCCGAGTTCCTCCTTGAACATCTCGCGGATCCACGGCTCCTCGTCCGGGTACTCGACCTGGTCGAGCAGCCCGCGGCTGCGGCCGGAGTCGGCGAGGCCCCGCACCTGCTTGAGCGGCGACAGCGCGAGGTAGCGGGCCGGCTCAACGCTCACGTTGAAGTGCTGGTGGAACCACCGGTTCGGCGGCACGAACATGCTCGACTCGTGCCACGGCACCACGACCTTCTCCTCGCCTTCGGGCCACATGATCGAGAAGCCTTCGCCGGCGGGGATGATGATCACCACGCCGGGGCCGTGGCGGTGCGCCTTCTTGTACGTCCCCGGAGGGAAGACCGACATATGTCCGCCCATCTCGGAGTTCGGGAACCCGATGTCGACCACGTGGCCGCCGCCGCCGCGCTGCCGGTGCGGAACGAGACCGTTCCACGCCGCGAGGTCGGTGAAGAAGTTGCCGAACCAGCTGGCGCCGCGTCCTCCGGGAGCGCGCTTGGCCACCGAGTACAACTCGTCTTCGCTCGTCTCCAGCAGGCTGGCGTCCTCGTAGGTGTTGTTGAAGAAGTAGGTGGGGTCGGGGACGAGGGACATCCCGACGGGCAGGAAAGTGTTGGCGATGAGCCGCGTCGGGCGGTCGCCCCGGGCGTTGGCGAACTGCCGAATGGCGCCGCGCGGGACGACGAACAGGCTGCGCGGGGCGAACTCGAACGTCTTCTTCGCGCTTCCCTCCACCCACACGGTCGCAAGCCCCTGGCCGTCGGCCACGTAGAACACCTCGTCGAGGCCGAAACGCACGGGCTTGGTCTCACCGCCGGGGTCGATCTCGACGATGCGGGCGTCGGCGACGCCCTCCATGCCGGCGAGCTGGATGAATGCCGCGTTGCAGCCCATGTCGGCCCAGGGCGCGACCTCGAGATTGCGGACGTCCTCCACGAAGTAGCCGCGATGCACCGGCAGCCCGAGCGATTCCACCCACTGGTCGTAGGGGAGCAGGGAAGCCCGCGAGTCGGTGTCGATCTTCACCTTGTCTATCGTCGCGACCGTTGCTTGGTCAGTCATGTGCGCCTCCATGTCCGTTGCGGATAGCCGCACTGTCGCGCTCCGCGCGCGATTCGTCAAGTTTTGCGCGACCCGCAGGGCCGCCTGAAAACGGAGTATCATGCCGCCAGGAGAGCGCGGGCGTGCTGAGAGCGCCGCGCGAGGAGGGGCGCTATGCGAGGCGGCTACCGGGTCTGGGACGTGGACACGCACTTTCAGCCCTCGGCGGAGACTATCGGCGAATACCTGGAGCCCGCCTACAAGGCGCGGCTGGCCGAGTTCGAGCAGTTCAAGCGGCCGGTGAAGACCGGACGCGCGGGACAGAAGCTCTCCGAGCCCTACCGCCACTGGTACCGGTTCGGCAGGAACGAGGAAGGCTGGGGACAGGGCAAGCCCCGGCATCTCGGCGAGGCCGGTCCCAGGGAGGGCGAGGAGCGCCGCTTCCAGCAGTTCATGGGCCGCATCTACCCCACCGTGGGGGTGGAAGACGACCTCATCGACAAGCGCGTCGAGGAGATGGTGCAGGAGGGCGTCGACCAGCAGTACCTGGTGTGCAACTCGTTCGGCGGCCACGAGGAGCCCGACGTCGACCTGGCGTTCATGCGCGCGCTTCACACCTACCTCGACGAGATATGCGCCCGCCACCCGGGGCGCTTCACCTCCAACCTGCAGGCGACCGCCCGCGACATCGAGGGCTCGGTCACCGAGATGCGGCGTTGGGCCGACGCGCCGTGGGCCGTCGCCGTGCAGTTGCGGCTGCCGATCGACTACCCCATCGACCACCCGGATCTCGAGCCTATCTGGGCGGAGGCGGACCGCCAGGGATTGACTCTCGTGCACCACAGCTCGTCGTCGGGCTACCCGGGCGAGCGCGACCTGTGGAGCAACCCGTTCATCGGGCGCACGGCCTCGCATCCGTGGGGCGCCATGCGCACGATGGCCGCGGTGTTCGGCTCCGGCATCCTTGACCGGCACGAGAACCTGAAGCTGGCGATTCTGGAGTCCGGTTTCGGGTGGATCCCGTTCTGGGCCAGGCGGATGGAAGACCAGGTGCACTACATGGGTTATGTGGCGGAGGACCTGCAGCAGTCGATGTGGGAGTACACCACGGGCGGGCGGTTCTTCGCGGGCATCGTGCTGCACGAGGGCGAGGAGATGGTGCGGATGGTGAGCGACCTGTGCGGCGACCACATGCTGATGTTCTCGTCGGACTACCCGCACGCCGAATCGCGCTTCCCGGACTCGGTCGACATCGTGCTGGGCTGGGACAGCCTGGACGCCGACGCCAAGCGCAAGCTGTTCTGGGATAACGCGGCGCAGTGCTTCGGGGCGAAGGGGTAGGGCCCATCGCAATCGTGACGCCTCAAGACGCTCTTAGTGCTATCAAGAGCTACGTGCGCTCGGTGCAGGACACCCGCTCCACTGGCCAAGCCACCGAGCACAGCTATCGGCCTGCCCTTCAGAGCCTCGTGGAGCACCTCGGCGGCACCGGGGTACGGGCGCTCAACGAACCGGCGCATGTCGCTTGCGGCGCACCGGATTTCATCGTTGAACAAGGCGGCGTCCCTATAGGGCACATCGAATGCAAGGATATCGGCGTCAACTTGGACCAAATCGAGAAGGACGAACAGATTCGGCGCTACAGGGATGGCCTCCCGAACCTCGTCCTGACCGACTACCTGGAATTTCGCTGGTACGTTGAAGGGAACTTGCGAGACTCGGCGCGCGTTGGGCGCTTAGGTGCCAATGGCAAGGTCTCGCTTGAGAGCGCGAGTGCTGAGCAGATAGTGGCGCTCTTAGGCGCGTTCTTTGGCGTCGCAGCACCCACAGTCGGCAACTCCCGTGAACTCGCCAGGCGCATGGCTGGGAAAGCACGGCTCTTGAGGGACGGTGTGAATCGCGTCTTTCAGCAAGAGAATGCCGGAGCGCTCAACGACTTGCTAACCGCGTACCGCAGAGTGCTTATTGCGGACCTTACCCAGGCCGACTTCGCCGATATGCAGGCTCAGACAGCGGCCTATGGTTTGTTCGCAGCACGTTGCGTTCATTCGCCGGAGGCCGGTTCGTTCACGCGCCAGTCCGCCGTCTTTACTGAAACGACGCCGTTCTTGCGAGAAGTATTCGGCAGGATTGCCGGACCCGGTATCGACTCGCGCCTCGCGTGGATAGTGGACGACTTGGCGCGGCTGCTCAACAAGGCCGATATGGCCGCGGTGCTCAAGGACTTCGGGAGCCGCGCCGTCCGGGAAGACCCTGTCGTGCACTTTTACGAGGATTTCCTGGCGGCCTACGACCCTAAACTCCGTGAGATGCGGGGTGTCTACTACACTCCCGAACCTGTCGTCTCCTATATCGTACGCAGTGTTGACCGCCTTCTCCGCGACCGCTTTGACCTTGTAGACGGTCTCGCCGACACGGAGCAAATCACGCTTAACGCGCGCGATGGCGATCCGGAAACCGTCCCGCGCGTACTTATTCTCGACCCAGCAGTCGGGACAGGCACGTTCCTTCGGGAGGTCATCACCACGATACATGGCGCTGTTGAAGGAAAAGGCCTCGGGGGCGCATGGCCGGACTACGTGCGGGAACACTTGTTGCCGCGGCTGTTCGGCTTCGAATTCCAGATGGCGCCTTACGCCATATGCCACCTGAAGCTCTCACTCGAAATCGCCGGCGCCGAATCGGGCTTCGTGATGCCCGATGGCCAGCGCTTGAACGTCTTTCTCACCAACACGCTTGAGGAGCCCCACGAATCGTCAGACCAGCCTGCCCTCTTCGCCCATGAGATTGCGCGGGAGTCCGCTAGCGCAGACGATGTCAAACGTGACAAGCCGGTCATGGTCGTGCTCGGCAACCCGCCTTACTCCGGACACTCCGCGAATAAAGGCGAATGGATTAGCGGACTCCTGCATGGATCGGACGGAGTGGAAGCGACGGGAAGCTATTTTCATGTCGATGGAGCACTGGTCCGCGAACGCCAGATGAAGTGGCTACACAACGATTATGTGAAGTTCATCCGCTACGCACAGCGCCGCATCGAGCGTACTGGCGAAGGTGTACTCGCGTTTGTGACCGATAACAGCTACCTCGACAGTCCTACCTTTCGAGGCATGCGGAAGAGCCTGATGGACACGTTCGACGAGATTTACCTGCTTGACCTCCATGGCAACTCGAAGAAGCGGGAGCGAACGCCGGAGGGCGGCGTTGACGAGAACGTGTTCGATATCACACAAGGCGTCGCCATCGGGCTGTTCGTAAAACGGCGGACAGCGGAAGGTGGCCCCGCAAGTGTGTTCCATGCTGATCTATGGGGCGAACGGAGAGACAGCGAGAGCAATGGAAAGTACGAGTGGCTGACCGCAAACGACGTTGAGACAACCCAGTGGGCGCAGCTTGCGCCAAAGTCGCCAATGTATCTCTTCATTCCCCACAATGACGCGCTGGCTGGCGAATATGAGTCGGGGTGGAGTGTTGCGGACGTGTTCCCGGTCAATTCAGTGGGCATTGTCACGGCACGCGACAGACTGACTATTCAGTATACGTCCGATGAAATTCGTCGCGTAGTTGAAGATTTCAGTTCTCGTGACGTCGAGAGTGCTAGATTAACTTATGGATTGGGTGACGATGTTCGTGACTGGAAAGTGTCGAATGCACTGCAAGACATCCACGATCACCCAATCATAGAGAAGCAGATTACATCTATTACGTATCGTCCATTTGACATGAGATTCACATGGTACTCAGGTCGTTCTCGCGGTTTCATAGGTCAGCCAGGTCAGCGGGTGATGCGCCACATGATAGCTGGGCCCAACGTGGGCCTCGCTACTACTAGAGGAACAGAGATTGTCGGTGGATGGGAGCATGCACTCGCGGCAAAATCAGTCATTCAGCACCACGCGGTGTCGATAAAGGAGGTCAACTACCTCTTCCCGCTGTACACCTACCCGACGGAGGCGCAGGAAGAACTGGGCTTGACCCGCGAACCAAACCTCGACAAAGCGCTTACTGAGGCAATCAGCGCCGCCATCGGCCTTGCCTACGCATCCGACGGATCGGGCGACCTGCAGAGCGAGTTCGGTCCTGAGGATGTCTTTCATTACATCTACGGCGTGCTCCACAGCCCAGAGTACCGTCGGCGCTACGCAGACTTCCTGAAGGCGGACTTCCCGCGTGTTCCCGTCACCGGTGACTGCATGCTGTTTGCCGCGCTCGCCAACTTAGGCGAACGCCTGAAGTCGCTGCATCTGATGGAGGTGGAAGCCGACGATGCCCCGGCGTATCTCGTGCAGGGCAACAACCGCGTGGACAAGCCGCGGTACGCACCGCCAACCGGCAACACGCCCGGCCGCGTGTTCATCAATAAGACGCAGTATTTCGAGGGAGTCGCGCCGGAGACGTGGGAGTTTACCATCGGCGGCTACAGCCCGGCGCAGAAGTGGCTGAAAGACCGCCAGCGCAGGGTTCTCTCGCTCGACGATATCGTTCACTACCGCCGCGTCTGCGCCATCCTCGCCGAAACGCCCCGGCTCATGGCCCGCATCGATGAGACGATAGAATCGCACGGTGGCTGGCCCCTGCGCTAACCCTCCAGAGGAGAACGCCCGAGATCGGAGAGGGCAGGATTCCAACATGCCACGCCAGTGGAAAGCGGCAACGCCTAGATGGAACTGACGCTCCTGGGCACGGGCACCCCTTCGCCAAGCCCGCAGCGCGCCGGGCCCAGCAACCACCTGCGCATAGGCGGACAGTCCGTGCTGGTGGACACGGGCAACGGCTGCCTGCGCCGGATGATGGAGATAGGAGAGGACGCCACAGGCCTCGACTACATATTCATCACCCACATGCACTCCGACCACACCATCGACCTGGCCCACGTGCTCATCACCGGCTGGATCCGCTACCGCAAACGCCCGTTCACCGTCATCGGCCCGGCGCGGACAGGCGACTTCGTCGAGCGGCTCATCCATGCCTTCGAGGAGGACATCCGCATCCGGCGCCTCCACGACCGCGTGGGCGAGGACGTGATGAACGTCCGCGTCATCGAGACAAGCCACGGCGACCGCGTCGAGGGCGACGGCTGGCGCGCCACGGCGCTTGAGGTCGAGCACGGCTACGTGAAGCCCGCCCTGGGGTTCGTCTTCGAAGAGGACAGGAGCAAGCTTGTCATCTCCGGCGATACGGCGGTGAGCGACGCCGTCATCGAGGCCGCGTCGACCTCGGATATGCTGCTCCACGAGTTGATGCAGACCCAACCCCACCGCAGCGGCCCCGCCCCGGACGGCCGCGACTACCACGAGGTCGACCGCGAGAACCTTACGGAGTTCGCCCGGCGCATCGCCAACTCGCACACGTGCCCCCACGGACTCGCCGAGGTCGCCGCGAGGTCGGGCGTTCCGCACCTGGTGGCCACGCACATGAGCGATCTCGACGAACAATGGTCGCGCGAGGTCATCAGTGCAAACTACGCGAACGCGCTGACCTTCGGTGAAGACCTGATGCGGTTCACCGTCTAGCGAACGCCGCTCCCACTCGCCCCACGCGATATACTGCCTTTGGCGCGCTTCAGCGCGCCACGGGAGGAGGGACGCTATGAAAGACGGAATGCGGTTCGTCGACTGCGACATGCACGTGATGGAGCCGTCGGACATCTTCGACCGGTACCTCGACCCCAAGTTCAAGGACCGGGTCATCAGCGCGCCGGGGCGCGCCGGGGGCGCCAACGTGGTCATCGACGGGCTGTCGCGCTCCGGCGACGACGACCTGCAGCAGTACCGGAAGCGCAACCGGAGCGTGAACGCGAACCAGCGGCAGCCGCTCTCCGGCTCTCGCTCCGCGCCGTACCTGGGGTTCGCCATCGAGCGCAACTACGACCCCGAGGCCCAGGTGATGGGCATGGACATGGAGGGCGTGGACATCGCGGTGCTCTTCCCGACGATGGGGCTGGGGCTCATCGCGCGCGACGGCATGGACCCGTTGCTGTCCGAGGCGCTCTGCCGCGCGTACAACAACTGGATTTCCGACTTCTGCGCCCACAGCCCGGACCGGCTGAAGTTCGCGGCGATGCTGCCGTTCCACGACGTTACGCTCGCGTGCCGGGAGCTGCGCCGGTGCGTCGAGGAGCTGGGCGCGGTCGGCTCGTTCATACGTCCGAACCTGGTGAACGGGCGCTACTGGCACTCGAACTACTGGGAGCCGCTGTACAGCCTGCACGAGGAGCTCGACGTTACGTGGGGGTTCCACGAGGGCACCGGTGCTTGGTACTCGCACATGAACATGCTCTACGGCGAGAACCGCTTCTACCGCCACGTGGCCAGTCACTGGATCGAGATGCAGCAGGCGCTGGTGGCGATGCTCATCGGCGGCGTGTTCGAGTTCCACCCCAACCTGCGCGTCGGCTTCCTGGAGGCGCAGAACTCCTGGGTCCCCGGCCTGCTGAGCCGCATCGAGTGGGACTACCCGCAGTACCTCGAAACCCACGCGCCGTACCTGTCGCTCACGCCAAAGGAGTACTTCCGCCGTAACTGCTGGGCCGCCGTCGAGGGCAGCGAGCCGGAGATCGAGGCCACGGCCTCCCTCATCGGGGCCGACCGGATGTGCATCTCGACGGACTACCCGCACTTCGACTCGAACTTCCCGAACGTGTCGAACAACCTGGTGCAGGGGGTGTCGCGCGAGACGGCGGCGGCGATCCTGTACGGCGGGGCGGCGCTCTACAACTTCGGGGAGGAGCACTTCGCCAAGGCCGACGCGGCCCGCGCCGGCGAGGCGGTGGGCGCGCGGTAGCGCGACGGCCCTCTCGCCCTACGGGCATCTCCTCCTCGGGGCGTTCCCCGCTGCGAGGTTCCTGCTTTCGCAGGAACGACGGACGGTCGTGGTTCGACAAGCTCACCACGAACCACGCGATGGAGGGCTATGGGATAGGGAGCGTCCGCCCTCCACGCCCGGCGGAGTAAACTGCTCGCATGACCGGCGGCGGCATCCCCGACGAAACTCGAATGACGCCCATCGAGCGGCGCGTGGTGGCCTTCACCGGCGTCGCTCACGGGCTCAACCACGCCGTCGAGCTCGTGTACGGCGCGGTGCTCGTCGTGGTGGCGCTCGAGTTCGGCGTAACCGTCGCCGCGCTCGGAGTCCTGGGCACGGCGTCGTCGCTCGCCTATTCGTTCGCCGCGCTGCCCGCCGGCGCCGCCGCCGACCGGATCGGCTCGCAGCGCGCCGTGGCCCTCTCGATGGGCGGAGCGGGGCTTGCCGCGGCCCTCGCCGCCGTATCGCCGAACGTCGCCGTTCTTGCCGTCGCCCTCGTGCTCATGGGCGTGCTCGGCGGGATGTACCACCCCGCGGGACTGTCGTTCATCAGCCGAACGGTGCGCCAGCGCGCCCGCGCGCTCGGCGTGCACGGCGCGGGCGGGAACCTCGGCACGGCGCTGGCGCCGTTCATCGCCGGCGGCGTCGCCGGACTCTGGAGCTGGCGCGGCGCGTTCGCCCTGTTCGCCGTGCTTTCGCTTACCGTCTCGATCATGGCGTTCCGGTCAACGGTAGAGGCGCAGAGCGCGGAGTTCGGCCATGCGCGGCCCCGGCTGCGCGCGCAGAGTCTGCTCTTCCCCCTCTCGCTCATGTTCGTGATCAACGCCTGCTTCGGCTTCGTCTTCCGGGGGCTGACGCTCTTCCTGCCGCTGCACCTCTCCACCAACCTGGGCTTCGATTTCCTCGGCTTCGAGCCCGTGGTCGTGGGCGGAGCGGCGGCGACGGTCGCGCTGCTGTTCGGCGTGGCCGGCCAGTACGCGGGCGGCGAGATGGGCGAGCGGTTCCCGCGCGAGCGCTTCCTGGGCCCTGCGGCGGCGCTCACCGTGCCCGCGCTGCTGCTGATGGCCGCGGGACACGGCTGGCTGCTGCTCGCCGGAGCGTCGCTGTTCGTGTTCTTCAATTTCATGGCGCAGCCCGCGGCGGTCGCCATGATCTCCGACTACTCGGCGGAGCGGCTTCAGGGGCGGATGTACGGCCTCACGTCGCTCACGGGGTTCGGCATCGGCTCGCTTGCCGGGGTGAGCGGCGGGTTCATCGCCGACGGCCACGGCGTGGAGTGGGTGTTCGTCATGCTCGCGGTCGTCGCGGTCGTCACCGTGCTCTGCGCGGCGGCGATCGACGTCTACATGCGCGTCGTGCGGCCCCTGTGACGACCGGCGGAGTTACAGCCCGAACAGCCGCTTCCCGTTGCCGTACAGGATCTTCTGCTTGACGTCAGGGCCCAGGTCGCTGCGGGACTCGAGGAACTCGAGGTTATCCGGGAACCGCGCGTCCCAGTGGGGGACATCCGACGCGAAGACGAAGTGGTCCGCGCCCAGGTGGTCGATCATGGGCGAGAGGAACGTCTCTTCCGGCTCAACGCTGACGTAGACCTCGTGCTCGCGGAACACGTCCGTCGGTTTCTTGGAGACGTAAGGCATCTCCACCTCGCCGCGTAGTTCCCAGTGCTCGTCCAGCCGGTCGAGGTAGAAGGGCAGCCAGGTGGCGCCGATTTCGAGGAAGGCCATCTTGAGGTTCGGGAACCGCTCCAGGACGCCGTTGCACATAACGCTGGTGAAGTGGAGGATCACCGACGCCGGGAACACGAATGAGTGGACTTCCGCGAACGTCTTGAACCTGTCGCCGCCGACTTCCTGCGCTCCGGAGCGAGTGCCGTGGATGCAGATAGGCGTTCCCAGGCGCTCGGCCTCGGCGTAGATGGGGTCAAAGAAGGGGTCGCCCAGGCCCAGGGGCACCCCGGCGGACAGGACCTCGAAACTGACCAGGCCCAGCTCCGTCACTGCGCGGCGGAGCTCCTGGGCCGCGGCCTGCGGGTCCCGCATCGGCAGCACGCCGACGGGGCGCAGGCGGTCGGACCGGCCGTAGTCCTTCGCCAGATGGGTGTTGATGGCCCGTGAGACCGCCACCGCCCAGTCCGGCTCCGGGATGTAGGCGACGTGCCCGCTCCCGGTGGGGAACAGCACCGCCGTCTCGATATTCTCCCGGTCGGCGATCTTGAGCCAGGTCTCCACCTGCTGCTCAGGCGCCAGACCGCCGTCCTTGTACTCGTGATTGGTCAGGGCGCCGAAGAGCTCAGTGTCCCAGGGGTGGCCGTCCTGGAAGAGGCGTGTCTTGCGTCTGTCCCACGGTGGTTCGAGGTACTGCTGAGCGTCGGTCTGGCGTTCGAGGATGTGACCGTCGGCGTCGATAACGGGCGACCTGCGGGCCATAGCGTCCTCCTTCTGTCGGCGTCTCCTCGGTCTGTTACGTCTGCGGGGGTGGCGTCAGAAGTGCTCCGGCCAGCGACCCTCCGTCGACGAGGATGTCCGCCGCCGCGATGAAGTCCGCGTCGTCGGACGCAAGGAAGACCGCGACCGACGCGATGTCGGGCGGCATGCCCTGACGCCCCACGAGGTTGGTGACGCCGCGCCCTACGTTCGGGATCGAGTCCTGGCCGACGGCGGAGCCGATACGGTTAGGGGTGATGGAGTTCACACGGATGCCGTAGGGCGCCAGCTGTATGGCGAGCGACCGCGTGAGATTGAGCACCCCGCCCTTGGCGGCGGAGTAGGCTGTGGCGTCCGCCCGCCCCCGGTGGCCGGAGGTGGAGGCGACGTTGATGATCTTGCCGCCGCGGCCCTGGTCGCGCATCTGCCGCCCGGCGTACTTCGCTCCGAGGAACACGCTCTTCAGCGTAACGTTGATCACGTTGTCCCACTCCGCCTCTTCGAGGTCGAGCGCGGGCGTGTGGTCGGTGACGGCGGCGTTGTTGAACAGGATGTCGACGCCCCCGAACGCTTCGACGACGGCGGCCACGGCGCGTTCCCAGTCGCCGCTGGATGAGACGTCGGCGGCGACGGCGATGGCCTGTCCTTCGTACGTGGCGTTGACGGCGTTGGCGACCGCTTGTGCGGCCTCCTGCCGGACGTCGACCACGGCGACGCGGGCGCCTTCGGCGGCGAAGGAGTGAGCGACCGCCTCCCCGATGTTACGTCCAGCGCCGGTAACGATTGCCACACGGTTATCGAGTCTCATGGGATGCCTCACAAGTTCTGAAAGGATAGCGGGACTATGGCGCACGGGGGCGCCTGCGTCAAGATTGCTCCACGGGGCGCTTCAGGAACGCCGTCAGCGTTTTCCCGTCCGGAGCGGCTTCGTCGTCGAGCCAGGCGATGGTGGTCAGTTCCCATCCCTCCGCGCCCAGGGCGTTCAGCAGACTCGCAACGTCCCCGGCGTCGTTCATGGCGTCGGCGCGATTGCCGATTCTGGGCCAGAGGGCGGCTACGCGGTACTCCCAGCGCATTGTCTTACGCCTCGGGGGCGTAGCGGGAGAGCACCGGCTTGGCGAGCACCTTCTCCGGTTTCCACGAGCTGTCCGGACGATTGAACCGGATGAGCCCCAGGAAGCGTCCGTCCTCGGCGTACGCGCGACGGGCGTCGAGGTGCTTGGCGTAGGCGCCCACTGAGGGGAGCGTGACGGGCTGTCCGTTGCGAAGGTGGCGCTCCGCCGCCGGCGGCAGCGCCGCCGCCCCGAGTTCAAGCAGCGCGGCGTCCGGCGGCTCCAGCAGCGCTTCCCAGTCCTCCTCCTCCTCGAACTGCTCGATGGCGACGGCGTCGTCGAGCGAGAACGGCCCTACGCGGCTGCGCGTGAGCGCGCTGAGCATCCCGTGGCAGCCGAGGGCCTCTCCAAGGTCGTGCGCGAGGCTGCGCATGTAGAAGCCCTTGCCGCAATGCACCTCGAGTTCGACGCGGGGCGGGTCCCACTTCCGCAGCCACAGCCCGTAGACGTCGACCTCGCGCTCGGCGCGCTCGATCTCCATGCCGGCGCGGGCGAGTTCGTACAGCCGCTTCCCTTCGTGCTTCACCGCCGAGTACATCGGGGGCTGCTGCATGATCGCTCCCATGAACCGGGGCAGAAGCGCCTCGACGTCGGCCTGTGTAACGCCGCTGTAGTCGGCCTCCGCCGTAACCTCGCCCTGCGCGTCGTACGTGGTCGTGGCTGCGCCGAGGGTGATTTCCCCGTGGTAGGTCTTGCCCCCCTCCACGAGATAGTCCATGAACCGCGTCGCCTGACCGAGACAGACGGGCAGCACGCCCGTTGCGATAGGGTCGAGCGTGCCGGCGTGGCCCACGCGCTTCACACGGGTTACGCGCTTGACCGCCCGCACGACGTCCATAGACGTAATCTGCTTCGGTTTGTTGACGACGAGTATGCCGTCGGCCTCCGGACGCATCATTCGGTCGGTTCCTCTCTGTTGAGCGCGTCGAGCAGGTCGAGCACGTGGTTGCCCTGCTCGATTGTCGCGTCGCGCACGAAATGGAGCTCCGGCGCGCGCTTGAGCCGCATCCGCTGCGCGACCTCCCGCCGCAGGAAGCCCAGGGCCGAGTCGAGGCCCTGCATCGCCTCGTCGGCGTCGTGGGCGTCGCCCATCACGGTGACGCCGATGGTGGCGTGCGCGAGGTCGGGGCTCACCGTGACCCGGGAGACGGTGACGAGCCGGCTCAGGCGGGGGTCGGCGGCGTGGGTGTGCAGGATCTGCCCGACCTCGCGTTGAAGGAGACCGGCGACCCGATCGCTTCGGCGTCCCGCCATGCCGACCTCGCCGCCTACGCGCCGACCGTCCGCTGCCGGTGCGCCTGGATGACGTCCCCCTCGTGGAAGTCGTTGAATCCGTCGAGGGAAACGCCGCACTCATAGCCCGTCGCCACCTCGCGGACGTCGTCCTTGAAGCGGCGGAGTCCGGCGATGGCGCCGTCGAACACTTCTTTGCCGTCGCGCAGGACGCGGGCGCGGGCGCCGCGCGCGAACTTCCCGTCGGTTATGTAGCATCCTGCGCTCTTGCGGGAGCGTCCCAGCGAGAACACGGCGCGCACCTCCG
>DAOUKL010000095.1:0-9133 GCA_034421335.1 Dehalococcoidia bacterium | reverse complement strand
CCGACAGCCGGAAGCCCCACAACGCTCAGCGTGTAGTCGATGCGGGCGTAGTAGAGGGTCGTCAGGCCCTCGAAGCCGGAGTCCGTCCCTACGATCAGCCAGATACGGCCTTCGCTGTCCGTGATCGCCGTCAGGGGCGACTCCATGTTGGCGAGCGTCTTGATCCGGTACTCCCTGTCCGCCGCCTCGGGGTGAGCCACGTTGCCCAGGACCACCATGGATTCGCCGCCGTTGGCCTGGTTGCCCTTGTCGATGTTCATTCTGAGATACCGGTTGCCGTCCTCTTCGGCCACGGGCTCGACGGCGGACGCTCCCGCTTTCACATAGACGCTCTCGCCGGGCGCGCCGCCGATGCCCACCAACCCGGGGGGCACGTTCGTCGCTAGGTCTACGGTCGCGGAGACCGCATACGCCATGTTCGGCTTCAGCCCGCCAACCTGCCGCTTCAGGTACATGAACAGGTCGTCGCTGCGGTTGTGCCCCTGAACGTACACGCCGCCGCCTTCGAGCCCGTCGGGGAGCGAGCGGTGTCCGTGCTCCAACTCGTAGATCGATTGGTCGTGTCCGACAGGGAGGTCCGCGAATCCGACCGTCCATCCCTCGGCGCCGCTCTCGAAATCGAAGCTGAAATCGACCCCGGCGCTGGCCTGCGCCGGGGAAGGGCTTGGCAGGACGGCCGCAGCGAAGAGCGCAACGGCCGGCAGCATCCACCGGAGCAGACGTTGCGGCGTCCGGCTACTGGGCAAAAGTGTCGCCTTTGGCGTCATTTGGGCGTCGCCCTGCGGAGAGGGAGGATGCTCTCGTGAAGGATGTTCCATGATCCACAGTCGCAGCGATGAGCTTCGCCCACGAGACTGGTCATGCGCTGGCCCGCCCGGAGGGACTCGAACCCACGACACTCGGTTCCGAAGACCGATGCTCTATTCCACTGAGCTACGGGCGGGCGGGACTCAGGGACACGCCAATTGTACTACCGCGCGTTCCGGATTTCTCCGGAGGCGCCGAGCCTGATAGGGTTCTGTTGCGGTCAGGGGGCATCTCCCCGGAGAGAGTCGGGGGCGCCTTGGCGGGCGCAAACCCTCACCCCAGCCCTCCCCCGTCTTCGGGGGAGGGGGCCATCCGCCCTCTCTGCCCTTCGGGCATCTCCCCCTCGGGGGGAGAAAGGGGCGAGATTCCTGCTTTCGCAGGAATGACGGGAGGGCGCAGGAATGACGGAAGGGGTTGCGGGAGCAGCGCCCTAGGCGCATGGAGGCTGCGAGCGTGAGCGACGACCAGCAGGGGACAGACGCATTCCGACGGGCGACGGACGCGGTTGCGGGGGACGACCTGCAGTGGATGCCGCTGTCCAGCCAGGAGTTGCCCCCGGAGTTTGCGGGGTTCCGGGAAGTTCGGGCGGGCGAGCTGGACAACGCGACGATGGCGGAACACGGGCTCCCGGGACAGACGGCGGAGTCGATCGCGGCGATGGGGCGCATCACGGGTTACGCCCGGGAGGTTGCGCGCGAGCGTCTGCCGGACCCGGCCGACGGCGCCGTGGTGATGGCCGGCATGGTGGCGCACCTGTTCGTGGACGCGGACGGGGTGGGGCGGTGGATCGACGAGGTGTTCCGAAAGGACTTTCTGGCGAGCGTGGGGCGCATCCGCGATTCGGGGCACAACCTGGTGCACGCGGAGGAAGTTGCGGTGAGCGGCTTCCACGGCAAGTGCGCCGCGCTGTTTGCGGTGCATGAGACGCCGCTGGGCGAGTTGGGGTCGACGATCATCGATTTCGGGGTGGGGCGGATTCTCGGCGTGGCGTTCGTCGTGGCGCTGGGCCGGAACCGCAATCTCGAGATGGCGGTCGACCTGGGGCTCCGGCTGGAGCGGCGGATCGTGAGCGTGGCGCTGGGGTCGGCGTAGGCGCGGGACCGGATGCGCCCTCTCTGCCCCTTCGGAGCATCTCCCCCTCGGGGGGAGAACGGAGTGCGCGCTGACGCGCGCAAATCCTCACCCCAGCCCTCCCCCGACTTCGGGGGAGGGGGCCAATCCGCCCTCTCTGCCCCTTCGGGCATCTCCCCCTCGGGGGAGACAGGGGCGAGGTTCCTGCTTTCGCAGGAACGACGGAACGCGGCGCTGCGCGCAAACCCTCACCCCAGCCCTCCCCCGACTTCGGGGGAGGGGGCCAATCCGCCCTCTCTGGCCCTTCGGGGCATCTCCCTCTCGGGGGGAGACAGGATGCGGGGGTTAGTTCTTGCGGGGGCCGACGGAGACGTCGTCGCCGTCGACGCTGACGTTGTAGACGGGGAGAGGGATCTCGGCGGGGGGCGCGGTAACCTCGCCGGTGAGGACGTTGAAGCGCGTGCCGTGGCAGTCGCACTCTATCTCGTTGTCCTCGTCAACGGCGCCGTAGACGAGGTCGCACTCCTCGTGGGTGCACATGTTGTCGAAGGCGATGACCTCACCGTCGAGTTCGGTGAGGATGATCTGGTTCTCGCCGACCTGAACGAGCTTGAGCTCGTTGGGCTTCACGTCGCCGCGACCCGCAACTTTTTCGTAGCCGTCTGGCATGGGGGCTCTCCTATGGGATGCTGTGTGACTAGATGACCGACCCGCCGCCGTCGTTTCGGAGGGTCTGTCCGTAGAGGTGGCGTGAGTCGTCGCTTGCGAGGAAGAGGGCGACGCTGGCCTGCTCCTCGGGGTATCCGGCGCGTCCGCCGACGAGGTTGTTGGTGGAGCGGTCTTCGAAGGCGATCTGCCCGCCGACCTGCGATCCGGTGATGCCGGGGGCGATGCAGTTGGTGCGGATGCCGTACTGGGCCAGCTGAGCGGCCATGTCCATCGTGAGGGTTACGATGGCGCCCTTGGCCATGTCGTAGGCGACGCGGCGCATTCCACCCTGGAAGGCGGAGCCGGAGGAGAAATTGACGACGGCGCCTCCGCTTCCCTGCTTCACCATCTGCTCGGCGACGTACTTGCAGGTGTAGTACGTGCCGTTCATCGTCACGTCGATGATGCGGAGGTACTCCTCGTTGTCGAGCTCCAGCATCGGGGAGCGGTCGGAGATGGCGGCGCAGTTCACGAGGATGTCGATGCGCCCGTAGCGTTCGACGACGTCGGCGACCATGCGCTGGACGTCGGCGACCTTCTGGACCTCGCCGATGACGTAGACGCACTCGCCGCCCTGCTCGGCGACCTCTTCGGCGACGCCGGCGGCGCGGCCCTCGTCGAGGTCGAAGATAGCGATGCGGGCGCCCTCGGAAGCGAACAGCTTGGCGGTCGCGCGGCCGATGTTGCGTCCGCCTCCGGTGATGACGGCCACCCTGTCGTCGAGTCTGCCCATGGGTTCGTCTTCTCCTGAGAGGCCGGCGTCCGGCGCCGACCGGGGCTGGGGTGAGCGGAGGGAATCGAACCCTCGATCTCCAGGGCCACAACCTGGCGTCTTAACCCCTCGACTACGCCCACCGTGCGGAAGGTTGATTGTAGGGCGCGGAGGGGCGGAGGGTCAACGCGGGGGCGGGGAGCGCGCTTCGCGCGCTTGCCCTCTCCCCCTCTGGAGACCTTTGCATAACCCCGAGTGCGTTCGTCTGTCATTCTGAGCGCAGCGAAGAATCTTGGGCTCTCGCCTGCGGACGTGTTGTCCGGGTGCAGCGAGCTTAGATTCTTCACTCCGCTCCGCTACTTTCAGAATGACATGGACGGGCTATGCAAAGGTCTCCTCAGCCAGCGAGGTCTTCGACGAGGCGGATGAGGGTGCGGGTGGGGACTCCGGTCGCGCCCTTGACGGTGTAGCCGCTGATGCGCTCGGACATGAAGGTGCCGCCGATGTCGAGGTGCGCCCACTCCACGCCCTCGGTGAACTCACCGATGAATAGCCCGGCGGTGATGCTGCCAGCCGGCCTGCCGCCGGTGTTCTTGACGTCGGCGTAGTCGGAGCGGTTCTGGCGCTTGTACTCGTCGAACAGGGGAAGCTGCCACATCTTCTCGCCGGTGGATTTCGAAGCGGAGAGCACGGAGTCGACGAGTTCCTGCGATGTGCCCATGACGGCGCTGGCGACGTGGCCGAGCGCGATGACGACGGCGCCGGTGAGGGTGGCGATGTCGACGACGCGGCGGGCGTCCTTGATTTGCTTGATGTAGGAGATGGCGTCGGCGAGGATGAGGCGCCCCTCGGCGTCGGTGTTGTCGACCTCGATGGTCTTGCCGTTCATGGCGCGGATGATGTCGCCGGGTCGCTGGGCCGTGCCGGAAGGCATATTCTCGACGGCGGGGACGACGCCGAAGACGTTGATCCTGGGTTTGAGGGCGGCGACGCCCTTCATCTCCCACATGCCGGCGGCGCCCTTGATGGAGATGCCGCCGGAGTCGAATGTGATGCCCTTGCCGACGAGCGCGACGTTGTTCTCGGGGCGGTCGGGGTCGCCGCGGTATTCCATGATGATGAGCCGCGGCTCGTTGGCGCTTCCGGCGGTTACGGCGAGCATGGCGCCCATCTCGTGCTCCACCATGTCCTCGCGTCCGAGCACGGTGATGTCGAGTCCGGCGTCGCGGGCGACTTCGGCGGCGACTTCGGCCATTCGGACGGGGTTGACGACGTTGGCGGGCTCGTTGACGAGGTTGCGGGCGATGATGGCGCAGTCGGCGAGGAGCGCGCCCTTGTCGAGTCCGGCGGCGAGGGCGGGGACCCGGGCTTGGTCGCGCTCGACGAGGACGAGTTGGTCGAGTTGCTTGCCGGCGTCGGCGTCGCCGTTGCGCTTGGTGCGGTAGCGGTCGAACTCGTAGAGGCCGAGGACGGCGCCCTCGGCCATGGCCTGGGCGGACTCTGCGGGGTCGAGGCCGCCGATGCCAGCGCCGTGAGCGATGGCGCCCGCGGTTTTGGCGCCGATGTGGCGGAGGCGCCGGGCCATGGCGCCGGAGACGTCGCGGACGACATCGAGGTTAAACTTTTCGCGCTTGCCGAGGCCGACGATGACGACGCGCTTGGCGGGGAGCTTGCCCAGGGTGTGGAGCGTGGCGATTTCGCCCGCCTTGCCGGTGAACTCCTTGTCGGCAATGAGGGCGGAGATGGCGCCGTCGAGGGCGGCGTCGACGGCCCCCGTGCCGCCCGCGGGCGCGGTAACGCCGTCGAAGAGGTTGACGACGATGGCGTCGGCGGCGAATTGGGCGATATCGCCGGTTTCGACTCTGAGAGTGACCATGGCGTGCTCCTTGGTTGTTGGGGCAAGGATACCCCGTTGGGGCGCTCCGCGCCTTACGGAGCGTCTCCGCTCTTCGGGCATCGCCCCAGAGACGGAGAGGAGCGAGATTCCTGCTTTCGCAGGAATGACGAAGGAGCGCCCTCTCTGCCCCTTCGGGGCATCTCCCCCGCGGGGGGAGAAAGGAGTGCGCGCTGACGCGCGCAAACCCTCACCCCAGCCCTCCCCCGACTTCGGGGGAGGGGGTCAGTCCGCCCTCTCTGCCCCTCCGGGGCATCTCCCCGCGGGGGGAGGAAGGAATCAGTCGTCGGCGGGGTGGAGGGCGCAGGCCACGAGGCCGGGGCCGGTGTGCGCGCCGATGGCGGGAGTGAGTTCGGCGACGAAGAGTTCGCGGACGGCGACGGCGTCGCGGATGGCGTCGGCGAGGAGGTCGGCCGGCTCGGGCGCGTCGGCGTGGAGGACTGCGATGCGCCCGGGGCGTCCGGCGAGGCGGTCCTGGGCGAGGGCCACGAGCCTCCGCATGGCCTTGGCCTCGCTGCGCGGGCGCTCGACCATGCCGATGGCGTCGTTTTCGAGCCGGAGGAGAGGCTTGACGTTGAGCGCCTCGCCCATCCACATGAGGGGCAGGGGAATGCGTCCGCTGCGCCAGAGGTGGCGCATGGAGCCGAGGTAGCCGAACAACACCGTGTCGGCGATGCGGCGGTCGACGCGAGCGAGGACCTCGTCGACGGAGGCGCCGGCGGCTGCGGCGCGCACGGCGTCGAGCGCGACGAGCCCCTGCGCCGCCGCGGCGCTGTGGGAGTCGATCAGCGTGATGCGGAGGCCCGGCAGGGCCGAGCGGGCGAATTCGACGGCCTCAGCGGCGGAGCGGTAGGCGGAGCTGAGGTTGGCGGAGAGGGTGATGCAGACGACCTCGTCGGAGACCTCGCCGGCCTGCTCGAATGCTCGGAGGAATGCGCCGGGCGTTGGGGCGGAGGTGGTGGCCCGTTCGCCGCTGGCGATGAGCTGGTAGAAGCGGGTTGGGGTGATGTCGACCCCGTCGGTGTAGACGCGGCCGCCGACGCGGACCTCGAGCGGGGCGAGGAAGAGGGGCAGGCCGCCGGCAAGGCCCTCGGGGAGGGAGACGTTGGAGTCGGAGACTATAGCGGCCATGGCCGGCAGGGAGCGAAGGGGCTAGAGGATGCGCTGGAGGACTTCGCGGACGACGATAAGGATGATGAAGGCGACAAGGGGAGTGATGTCGACCATGCCGACCGGGGGGATGTAGCGCCGGAGGGGCCGCATGACGGGCTCGAGCAGCTGGTTGGTGGCGGCGTAGAGCTGGCGGACGACGTCGTTTCGGACGCCGGCGACGACGAGCCAGGAGAGGATGACGTTGACGACGAGCAGGATGAAGAGGAGGTCGAGGAGGAGGAAGACGAGCCCCTTGATCATGCGCTGCCTCCCAGTTCGCGGGCGCGGCGCAGGGCGGCGTCCGCGGCGTCGATGATGATTGCGCGGAGGCGTCCGCGTTCGAGCTCGCGCAGTCCGGCGGCGGTGGTGCCTCCGGGGGAGGTGACCATCTCGCGGAGGAGCGCGGGGTTCTGTCCGCTCTGGCGCACGAGTTGGGAGGCGCCGGCGGCGGTTTCCACGGCGAGAGTGAGGGCCATGTCGCGGGGCATGCCGATGAATACGCCGGCCTCGGCAAGGGCCTCGATGAAGGCGAACACGTAGGCGGGGCCGCTGCCCGAGATGGCGGTCGCCATGTCGAGATAGGCCTCGCTGTCGACGCGCCACTCGCGCCCGAGGGTCGCAAGGAGTGTCGCGGCGTCGCCTCGGTCGGCGTCGCCGACCTGGGAGGTGGCGGTCCAGACGGAGATCCCGGCGCCGATCTGGGCGGGGGTGTTGGGCATGACGCGGATGACGGCGTCGTGGCCGAGTCCCTTGGCGATGCTCGCGATGGGGACGCCGGCTGCGATGGACATGACGGGGCGCCCACTTTCGAGCTTGCCGTGCAGGTCGTGGTAGACGTGGCCGATGTGCTGGGGCTTGACGGCGAGCACGAGGAGGCCTCCGGCTTCGGCGGCGTCGGCGTTGGAGGGCGTGACGGCGACGCCGTAGCGTTCGGCGAGTTCGTCGCGCCGGGGGTCGATGGGCTCGGCGACGGTGATGTCGTCGGGGGCGCAGAGTTCCGCGGCGACGGCCCTGCTGAGCATCGCCTCGGCCATGACGCCGCCGCCTATGAATGCAACGCGCACTGGGAACCTCGGGTAGCGGAGCGCCGGCGAGCCCGCCGGCGTTCGGGCAAGTATAGCATCGGGGCGCCCGCTCTGGCCTGCGGGGGTTCGGGCTCTCTATCTCGCGGCGCTGGATTCCCGCCTTCGCGGGCGACGGAATCGCGGATGACGGAGGGGGCTCTCTTCGCCACACCGGTGTGCGCGGCTTCGCCGCCCCAAACCCCACCCGCGCGCTATCGCGCGCTGCCCTCCCCACACCTGTGGGGAGGGGGATCGCGAGAGCGGAGCGCTCGGCCCTCTCCCCGCCGCTGCGCGGCGACCCTCCCCATCATGCGGGGAGGGTGGGAACGCCCTCCCTGCCCCTTCGGGGCATCTCCCCCTCGGGGAGAGATGGGGATGGATTCCCGCCTTCGCGGGCGACGGGAAGGGGCGCGGGAATGACGGAGCGTTAGGGGGCGCCGGGGAGGCTGTTGGCGCGGACGACTTCGGCGGCGTAGCGGACGGCCTCGATCATGCCGGTGGGGTCGGCGACGCCTTTGCCGGCGATGTCGAACGCGGTGCCGTGATCGACGGAGGTGCGGAGGAAGGGGAGGCCGATGTTGAGAGTGAGGCTCTCGGCCCAGTTGTGCATCTTGACGGCGATGTGTCCCTGGTCGTGGTACATGGCGAGCACGACGTCGTAGCGTCCATCGACGGCCTGGCCGAAGACAGTGTCGGCGGGGACGGGTCCGACGGCGCCGATGCCGGCGTCGACGGCGTCGGCGACAGCGGGCCGGATGGCAGCGATCTCCTCGTCGCCGATGAGGCCGTTCTCGCCGCTGTGGGGGTTGAGGGCGGCGACGCCGATACGGGGCGCAGGGAAGCCGTGTTCGACGAAGAAGTCGTGAGTGAGCCGGAGCGCCTCGAGGACGCGCTCGCGGGTCACGTGGTCGGCGGCGCGGCTGACGGGGTGATGGGTGGTGAGGTGGACAACGCGGAGTCCGGTGGTGACGAGCATGGTGAGGACGCGCGGGACACCGGCGAGATGCTGGTAGATCTCCTGGTGGCCGAAGTCTTCGTGGCCGGCGAGGCGTGCGGCCTCCTTGCTGATGGGGGCGGTGACAATGGCCTGGACGTCGCCGTTGAGGGCGAGACGCGCGGCGGCGTCGGCCCAGGCGACGGCGGCGGCGCCCGCACGGGGGGATATGACGCCGTGCGGCAGGTCGTCGAGGCCAGGGTCGTCGTGAGGGGAGATGACGCTGATGCGCCCGGGCGGCGGGAGGGCGTCGGTGGGGCTTTCCACCTCGGAGGCGCGCAGGGGGGAGTCGATGAGGGCGAACGCCTTGTCGAGGACGCCGGGCGATCCGACGACGAACGGTTGGACGCTGCCCCACAGATCGGGACGGGCGAGGGCTTTGGCGGCGACCTCGGGCCCGATCCCGGTGGGGTCTCCGAGGGTTATGGCGATGCGAGGGATGGCGTTCATGGCGGCAAGGGCAGTATAGCGTGAGCGGAGCATTGGAGGGGGAGCCTCGGCCGGAGAGGGAGGGTTGGGGGCGAGATTCCCGCCTTCGCGGGCGACGGGGCGCGCTGTCGCGCGCAAACCCTCACCCCAGCCCTCCCCCGTCTTCGGGGGAGGGGGCCGGACGCCCTCTCTGCCCCCTTCGGGCATCTCCCCCACGGGGGGAGAACGGGGACGCGCTGTCGCGCGTAAACCCTCACCCCAGCCCTCCCCCGACTTCGGGGGAGGGGGCCGGACGCCTCTCT
>DAOUKL010000094.1:0-18666 GCA_034421335.1 Dehalococcoidia bacterium | reverse complement strand
GCGCACGAAGTGCGCGATTCGGAGTGCGCGCTGTCGCGCGCGAACCCTCACCCCAGCCCTCCCCCGACTTCGGGGGAGGGGGCCAATCCGCCCTCTCTGCCCTTCGGGCATCTCCCCCTCGGGGGGAGACAGGGGCGAGATTCCTGCTTCCGCAGGAATGACGGATGCGCGCAGGAATGACGGATGGATTCCCGCCTACGCGGGCGACGGCAGAGCGCGCTGACGCGCGCAAGCCCTCACCCCAGCCCTCCCCCGACTTCGGGGGAGGGAGCCGAACGCCCTCTCACGCCTCCGCCCTCACCTCGGCCCTCCCGACTTCGGGGGGAGGGGGCTCCTCTCTGGTAGGCTACCGGGCATGGACGCACAATCACGCCTCGACGACATCGCCGCCCGCTCGCTCGACGAGTTCCGGCGGAAGCACGAACTGCGCGAACGGGCCATCAAGGTCTCCCGCGAGGTGATCCGCACCTCCGCGAACGCCATCCGGGCCGTCCACCGCAACGAACTCGACGCCGCGCGGGGACTCATCGGCGAGGCCGCCGGCCTCGTGCGGGAGACCCGCGAACTCCTCAAGGGCGACTCCGACCTCTACTTCACCGGCTATACGCAGGACGCGCAGAAGGAGTACGCCGAGGCGTGCGTCGTGCTCGCGTTCATCGCCGGGACCGAGCTGCCCCTTCCAGACGACATCGGCGTCGAGACGGCGGCCTATCTCAACGGGCTCGCCGAAGGCGCCAGCGAACTGCGCCGGTACATCCTCGACTCGCTCCGCCGCGACGACGATTCGCGCTCGGAGGAGCTGATGCGCGGCATGGACGACGTGTACAACGTGCTGGTAGTGATGGACTTCCCGGACGCGCTCACGTCCGGCCTCCGCCGCACGACCGACCAGCTGCGCGGCGTGCTCGAACGCACCCGTGGCGACCTCACGATGACGCTGCGCCAGCGCAGACTGGAGCGGCTGCTCTCAGAGCGCGAAGGTTAGGCGACGGGAGTTCGACAGGCTCGCTACGAACCCCCTCTGTTCCGTAGTGGTTCCCTCACTCCTCCTTCCCCAACCCCGTCCAACCCGCTTCCGCTAGAATAGGGCGCGAGATTGCCCCGGGGGCGCGGGTTGCCGCGCTGCTCCCCACAGGAGGTATGGACTGATGGAAGGCCTGATTGCGGCCATTGTCGCGGGCGCTGTCGCGCTCCTGTTCGCCATTTTCCTCGCCACGCGCGTGTTGAGCGCCGACGAGGGGACCGAGCGGATGCGGGAGATCGGCGCGGCCATCCAGGAGGGCGCCAACGCCTTCCTCAAGCGCGAGTACACCGTGCTCGCCGTGTTCGTCGTCATCGTGTTCGCGGTGCTGCTCGTCCTCGGGCTTGTCCGGGAGGAGCAGAGCGAGATGACGGCCATCGCCTACCTCGTGGGGGCCGTCTCGTCGGCGGTCGCCGGGTTCATCGGTATGCGCGTCGCCGTGAAGTCGAACATGCGGACTGCCGCGGCGGCGCGGGAGAGCCTGAACCGCGCGCTGCGCGTCGCCTTCTCCAGCGGCGGCGTCATGGGCATCACGGTGGTCGGCATCGGCATCCTCGGCGCCGTCATCCTGTGGATCGTCTTCGAAGACCCGAACATCGTGGCCGGGTTCAGCTTCGGGGCGTCGAGCATCGCGCTGTTCGCCCGCGTGGGCGGCGGCATCTACACGAAGGCCGCCGACGTCGGGGGCGACCTCGCCGGCAAGGTCGAGGCGGGCATCCCGGAGGACGACCCGCGCAACGCCGCCGTCATCGCCGACAACGTGGGCGACAACGTGGGCGACGTGGCCGGCATGGGCGCCGACCTGTTCGAGTCGTACGTCGGCTCCATCATCGCGAGCCTGGCGCTCGCCGCTACGGGCACGGCCTTCCTCATCGGCTCCGACCCGTCGCGCGTGGACATCGTCGCCGACTCTGCGCTGGCGGTGCTGCCGTTCCTCATCGCGACGGTCGGCATCGCGGCGTCGATCATCGGCACGTTCCTCGTTCGCACGGGCGAGACGACGAACATCGGCAGCCTGCTGTGGTCGCTGCGGAAGGGCATCTTCGCCGCGGGCCTGCTCGCGCTCGCGGGTTCATTCGGCGTCGTCTACTGGCTGCTCGAAGTCGACGGCGGGTTCGGGATGGACAAGGTGCTGGAGATGTGGGGCGCCGTGGCCGTCGGGCTGGTCGCCGGCGTCATTATCGGAGTCAGCACCGAGTACTACACGAGTTACGAGTACAAGCCCACCAAGGGCATCGCCGCCCGGTCGGTAACGGGTCCGGCGACGATCATCATCAGCGGGTTCGCGACGGGGATGCGGAGCACGGTCATCCCGCTCATCGTGATTGCGGCGGCGGTCATCGGCGCGCACGAACTGGCCGGCCTGTACGGCATCGCCATCGCCGCCGTGGGGATGCTCTCCACGCTCGGCATCACGCTCGCGACCGACGCCTACGGCCCGGTGGCCGACAACGCGGGCGCCATCGCCGAGCAGGCCCACCTCGACCCGGAGGTGCGGGAGCGCACCGACGCGCTCGACTCGCTCGGCAACACCACCGCCGCCACGGGCAAGGGCTTCGCCATCGGCTCCGCCGTGCTCACGTCGCTGGCGCTCATGGCGGCCTACGCCAACGTGGTGGGCTTGGAGGCCATCGACCTGCTCGATGTTTCGACGCTGGTCGGCCTGCTCATCGGAGCGCTGATGCCGTTCGTGTTCAGCGCGCTGACGATGGAGGCGGTGGGCAAGGCGGCGCAGGACATGGTGGAAGAGGTGCGCCGCCAGTTCAACGAGATTCCCGGCCTGCGCGAGGGCAAGGAGGGCGTGCGCGCGGAGTACGCCCGCTGCGTGGACATCAGCACGAAGGGCGCGCTGCGCGAGATGATCATCCCCGGCCTGATCGCGGTGGTCGTCCCGATCGCCGTGGGCGTCATCCCGTTCCTCGGAGCGGCGGCGGTGGGCGGTCTGCTCATCGGCGCCATCGCGGCGGGGTCGCTGCTGGCTATCACGATGGCGAACTCCGGCGGGGCGTGGGACAACGCGAAGAAGTACATCGAGGCGGGCGCGCACGGCGGCAAGGGCACGGACGAACACGCCGCCGCCGTGGTTGGCGACACCGTGGGCGACCCGTTCAAGGACACCTCCGGGCCGTCGCTCAACATCCTCATCAAGCTGATGTCGATCGTCGCCGTGGTCTTCGGCGGCATCTTCGCGGTGTAGGACGCGCTCCCACCCTCCCCCGTAGTCGGGGGAGGGTCGCGTGACGAAGTCGCGCGGGGAGAGGGCAGAGAGAGCCCGAAGGGCGCTCCAACAGGTCTCCCCCTCAGGGGGAGACGCCCGCGCAGCGGGCAGAGAGGGAACACGCATGGACTTCGGCATCGCAGGCAAGAGGGCGCTCGTCACGGGCGGCACGCGCGGCATCGGCTACGCCGTCGCGGCGGCGCTCGCCCGTGAGGGCGTGGACGTCGCCTTGTGCGCCAGGGACGGCGCCGCCGCGGCCGCTGCCGCCGGTGAGATAGGCGGGGCCACGGGCGCGAAGGTCGTGGGGCTCCAGGCCGACACCGGCGTCGCGGACGACGTGAAGCGAGTCGTCGCCGAGGCCGCGGGCGCGCTCGGCGGCCTCGATATCCTCGTGAACAACGCCGCGCGCGTGGGCGGGACCGGCGGGCCGGACTCGCTGGCGCAGTTGAACGAGCCGATGCTGCAGGGCGACTTCGACGTGAAGATCATGGGCTACCTGCGGTGCGCACACGAGGCCGTCCCCCACATGGAGCGGGCCGGATGGGGGCGCATCGTCAACATGGACGGCATGGCCGCGCGGAACGCCGCAGGCATCAGCGGCGGCCTGCGCAACGCCGCCGTGATGAACTTCACCAAGGTGATGTCGGAGGAACTCGGCCCGAAGGGCATCACGGTCAACGCCGTGCACCCCGCCGTGAGCAAGACCGAGGCGCTGATCGACCGCCTCCGGGCCAACGCCGGGCGCAATGGCACGACCATCGAGGAGGAGGAGGCGCGCATCGCCAACGCCAACGCCATCAAGCGGCTCGTCGACGCCGACGAGATCGCCGCCGTTACCGTCTTCCTCTGTTCGCAGCAGGCGGGCTGCATCACCGGCGAGGCTCTCGCTCCCTCCGGCGGCAACTCGCGCTCGGTGTTCTATTAGCCATGCCCCGCGAGAACGTCGGCGGCAACAGTCCGTACGAGGACCTCGTCGGGTTCTCCCGCGCCGTCCGCGTGGGGAACGCCGTGTGGGTGTCCGGCACGGTCGCGACCACGGACGACGGCTCCGTCGCCCCGGACGACGCCTACGCGCAGACCGTCCAGACGCTGCGCAACATCGAGGCGGCGCTGCGCAAGGCGGGCGCGTCGCTCGGGGACGTCGTCCGTACGCGGATGTACGTGACGCACATCGCGGACTGGGAGGCGGTCGCCCGCGCGCACCGCGAGTTCTTCGGCGACGTGCGCCCCGCCGCTACGTTGCTCGAAGTGAGCCGCCTCATCGACCCGGCGATGCTCGTCGAGATCGAGGCGGAGGCGGTCATCGAGTAGGGGCCGCACAGGCCCCCGCCCTCGGGCCTGCTCCCCACGGGGTTCGCGCTGCGCCGCGGAGGGCTATGCCTGCGCGGCCTCGACGCTCCACAGCAGGTACGCGCGCATCAGGTCGTTCAGTTCGCCGTCGAGCACGAGGTCGGGATTGGTGGACTCGAACTCGGTCCGGTGGTCCTTCACGAGTTTGTAGGGGTGGAGGACGTAGCTTCGTATCTGGTTGCCCCACCCCGCGGCGACGTGCTCGCCCTTGAGCGCCGCGCGCTCCTCCGCCTGCCTGCGCTCCTCGATCTCCATCAGGCGGGCGCGGAGGATGCGCATAGCCACCTCGCGGTTCTGGAGCTGCGAGCGCTCGTTCTGGCAGGCCACGACGAGCCCGGAGGGGAGATGGCGGATGCGCACGGCGGTGGAGTTCTTCTGGACGTGCTGGCCGCCCGCGCCGCTCGCCTTGAATACCTCGATTTCGACGTCGTCCGGTTCGATGCGCACGTCGACGTCTCCCTCGGCTTCCGGCAGCACCTCGACGAGCGCGAACGACGTGTGGCGCGCGTGGGCCGCGTCGAACGGCGACAGCCGGACCAGCCGGTGGACGCCGCGCTCCGCCTTCGCGTAGCCGTAGGCGTTCGAGCCGGCGATTTCGAGCGTGACGCTCTTGATGCCCGCCTCCTCTCCCGTCGACAGGTCGAGCACCGAGGGGCGGTAGCCGCCGAGTTCCGCCCAGCGGGTGTACATCCGCATGAGCATCTCCGCCCAGTCCTGCGCGTCCGTGCCGCCGGCGCCCGCGTGGATGGCGAGGATCGCCCCGCGGTCGTCGTGCTCGCCGGAGAGGAGCAGCTCCACCTCGCGCCGCTCGGTCTCGGTCTCCAGCACGCCGGCCTCGGCGGCGAGTTCCGCGAGCACCTCCGCGTCCTGCTCGTCGACGGCCAGTTCAGCGAGTTCGGAGGCCGACGTTATGCGCGCGTCGAGTTCGCGCCAGCCGTCGACGCTCGCGCGAACGCGCGCCAAGCGCTTCATCGCCGCTTGCGCGGCGCTGGGGTCGTTCCAGAAATCGGGTTCGACGGCCGAGGCTTCCAGCCGTTCGGCCTCCGCCTGCCGGGCCGGCAGGTCAAAGACGCGCCATGATGTCGGCGACGTGCTCGCCCAGGTCGGCGAAGCGTTGGCGTAGCTCATCCATGGCGCATGCTCCCGTAAGCGACGGCTCAGGCCGTGCGCGAACAGTATAACCGCCTTCCGGCTACAGTTCTCCCCCCGTGGGGGAGATGCCCGCAGGGCAGAGAGGGCGTGCGCGCAGGCCCTCTCCCCAACCCTCCCCCTCAGGGGGAGGGGGTTGATTACTGCCCTCTCCCGGAGGGGCGGCCGAGATTGGACGCCTCCCGCACGGCTGTGCTACGCTTTCCACCCCTTCGGTCGGGGTGTGGCGCAGTCCGGAAGCGCACCTGCATGGGGTGCAGGGGGCCGTTGGTTCAAATCCAATCACCCCGACCATTTCTCTGAATCTTGACTGCTGCGCAGGCCGTTTCATCGCGCGCCCCGACGGTTCGCGGCGAGCCTATCGAACCTCGAACCCTTCAGGGGATGATTGGGAAATCGAGCGCGGGAGGTTGAACGATGACGACATCCGGCGGCGGAAAGCCCGAGTGGGTGCTCGACCACCTGCAGCGGTACCGGGAGACTGACGGCGAAGACGGCCACATATGGCGCGGGTGCCCAACGCTCCTCCTCACGACCACCGGACGCAAGACCGGCGCCGAGACCGCCACGCCGCTCATCTACGGAGAGCACGAGGGCCGTTACCTGGTGGTCGCCTCGCGCGGCGGAGCGCCGGAGCACCCGCAGTGGTACCGCAACCTCTCCGCCAATCCGTCGGTCGGCGTGCAGGTGAAGGCGGACAAGTTCCGGGCGACGGCCCGTACCGCCGGACCCGAGGAGAAGCCCGCGCTCTGGCGCCTGATGGCGGAGATCTACCCGCCCTACGACGAGTACCAGGGGCGCACTGAGCGCGAGATCCCGGTCGTCATCCTCGAGCGCGCGGGGTAGGGCCCCTCACGCGACCTGAGCAGCGAGCGGGGTGTCCTGGATGCGGCGGATGCCGCGGTGGACCGTTCGCGGGCTCACGCGGCATCGACGCGCGATCTCGAACACGCTCAGGCCCTCCATCTTCTGGGCCAGCAGGTACTCCAGATCGCGCGTCTGCCGCCGGTACGCGCGGTACCACGAGGGGTCGTCGAACTTGCATTGCGGCAGCGGGCACGCGAGGCACGAGGTCGACACCTCGCAGCCGTTGTCGACGAACGTCTGCTGCTCCGGCAGCCCGTCGAGGATGGGCTCGTTCCTGCGCCGCCTGATCTTCGCGTGGAGCGCCATTGTTCTCTCCTTTGCTCGCTGCGCGTTTCGTTTGCAGCCTGGGGTTACGTTCGCGGTTAGGAAGCGAGCGCCTCCGGCGCCCGCCTGACGCGCTCCGCTGCCTGCTCCGCGCCATAGCGGGCGAGCAGCAGGAGTCCTTCGAGGAACCCTTCCCCGGCGCCGTCCTGCGCCAGGTCCAGGCCGCGTCCGGCTCCCGTGCGGAGCGATGCGCTCTCCATCTCGTGCCGGAGCATGCGATGCTCCGGCGAGCCGTCCGTCGCGTAGACGCTCAGGCGGTCCGTCATCACCGCGGCGAGGAGGCCGGAGACCTCCGCGCTCCGCGACGCGGGCGGCCCGTCGAGCCAGATGACCCGCTGCACCCCGAGCAGGTCGTCGAGCAGGCGGCGGACCTGCTCCGCCCGGAGCCCGTCGGCGGGACGAACGACCACGCGCCCGCACCGCCACGTGCGGGAGGTGAAGCGCGCAACGGCGCGCGCCAGCGCGGCGCCGTCCGCCGCCTCGAACCACCGGTGATCGACCACGCGCAGGCCGTCGGGCGCCCGCTCGGCCACCGTCGCGACGGCGGTAGCCGACGCTGGGCCGAGCAGCGCGGGGCCGGCCGCCGGCAGCCGCGTGACCGCAACGGACGCGACGAGGGCGCCGCCCGCGAAGGCCCTGCGGGGCCTCGAGCCGCCGAACAGGGCGTGCAGCCGGTCGGGCGAGAACGCCCGCTCCGATGTAACGGGTTGGAGCGCGTATGCGCTGGCGAAATCGGGGTGCTCGTCGCCGAGGCGCGCGCGGGCCTGCGCGACGCGGTCGGTGTAACCCGGCAGCTCCTCCATCGCGCGGTCGAGGCAGACGCGGAAATGGAGCGGCCCGCCTTCGGGCGCGGTCGAGCGCTTGTTGGCGACCTTCAGTTGCTCGAACGGCGTCTCGCCGTTCCACGGGCGTCCGTAGAAGACCGCGGTGGCGCCGGAATCCGCAGCGAGGCGCTGCGCGTGTTCGAGGCCGTGAGCGTCGAGCAGGTGGGCGTCGACCACCTGGATGAGGCTGAACGCGCCCCGGGTGCGCGGGAGCTCGTCGTGGGTCGCGTAGTGGACGCGCGCGCGGCCCAGCCACACGTCGTTCGGAGCGGCGCGCCAGAGGCCGTCGAGCACGCCGCCGCGCAGGTGGGCGACCAGCCGGTCCTTCACTGAGGCGGCCTCGGAGGGGGCCACGCGCAGCAACGCGCCCCCGGCGTTGACGTCGATGCTCATCAGGAGCATCTCGAGCTGGGAGGCGAGTTCGCTCACGCCGGCGCCGAGGGGGAGTTCGACGGTGAAGATTCCCCCTCGCTTGGCGAGGGCGTCCTTGGCCACGGCTGCGGCGATTTCACGCTGGTAGGGAGTAGGAGTCTTGTCCATGATGTCACGCACATCTGTTCTGATTTGCAGGCAGTTTAGAACGCCTGTTCTATGCTGTCAACAGGATTTAGAACAAATGTGCGTGAATTTCGGCAGAGGCTCAGACCTGCCCTCTCCGCCCCTTCGGGGCATCTCCTCAAAGGGGGAGGTTTAGGGGCGAGGTTCCTGCTTCCGCAGGAACGACGGAGAGGCGGAGGGCCCGCGCCTCAGCAGCTGCGGGCGAGGATGAGCCGGTTCCGCGTCTCGATGCTCAGGGGGTGCGCCAGTTCGCCGCGGTCGATGTGCGCCCTGATCGCGCCGTCGAGAAACGCGAGCACGCCTTCGTGGAGGTCGCGGAAGGCGGCCTCGCGCACCGACGCCTGAAACGGGTACGCGCGCGCCTTGTGCGGGTCCAGCTTGTCGGCGAGCAGCACGGCCTCGCCGACCGGCGAGAGGTCGGGGCTCCCCATCGTGTGCCAGCGCACGCCTTCCAGCGCGTCCCGGTCCTCGACGGAGCCGTCGGCATCGAGCCACGCGGCGCCCACCGGCCCGTGCAGCAGGATGGGCGCGGCCCGTTCGACGGCGCTGATGGGCATCCCCAAACGCTCGGCTTCCTCGATGAGGCGCGCGCCGGGCAGATGGCGCGCCACGTCGTGGGCTGCAGCGGTCAGGTCTGCGAGCGCCTCATCGACGCCGTGGGCCTGCGCCAGTTCCCGCGCAATCTCGCGCACACGCTCGACGTGGGCGCGAAGTCCGAGCGGCAGCGCGTTGAGCCGCGCGACGAGCGGAGGGGGGAGTCCGTAGGCCACGCTCTAGCCCATGGCGTCGAGCCGACGCCCGCCCAGGATGTGGAGGTGGAAGTGCCAGACCTCTTGTCCCGCGTCCGCTCCCTGGTTCGTTACGAGCCGGTAGCCCGTGGCGTCGAGCCCCAGTTCCCGTGCGACGCCCGGCGCGACCGCGAGGCAGTGCGCCGCCGCCGCGAGCCGGTCGGGGGTCGCCGCGTGCAGCGCCTCGACGTGGGCGTGGGGAATCACGACCACATGCACCGGCGCCTTCGGCCATTTGTCCCGGATGGCGAAGGCCTCTCCGTCGTCGAACAGCTTCTCAGTCGGCCTTTCGCCCCGACCAATCTTGCAGAGAGTGCAGTCTTGCTCCGTAGTCAACTGGTACTTCCTCCTTCGTCATGCCCGCGCGGGCAGGCGGGAGCTGGTAGGCCACGCTCTAGCCCATGACGCCGAGCCGGCGCCCGCCCAGGATGTGGAGATGGAAGTGCGGGACCTCCTGCCCGGAGTCCGCCCCCTGGTTCGCCACGAGCCGGTAGCCCGCCTCGTCGAGCCCCAGTTCCCGCGCGACGCCTGGGGCGACCGCGAGGCAGTGCGCCGCCGCGGACCGGTCGGCGTCCGCCGCGTGCAGCGCCTCGACGTGCGGGTGGGGAATGACGAGCGCGTGGACCGGCGCCTTCGGATTGATGTCGCGGATGGCGAACGCCTCGCCGTCGTCGAACAGCTTCTCAACCGGAATGTCGCCCCGGCCGATCTTGCAGAAGATGCAGTCCTGCTCCGTAGTCACGCCGCGCCTCCGTCGTTATTCGCGCGAAAGCGTAAGCCGTTCCCTCCTCCGAAGACGGGAGAAGTCGGGAGGGAGTGGAAGGGCCGCCGCTAGTTGCCGACGGCCAGGCAGGTGACGGTGCGGACGATGCCGCCGATGGTGTGGACGCTGCCGGTTACGGTGTCGCCGACGGAGCTCAGGTCCTCCGCCTCGACGATGCAGATGACGTCGTACGGCCCGGTTACGACGTCGACCGACGTGACGCCGGCCACGCCGTTCAGCGCGGTTACGACGTCCTTGGTCTTGCCGACGGCCGTCTCGATGAGCACGAAAGCCTTGGTGGTGGCCATGAAGGTTCCCCTCTCCTGCCGCAGTTGCGGCCCGTCGACGATGATATACGAGGAGCTCGTGGTTCCGACAGGCTCCTAAGAACCCATGCCCCTTCGGGGCTGCCCTCTCCCCAGCCCTCCTCCGTCTTCGGGGGAGGGGGCTATACGCGCTCTACGTAAGGCTGGCGAGGAGGGCGAGCGTGCGCTCGCGGGAAGCGTCGGCGTCCTGTCCGGCGGTTACGATGGAGACGATGATCTCGCTTGCGCCGAGCTCGAACATGCCGGCGACGCGCTCGCGCACCTGCTCCTCGCCGCCGGAGAGCACGACCGCTTCGATCATCGCGTCGCTCCAGCCCTCGGTCTCGCCGGCCTCCGGGAAGCCCGCCTCGGCGAACATCGCCTGGTAGAACGGGGCGCGCGGGTAGTTCGCCAGCTGGGCGCGCGCGGCGGCCCGCACTTCCTCCGGGTCGTCGTGGACGCACACCGGGGCGTGGGCGATGAGCGGCGGAACCGCCCGCCCCGCGCGCTCGGCGCCCCTCCGCATCGCCGGCAGCGCGACGTCGCGCAGGTAGACGCCGGGCGACACCCAGCTGATGGCGCCGTCGGCGAGTTCGCCGCAGGTCTCGTACGAGCGGGGACGCAGCGCCGACGCCATGACGGGCACGCCGGGCACGGGCGCGGGCAGGGCGGCGTTCGCGCGGTAGACGGCGCCCTCGAACTCCACCGCGCCGGTCTCCAGCAGCGTCTTCACGATGGTCAGGTACTCCCGCAGCGCCGTTACGGGTGTTCGGTAGTCCGCGCCGAACGTGCGCTGCATCGCCGCCACGTGGCTGGGCCCGATGCCGAACCGGAACCGGTTGCCGGACAGTTGCGCCGCGACCTGCGTCTGCTGCGCGGCTGCGACGGGGTGCCGTCCCCACGTCGGCACGATGCAGGTGCCGAGAAGGATCTCCGACGTGCGGACCCCCGCGGCGGCCATGAGCGTGATGCCGTCGAGGTTGGCGCCGCCGACGGTGAGCCACGCCGCGCCGATCCCTCGCTCCTCCAACCCTTCAATCCGTTCGAGCACCTGGTTGCTGTCGCCGCCCATGGCCGCGACGCCGATGACTCCCTCCGGCATGGCGCCTCCCCCATTCGGTGATGCTTGCATCATACCGGAGCCAGCGCCCGGTAGAGCGCCTCGTAGCCGTCGGCCATGCGCCGGTGCGTGAACCGCTCCTCGACGTGGGCGCGGACGGCGCGGCGGTCGAGCGACGCCGCTCTGGCGAGGGCGGACGCCGCCTCGTCCTCGGAACCCACGATGAACCCGGATACGCCGTCGGCCACGAGTTCGGGGACGGAGCCGCGCTCGAACGCCACAACCGGGGCGCCGCACGCCATCGCCTCCACCATCGCCAGGCCGAACGGCTCGTCCCACTGGAGCGGAAAGAGGAACGCCTTGGCCCGCGAGACGATGTCGAGCGTTTCGGTGTTCGGCGCCTCGTGGACGTGGACGACGCGGTCGCCGTCGACGTGGGGCGCCACCTGCTCGTCGTAGAACGCCTTGCTCCACGGGAGGTAGCTGCTCACGGGGCCGATGAGCACGAGCCGCTCGCCGGCGGCTCGGGCGATGCGGATGGCCTCGGCGACGCCCTTTGTCGGCGTCATACGCGCGACCAGCACGACGTAGTCGCCGGGCGCGTCGTTGAAGGGGATGCGCGCCATGTCTAGGCCGTTGTAGACGACGGGCAGGTCGGGCTCGCCGAGCAGCTCCGCCTGCTTCCGGCTGACGCAGACGGGATGCAGGTTGGGGATTTCGCGGCGGTAGTAGTCGTGCAGACCTTGCTCGATGTAGTGGTACGTGATGAGGGTGGGCGTGGACGTGAACGAGGCGAAGTAGGGAGCGAGCACGGGCCAGTGGGCGTGGACGACGTCGTAGCCGCCGGCGTCGCGGTACAGCTCGAACGCGTTGCGCGTCTCCAGTTCCTTGTCGATGTAGCGCGTCACGTCCGCCCGGTCGAGCGTCGCCTCCTCGACGACGGCGTGGAGTTCGCCCGCCGTGCGGGAGTCTCCCGAGGCGTAGAGGTGGAGGTCGTGTCCGCGGCGCACGAGTTCCTCGGTAAGGAGGCTCACGACGAGTTCCGTTCCGCCGTGGGTGGGCGGCGGCACGGGGATGTAGACGCTCGTTATCTGGGCGATGCGCACGGGGTGAGGGTAGCCCATTGCGCGCTGTCGCGCGTTGCCCGCCCTACGCCTTCGGGGCATTCCCCGTGGGGGATGGATGCCCGCCTGCGCGGGCGACGGATGCGTGCTGTCTCCCTCCGCCCTCTCCCCAGCCCTCCCCCTCAGGGGGAGGGGGCCAATCCGCCCTCACCACGAACCTCAGGGGGGAGCCTCGCTGCTATGTGGAGAGGGTGGGGCTGCTGGTAGAATCGGCGGCGCCGGCGAGGGCCGGACTCCGGAGGAGGAGTGGAGACCGATGACGCAGCGACCCTACAAGCCAATCGAGCGCAACCTCGCCATGGAGCTCGCCCGCGTAACCGAGGCGGCGGCCATGTCGGCCGCCCGCTACATGGGGTTCGGCGACAAGGAACTCGTCGACCAGGCCGCCGTCGACGCCATGCGCCACACCCTCGACGGCGTGAGCATGGACGGCGTCGTGGTCATTGGCGAGGGCGAGAAGGATGAGGCGCCGATGCTCTATATCGGCGAGCGCATCGGCGACGGCTCCGACCCGCAGGTCGACATTGCGGTCGACCCCATTGACGGCACGACGCTCCTGTCGAAGGGGTTGCCGGGGGCCATCGCGACGATGGCGCTCGCCGCGCGCGGAACGATGCACGTACCCACCGAGTTCTTCTACATGGACAAGATATGCGTCGGCCCCGGAGCGCGGGACGCCATCGACATCGACGCCTCCGTCGAGACGAACCTCCGGAACGTGGCCGAGGCGCTGGACCTGGACGTGCAGGAAGTCACCGTCGTCGTGCTGGACCGTCCGCGCCACGAGGAGTTGCTGCGGCAGATCCGGGAGGTCGGCGCGCGCGTCAAGCTCATCTCGGACGGCGACATCGCGGCGGGCATCCAGGCGGCGCTGCCCGGCTCGGGCGTGCAGGTCGCGATGGGCGTGGGCGGCTCGCCGGAGGGCGTGCTCGCAGCGGCGGCGATTCGGTGCACCGGCGGCGCCATCCAGTGCCGTCCCTGGCCGCGCAACGACGAGGAGCGCGACGCCGCGATTGCGAAGGGGATCGACGTCAACCGCGTTTACCACACGGAGGACTTGGTGGGGGGCGAGGACGTGTTCTTCTCGGCGACGGGCGCGAGCACCGGGGAACTGCTGCGCGGCGTGAGCTTCCACCACGGCGGAGCGACGACGCAGTCGCTAGTCATGCGCTCGCGGTCGGGCACCATCCGGTGGATCGACGCGGCGCACAACTTCGAGCGGCTCGACAAAGTGCGGTACCGCTAGTAGGCGCAGGCGTAGGGGCGTTCCTTGCGGGCGCCCTTCCCGACGCCTCCCTACACCGCGGCGGCTTGCTCCATGTCAACCGAGTACTTGCCCTGGCGGGCCGCGCTGGAGAGGCGGCAGCGGTGGAGGAAGGCCCTCTGGGCCGCCGGAACGTTCGCCGCGTCGCCGAGCCAGGTGCTGAGCGGGAGCGCTTGCAGGCCGCGCCCGAACGAGTAGCTCAGCTCCCATGGGGCGTTCACCTCGGCGCCGCGCACCGCGATCTCGTGCATGTTCAGCGTCGCCTCGTCGTCCGGCTGGCCGCCGGAGAGGAACACGATGCCGGGCACGGCGGCGGGGACGGCGCGGAGGAACGTCTCGACGGTGCGGCGGGCGACCTCGGTCGCGGGCGCCCGGTCGGAGGCGGTCGAGCCGGAGGTGACCATGTTGGGCTTGAGGAGCGTTCCCTCGAGGGCGACATCGTAGAGGGCGAGCGCGGCGTACACCTCGCGGAGCGTCCACTCGGTTATCTCCTGGTCCGCCTCGATCGTGTGATCGCCGTCGATGAGCACTTCGGGCTCGACGATGGGGACGAGACCGGCCTCCTGGCTGAGCGAGGCGTAGCGCGCGAGCCCGTGCGCGTTGGCGTCGATGCACTTCGCGCTGGGGATGCCGCCGCCGATGGTGATGACGGCGCGCCACTTCGCGAACCGGGCGCCCAGCTGGTAGTACTCCTCAAGTCGGCCTCGCAGGCCGTCAAGCCCCTCGGTGACGAGCTCGCCGGGCGAGCCCGCGAGCGGCATCGCGCCGGTGTCGACCTTGATGCCGGGGATGACGCCCTTGCTCTGCAGACCCTCGACGAGGGGAGCGCCCTCCGCGCCGTTCTGGCGTATGGTCTCGTCGTAGAGGATGACGCCGCTGACGTACTCTTCGGCGCCGTCGGCGCGGAAGAGCATCTCGCGGTAGTCGCGCCGGTTCTCCTCGGTGCTCTCCACGCCGATGGAGTCGAACCGCCGCTTGATGGTGCCGGAACTCTCGTCGGCGGCGAGGATGCCCTTGGCGGGGGCGACGAGCGCCTGTGCGGTCTGCGCCAGCGCGTTGACGTCCATACGTTCTCTCCTTCTCCTGCGGTGTTCGCTAGTATCGTCCGCGGGGCCGCTCGAGACACGCGCCGCAGCCTCCGCGCAGCAGGCCTATGATACCCTCCGACACCGGCCTCGGCCATATCAGCGCCCGTTTGAGGCCCTCGCCGCGCAACACCCCCAAGGAGCCTTCCCGCATGGACACTCTTGCCGTCGCCATTCCCGTATTCCTCGCCAGCGCCGTCGCGGTGGTCATCGCCGGCGTCGCCCTTGCGAGGTACGGCGACGCGATAGCGGACGTGACGGGCTGGGGCGCCCTGTGGGTCGGCACGATACTGGTGAGCGTCGCGACGTCGCTGCCGGAACTGATGACGAACATCACGGCGGTGCTGATCCCTTCCCCGGGGCTGGCGCTCGGCAACGTGTTCGGCGCGGACATGATCAACATCTTCGCCATTTCGATGGTGGCGATCGTGTTCGGCGTCAGGAACCTCTTCGGGAACCAGCCGAAGGACACGCAGACGCTGGTGGTGGTGGCGGTCGTTCTCGGCGTCATCGCGTTCGCGTTCGGGCTGACGGGAGACTGGGGAATCGGGCCGACCAGCGCGGGCGCGCTGACGATAGCCGTCGGCTACGTAGTGGGAATGAGGCTGGTGTACGGCGCCGGGCGCGAGGCGCGGGAGGCAGCGGCGTCGGAGGCCGAGGACGGCGGAGGCGACGCCGCCGGGGCCGCAAGCGGCGCGGCCCGGATATGGTTGGGGTTCGCGGCCGCGGCGGTCGTGGTGCTGATCGCGGCGTACTTCCTGGCGCTGAGCGCGGACGGCATCGCGGAGGCGACGGGCCTGGGCCGCAGCTTCATCGGCGTGCTGCTCGTGTCGATTGTCACGACGCTGCCGGAGGCGTCGGTTACGGTGGCGGCTGCGATGCGGCGGTCGTACGGGCTGGTGCTCGGCAACATCTACGGCAGCTGCGCGTTCAACCTGTTCATCATTCCCATCGCGGGACTGTTCTTCGTGGGCGGGCCGCTGCTGGGGGAGATGGACGACTCGCACTTCGTCGCGGCCGGGGCCGCGGTGGTGCTGATGTCGGCGGGGTTCCTCATCATCCGCAGCTTCAAGACGGCGATGCTCGCCCCGCTCCGCTACCTCACGTACGCGGCGCCGCCGGCTTACGTGGGGGCGCTCGCTCTGGTGTATGTCCTTTCCTAGCTCTCCTGCTCGCGTTCGCGCGCCAGCTGGGCGGCGTGCTCGCTGCGGACGGCGTAGCGGAGCGTGAGCAGCAGGGTCGCGGCGATGATGAATGAGCCGGGCACCCACATGATGAGGCCGCCGAGTTCCTGGTCTTCGAGGTGGGTGAAGCCGTAGGCCGGCGCAGTGGCCGCGTACGGCGCGTACCACGCCTCCGACGTGAACGACAGGAAGGCCCCGAGCACGAAGTTCGGCACGATGGTGATGAACACGAACGGCACGCGCGCGAGGTAGGAGAGGCTCGCGCGCAGCGGCGTCGGGTCGATCACGTTCCACCACCACACGTAGGCGCCGAGCGCGAACGCCAGGTGCTCGACGGTGTGGATGAACTCGTTGCGAAGCGCCGCCTCGTAGGCGAAGGGAAAGTGCCAGAGCACGAGCGTTCCGGTGAACAGCGGCCACGCGATGAGGGGCCGGAAGAAGAACTTGAGCGCCGCGCGCACGGGCCGGGACTTGAGAGCCGGCGCGATGAACCCTCGCCGGACGGGACGCGGGACGCCGCGCAGGATGGGGATGACGGGCGCTCCGAGCTGGATGGCCGGCACGGCGACGTAGATGAGCAGCATGTGCTGTCCCATGTGCGCGAGGAACAGCTCGCTCGAGAGGGCGTCGAGCGGGCTGACGAGTGCGACGAAGACGGCTGCGAGTCCGGCGTAGAACGCGGCGGGCCGCCAGGTCGCGTGGAAGCGCCGCCGGTCGCCGAGGGAGCGGAGGCCGCGCGCGTAGAGGACGGCGGCGAGGGGAATGCCGATGAGCGCCGTTGCGTCGGCGCTCCAGGCGAGCCAGAGCGAGTCGTTCACAGCGCCCTCGTCGGAAAGGCGGGGCAGGCGTTGGGGGGCATGGGCGAGGGTGGGCCGGCTACCGCGTGAGGTTCAGGAAGAGGGCGAGCAGGACGACCGCGATGCTCACCATGATGAGCATGGGGAAGAAGAAGAGAGCCGAGAACCGGGGGTCGTCGAACTTCAGGTGCATGAAGTAGCCGACGACGAGCAGGAACTTGGAGGTGGAGAGCAGGAGGATGATCCAGGTCATCAACGCCGGGTCGAGCGAGAGGTAGAAGACGCCGAATTCGATGAGGGTGATGACCGCGAGGATGGCCCCGATGACGATGTACTGTCGCGGCCCGGGGTGGTTGTGCTCTTCGGCGTGTTCGGTGTGCGCGTGTTCGGCGGCCATGGCGGTCTTCCCCTACGCGATTCCGACCAGTCGGCCGGCGTGGTGGGCGGCGTCGTCGAACGCCCGCCCTTCGGAGCCGTAGGCGCCGATAAGGTACACGACGCCGAAGATGACGATCCAGACGATGTCGACGAAGTGCCAGTAGAGCCCGGCTATCTCGACCTGCAGCGAGTTGCCCTGGTGGATCTTGCCCTTGTAGGAGGCGAAGAGGAGCGACCAGAGCCAGAGGATGCCGACCGCCACGTGCGTGCCGTGGAACCCGGTCATCACGAGGAAGGTGCTGCCGAAGAGGTTGGTGCGCGGCGTCAGCCCCGCGTGAGCGAACTCCGTGAACTCGAACATCTGGAAGCCGATGAAGATGGAGCCGAACAGGGCGACCACGAAGGTCCAGAAGCGGAACCCTCCCATGTTCCCGCGCTGGATCGCCGCGAGCGCGAGCACCATCGCCAGGCTGCTCATCAGGAGGACGAACGTGCTGATGGTCGTTACCGGAATGTTGAGGATCTCCTCCTGCGGGCCGGAGATGGACCGGTTCCGGTAGATGAGGTGGGTGCCGATGAGCGTTCCGAAGAACATCACGTCGGAGCCCAGGAAGGCCCACATGAGCATCTTCCGGTTGTCGAGCCCGGTGGAGGTGCGGTGGTCGTCTATGCCGGTTACGTAGCGCATGTGCTTGCTGGCGTTCCTTGCGTCCTAGCCGTGGTGGGCGTGGGCGTGCTCGGGCTCGTGTTCATGGGCGGGAGACTCGGCCGCCGGGGGCTCGAACACCCACCCGTAGATGCCGCGCATGCCGATGAAGCCGGACAGCGCAATCACGATCAGGCCGATGAGCGAGTTTCCCTGCCAGATGATCAAGCCTCCGGCGACCATGGTGAGCCCGAAGGCGACCACGATCGGCCAGTAGGAGGGGCTGGGCATGTGCGGTTCGCCGTGCTCCGGAAGCGGAGGCGGCTCGACCGCGTTCGCCTCTTCGTCCCACAGCGGGTGCTGGCTGCTGACCGTCGGGACGACGGCGAAGTTGTAGTGGGGAGGGGGTGACGGGATCGACCACTCCAGGGTGGCGGCGCCCCAGGGGTTCGCGCCCGCGAGCTCGCCCCGGCGGGCGGAGCGCACCATGTTGTAGAGGAAGATGAGGATCGAGATGGCGATGATGAAGGCGCCGATGCTCACGAGGAGGTTGATGCTCCCCCATCCCTGGTCGGCGGTGTAGGTGTAGATGCGGCGCGGCATGCCGAGAACGCCGAGGATGTGCATGGGCATGAAGGTGAGGTTGAAGCCGATGAACATCACCCAGAACTGGATGTGGCCGAGCTTCTCGTTCAACATCCGGCCCGTCATCTTCGGGAACCAGTAGTAGAGGCCCCCGGTGAGCCCGAACACGCTGCCGCCGAAGAGCACGTAGTGGAAGTGGGCGACGATGAAGTAGGTGTCCTGCTGCTGGGTGTCGACGGGGACGGCCGCGTGCATGACGCCGCTGAGGCCGCCGAGCATGAACATGCTGATGAAGCCGAGCGCGAACATCAGCGGGGGCCGGAACAGGATGGTCCCGCCCCAGAGGGTGGCCATCCAGTTGAATATTTTGACTCCG
>DAOUKL010000093.1:0-62391 GCA_034421335.1 Dehalococcoidia bacterium | reverse complement strand
GAACAAGTGGGACCTGGTCCCCAAACTAGACCTGCGACGGGAGACGCGCCGCTTCACGAACCTCGTGCGTTCGCGGATGCGCTTCCTCGCCGGCGTTCCCGTTGTGTTCACGTCCGCCATCGAGGGCGAGGGTATCGATGAGCTGCTGCGGGCGGCGTTCGCGCTCAACGCCAAGCGGAACGAGCAGCTCGACGGGCCGCAGTTGACGCGCACGGTAATGGAGGCGGTGGCGCGCCGATTGCCGCCATCGGGGGGCGCCAAGGGGTCGCTGCGGCTGTACCGGGTGAAGCAGGACTCGGCGCGGCCTCCCACGTTCGTCTTCTACGTCAACAACACCGGGCGCATCCATTTCTCGTACGAGCGCTACCTGGCGAACACCGTGCGCGAGGCGTTCGGGTACGACGGCGTGCCGCTTCGCATCGAGTTCCGGGGCAAGGGCGGCCTTCACGTCATCGGCGACAACCGGTCGAAGGCCGCCGCCCGCGCGCGCAACGCGCGCCGCCCGGGAACCGCCCGGCGCGCGGCCCGCGCCAAGCGGTAACGCGATGGACTGGCTCACCGTTCCTCTCGCGTACTTCATCGGCAGCCTGCAGCCGGGGCTGTTGCTCGTCCGGCTCGTGCGGGGCATCGACGTGCGGGACGTGGGCAGCGGAAAGACGGGCTCGACGAACGTGCTGCGCGCCGGGGGCAAGCGCATCGCGCTGGCGTCGCTGGCGCTCGACTGCGCCAAGGGAGTCGGAGCCGTCCTCATCGCGCGCGCCGTGTCGGACGACGCCTTGGTGGAGGCGGGCGCGGCGGCTGCGGTGATGGGAGGGCACGTGTTCCCGGTGTTCGCAGGGTTCCGCGGCGGCCGGGGAGTGGCGACGGGCCTCGGGGCCGCGTCCGCCTTGCTGCCGTTCTCGGCCATTGTCGGGCTTGGCGTATTCGCGCCGGTGGTGGCGCTCACGCGGTACGTGTCGCTCGGCTCAGTGCTCGCGGTCGCAGGCGTAGTGGCGTTGTACGCCGTCGCCGCCGCGCTGGGGAACATTCCGCTGGCTCACCTGTGGTTCGCGCTGGCTTGCGGCCCGCTGGTGGTGTGGATGCACCGGGACAACATCGGTCGGCTGCTGGACGGCACGGAGCGCCGGCTCGGGATGCCCTCCGACGAGGAGTGACGGCGCCGCGCGGCTACTTGATTGCCCATCCGTCCGGCAGTGTATAATGCGGCGTCCGGCTGGAGAGCCAAGCCTAGGAACAGGAAGGAGCGCCCATAGCTAAGGAATACCGCGTCAACGAGCGCATCCGGGTCCCCGAGGTTCGGGTCGTCGACGAGAAGGGCGAGCAGTTCGGCGTGATGACTATCGCCGACGCGCTCGCGCTGGCTCGCGACCATGACCTGGACTTGGTGGAGGTTGCGCCGAATTCGAGTCCGCCCGTGTGCCGGCTGCTCGACTACGGCAAGTTCCGGTACCTGCAGTCGACCAAGGAACGCGAGATGCGCAGGTCGCACAGGAACGTGGGGCTGCGCGAGGTGCGATTCCGCCCCCGGATCGGGCGGCACGACATCGAGGCGAAGGAACGCCTCGTGGTGAAGCTGCTCGACGAGGGCAACAAGGTGAAAGTCTCGGTGATGCACCGGGGGCGGGAGCTCGACCACCCGGAGTTGGCCGTGGGGCTGCTCCGACAGGTGCACGAAGCGGTGAAGGAGAACGCCAAGCTCGAGCAGGCGCCGAAGCTGGAAGGCAGGTTCATGAGCATCGTGCTGGCCCCTGGGAAGGCGGCGACCGCCGCCCGCCCGGCGCCGGCGGTCAAGGAGAGCGACGTTGCCGAAGATGAAAACGCATAAGGGCGCAGCCGCCCGCTACCGCGTGAGCGGGGCCGGGAAGCTGCTGCGGATGAAGCGGCACTCCAGCCATCTGCGGCGGAAGAAGCCCCGCTCCGTCACGCGCGCCTACAGCGACACCGTGGCGGCCAGCCCGTCGAACCGGCGTCGGCTCATGAAGCTCGTCCCCGCGCTCAACAAGTAGATATAGATCGGAGTCCCACGTCATGGCACGCGTCAAGCGCGGCGTAACCGCGCACAAACGGCACAAGAAGGTGCTGCAGTTCACCAAGGGGCACCGCGGCACGAAGCACGCGCTCTACCGCCGCGCTCACGAGTCGATGATCCACGCGCTGGCGTACTCGTACGCCCACCGGCGCGAGCGCAAGGGCGACATGCGGCGTCTGTGGATTATTCGCGTGGGCGCCGCAGCCCGCGAGCATGGACTCTCATACTCGCAGTTCGTCCACGGCCTGAAGCTGGCGAACGTCGCGCTCGACCGGAAAGTGCTCTCCGAGCTGGCCGTCGCGGACCCGGGGGCGTTCGCCGAGGTGGCTGCGCGGGCCAAGGCCAGCCTCGCCGCGGCGTAGGCTGCTCCGCCGAGGGCGGGCTTCACGCGGGCGGTCGAGGCGTGGTGGCTCGACAGGCTCGCCACGACCTTCCGGAACCCTAATCTCTTACCACGAACTCTTCGGAGTTTGGCGCCTTCACGCGAATCCTTCGGCGGCTCTGCTCCATTCCACGCGCGCTATTCGACCGGGGTTATGCCGTGGACGGCGGCGTGGTCGAGCACGCGGCGGAGGGACTCGCGAGCGATGTGCCGGGGCCAGGTGGACTGGAGCCAGAGGTCGGACACCCTGGAGTGGATCTCGTCGAGCGTGAGCGCGTCGGCCTTGGAGGTGAGCAGCAGCCGCAGGACGGTCTCGACGACGGGGTGCTGAGGGGAGAGATAGCCCTCCTGATCGGCGCAGTTGGAGCGGAAGAGGCGCCGCAACTCGGCGTACGACGCGTTGCGCAGATTGCCCTTCGCCTTCGCCTTGGCGGCGTCGCACAGCCGCCCGCCCAGCACGACGCCGAGCGGTCGGCCCTGCTGCTCGATGAGATTCGGCGCGAACCGGTAGGACGGGTTCTCTTCGGGGGCGTCCTGCGCGGATTCGACGGCGGTGGAGTCGGTGGCCATAGGGTTACCTCGTAATGTCGAGCTGTTCGGTGAGAATGGACGAGTGGTCGAGCCAGTCGAGCAACTGGACGACGGCCTCCTCGCCCGCGGGGCGGCGGGGAATGTCCTCGGGACAGATCGCGAGCCCCTGGGCAAGCCCCAGGGACGTTAGCAGGTTGGAGCCCTGAGCGCCGGTGAGGCGGGCGCGCAATCCGTCCTCCGTGCGCTCGAGCAGCACCCGCGCGTACACGCGCCGCTCGTCGAAGTTCACCAGATCGTCGTCGAGCGTGGCGCGGACGGTGGGTAGGGGCGCCGGCGCGACGCCCATCATTTTGGCGACGGCGGGCCTGCCAAACTCGACGAGCGCGACGAGCGCGCTGACCGGGTTGCCCGGCAGCCCCAGGTGCGGGACTTTCCGTCCGCCGGGACCGTTGAGCAGGCCGAACGCGATGGGGCGGGCGGGACGCATCCTCACGGCCCAGAAGTCGACGCCGCCGAGTTCTCCGAGGGTCTCCTTCACCATATCGAACGCGCCGGCGCTCACGCCCGCCGAGGTGATGAGCATGTCGGCGTCGAGCCCGCTGCGTATCTTGGCGCGCAGGTCGTCCATATTGTCCCGGGCGACGCCGAGGAGCACGGGCTCGGCTCCCCAGCGGCGCAGCGCCGCGGCGACGCCGTAGGTGTTGCTATCGAAAAGACGCCCGGGCTCGAGGGTTTCGCCCGGCGTCTGCACCTCGTCGCCCGTCGCCAGTACGGCGACGCGCGGGCGCCGCACCACCGGCGCGTCGGCGAAACCGAACGACGCGAGCAGGCCGATGGACGGCGGAGCGAGCACACTGCCCTTCTCGAGCACGAGCTCGCCGGCCCGGGCGTCCTCTCCGGCGGGGCGGACGTGGTCGCCGACGCCTGGGGCATGCTTGATGGCGATCCAGTCGAGCGCCAAGCCGGTGGTGCGGCGCTCCACCTCGTCGGTGAACTCGTACGGGACGACGGCGTCGGCGCCGGACGGGACCGGCGCGCCGGTCATGATGCGCACAGCCGCGCCCTCCGACACCGCAGTGCTCGGCAGCTGCCCGGCCTGCACCTGCCCCGCCACCGCAAGTGTGATGGGCGAGGCCTCGGATGCGGACGCGAGGTCCGCCGCGCGCACGGCGTAGCCGTCCATCCCGGAATTGGGCAGCGAGGGGATGTCGAACGGGGAGCGGACGTCCTCCGCCAGGGTGAGGCCGTCGGCCTCGAGGAGCGCCACGCGCTCGGCGGGCAACTCGCTGACAAGCGCGAGGATGCGCTCCAGAGCCTGCTCGACCGAGAGCATGTCGGCAGTCCGAGGGTGGGCGTGTCCGTGCTCGGCGTGGCCGTGACCGTGGGGGGCATGGGCCGCGTGCTCGTGGCCGTGGGTGTGGGTATGATGCTGCGCCATGCCTATGCCCTCAACACGGCGCCGCACTCGCGTTCGAGGCGCGCCACGATCGCCCCGACCGCCTCGTTCAGCTGGGCGGCGGTCAGCGTCTCGCGGTCCGACTGGAGGTCGAGACGGAACGCGAGCGACTTCTTACCCGGCGGGAGCGCTCCGCCCTCGAACAGGTCGAACAGCGCAACCCGCACGATAAGGGGTTCAGCCTGGATGACGTCCAGCAGCCGCTCCGCCGGCACGTCGGCATCGACCACCAACGCCAGGTCGCGCCCGGCGCTGGGATAGCGCGAAAAGGGCTCGAACCGCGAGCGGGGGTCCGGCAGCGTGGGCGCGACGGCGCCGAGGTCGAGTTCGAAGAGCGCGGCGGGTCCGGCGCCGAACGAATACGCGTCGAGCGCGGCGGGAGACAGCTCGCCCACGACGCCGACCGGCTTGCCGTCGACGGCGACCCGGGCGGCCCTGCCCATGTGCAGCGAGTCATCTCCGTCGATGCGCTCGAACGCCGGAGTCAACCCCAGGCGCGACAGCAGAGCCTCCACCACGCCCTTGGCGTCGAAGAAGTCGAACGCGGGAGCGTTCTTCTCCCACAGCGTCCCGCCGCGAACGCCGGCGAGCACGCCGGCGGCCATCTCGCGCTCGTCGGGCAAATCGCCCTTGCGTGGAATAAAGACGCGCCCGACCTCGAAGACCGTCGCGCTTCCCGGCGGCTGACGCAGCGCAGCGGACGCGTTGCGGAGGATGGCGGGGCGGAGCGACGTTCGGAGGCGCTCCTGCTCGCGGCTCATGGGGTTGGCGGCGCGGAGGGCGTCCTCGCCGGCGGCGTCCACGCTCACGAGCGTGTAGGAGATCGTCTCCTGCAAACCGAGGGCCGCGAGCAGGTCGCGCGCCTCCTCGCGCAACTCCCGCACGGGCTGACGTATGGCGTCCGGCACGCGGCCCGCGAGCGGCTCGCCCGGCACGGCGTCGTAGCCGACGGCGCGCGCCACCTCCTCCACCACGTCCTCCTCGATGGCGACGTCGGTGCGCCAGTACGGCGGGGCGACAACCATCGCATCGCCGTCGTCGTCCTCCACCGTGAAACCGAGCGACGCCAGCACCTGCCGCACCTGGGCCGGCGGGTAGTCGGCGCCGAGGCTCCGGCGGAGGCTCGCGCCGGAGAAGGGAATGCGGGTCGGCGCGCTCTTGCCGGGGAAGGCGTCGCAGATTCCTCGCGCGGCGACGCCGCCCGCCGTTTCGAGGATGAGGCGCGTGGCGCGGCGCACGGCGCGCTCCGCGAGGTCGGGGTTTATGCCCTTCTCGAACCGGAGCGACGCCTCGGTACGGAGTTTGAGCGCGCCGGCGGTGCGGCGCGTGTTGATGGCGTTGAACGTCGCCGACTCCAACAGCACGTTGGCGGTGGCGCCGGTCATCTCGGAGTTCAGTCCGCCGATGACGCCGGCGAGGCCGATGGCGCGCTCCTCGTCGGCGATGGTCAGCATCGGAGGGCGCAATTCGTGCTCCTGGCCGTCGAGGCTCGTGAAACGCTCACCGGGTCCGGCAGGGCGAACGATGATCCGCCCGCCGCGCACCTGGTCGAGGTCGAACGCGTGCAGCGGCTGCCCGTACTCCAGCATGACGTAGTTGGTCACGTCGACGACGTTGTTGATGGAGCGGTGCCCGGCCTCCTCCAGCCGGCGCCGCAGCCACTCGGGGGACGGGCCGATCCGGACGCCGCGGACGAGCGTGCAGGTATAGCGCCGGCAGAGTTCCGGGTCTGTTATCTCGACCTCGACGGCGCGGGCGATATCCTCGCCGCCCTCGTCGTAGTCGAGCGGGGGCTCGATCACCTCGCTCGCGGTGATGGCCGCCGCCTCGTGCGCCACCCCCAGCACCGACAGGCAATCGCCCCGGTTCGGCGTCACCTCGATCTCGAAAGCGTCGCCCGACGGCAGCGCCTCCGCGAGCGGCGTCCCGACCGGGCTGTCGGCGGGCAGCACGAGAATGCCCTCGTGCTCGTCGCTGAGGCCGAGTTCGCGCTCGGAGCAGACCATGCCCGCGGACTCGACTCCTCGTATCACCGCCGCCGTGAGCTCCATCGGCTCGCCGGTCCTGCCGTTGACGAGCACGGCGCCCACCTGCGCAAAGGCGATCTTCTGTCCCGCGGCCACGTTCGGCGCGCCGCACACGACCGTGTGCGTCGACCCGCCGGTGTCAACCGTCGCCAGCCGCAAGCGGTCGGCGTTGGGGTGCGGGCCAACGTCCTGGACGTGGCCGACGACCACCTTGTCCCATCCGCCTCCGGAACCGGGCTCGTACACGGTCTCGATGCCGGCCATGGTGAGGCGGTGGGCAAGCTGGCGGGGCTCCATGGCGAGCGGAACATACTCAGCCAGCCATGACAGGGGAACTCTCATGCGAAGCGCGCTCCGAGCAGGCGATTCGAGGGCGGTCGGCGCAGTATACAATAGAGATTATCCTATCGCTCCCAACTCGAGGCGCAAGTGCATCCGCCAGTATTCCCCCGCATCGCCCGCTCGCTGTTCGCCCTCGGCGCCGCAGCCGCCATCGCGGCGTTCGCCGCCGCGTGCGGCGACTCCGGGGCCGAGCCGACCCCCACCCGCACCCCCGACGAACCCACCTCCTCCGGCGCCGCCAGCCCGACTCCCACTCCCGCCGATGACCCAGAGCCGAGCCCGGCCGCCCCCACGCCGACTCCCTTCATCCCGGCGCCTGACGCCCTCGAGGTGGACGTGTCCGGCAGAATCGGCGGGGCGCCCGGCGACACGGCGCCGCGGTTCGCCGGCATCAGCACGTGGATCAACAGCGACCCCCTGACGATGGACGGTCTGCGGGGGGAGATCGTGCTCATCGACTTCTGGACCTACACGTGCATCAACTGCATCCGCACCATCCCCTACCTGCGGGACTGGCACGAGAAGTACGCCGACCACGGACTGACAATCGTCGGCGTGCACACCCCGGAGTTCGAGTTCGAGAAGGTCACCGAGAATGTGATCGCCTCGACCGAGGAGCTTGGTATCGGCTGGCCTGTAGCGCAGGACAACGACTTCCGCACCTGGCGCGCGTACAACAACCGCTACTGGCCGGCGAAGTACCTCATCGACGCCGACGGCGTCGTGCGCTACACGCACTTCGGCGAGGGGGCGTACGACGAGACCGAGGCGCATATCCGGACGCTCATCACGGAAGCAGGCGGGAACGTGTCCGGCATCGCCGCGAACCCCGACCCGGGACCCGAGGCCGACCCAAAAGCATATGAGTCAGTCGAGACCCGGCAGACGCGTGAGATTTACGGCGGCTGGGGCCGTAACCGCTACACACCCTACATCGGCCACGTGAAGTACTACGAAGCTGGCCTAGGCGCTACTCAGACCTACCTCGACCCTGGTAGCCATGTAAATCATGCGCTTTACCTCCACGGATCCTGGATATCTCAGGAGGAGTCGATCAAGCACGGCAGGGCTACCGAGAACCTCGAGGACTACCTCGCGCTGCGCTTCTTCGCCCGCACGGTGAACATCGTCATCGACTTCGAGCCGGAGACCGAACCTTACGAGGTGGACGTGACCATCGCCGACCCGGTCGAGCAGGGAATGGAGCCCGCCTACCGCCCGCTCCGCGCCGACGAGGCCGGGGAGCACATCGTCATCGAGGAAGGCCGCAGCTACTTCGTCGTGGACGAGCCCGACCTCTACAACGCCCTCGCGCTGCCGGAGTTCGGCAGCGCGGAGTTGAAGTTCGCCTCGAACTCGCCCGACTTCGCCCTGTTCGCGCTCACGTTCGGCTCCTACGCCGAAACGTTCTAGGAAGGCCGACGCCGTGCGGATGTCCCGATTGCTCCTCGCAGCCGCCGCGGCAGGCGCCGCCCTGCTGCCCGTCGCCTGCGCCGAACCGGAACCGACGCCGACTCCCACGCCCGAAGTCGGGCGTCTCACGCCCATCCTCGGCACCACGGAACTGCGCATCGGAACGCAGCGCGTCGCCTTCTTGCTCGAGTCTCCCACCGCGCTCGTCACAGCCCCTTCTGCGAGCGTGCGGACGACGCATCTCGACGGCGACGCGCAAGGCGAAACGGCGACCGCCGAGTTCAGCCTGTGGCCGTTCGGCACGCGCGGCTCGTACGTAACGGCGCTCACCTTCCCCGCCGCGGGCCGCTGGCGGCTCGATATCGCCGTCGACGACCCCTCCATCACGGGCGAGGGGTCGCTCGAAATCGACGTGACTGAGACATCGGTGGTGCGGGACATCGGCCAGATTGCGCTGTTCAGCGACACCAAGACGGTCGCGTCGGTCGACGGCGACCTGAGCATGCTGACCTCGGCGTACGAGCCTGACCCCGACCTGTACCAGGTGAGCATCGCCGAGTCGGTCTTCACCGGCAGGCCGACCGTGGTGGCGTTCGCGTCGCCGGCCTTCTGCACGACGCCCACCTGCGGCCCGCAGACGGACACACTCTCCGAACTGAAGGAGCGCGCGCCCGACGCTGCGGACTACATCCACGTCGAGATCTACGACAACCCTCACGAGATCCAGGGCGACCTGTCGCGCGGCGTGCTCTCGCCCGTTCTCGCCGACTGGGGCATCGACCAGGTCCCGCACTACCGCAACGAGTCGTGGACGTTCGTTATCGACGCCACCGGGCGCATCCACTCGCGCTTCGAGGGCTACGTAACGCTGGCGGAACTGGAGGGGGCGCTTTCGGCGGCGGGCTAGGGCTCGCCTCGGGCGTTAACCCGTCCGCGCTTGCGGGTGCGCCGGGTTCGGGCTACTATGCAGCAGGCGCGCGCGGCGCCTCCGGCGACTGCGCGAGACTCAACAGTTACGAACGGAGGGACGGGAGAATGACCACGAACCAGACTTGGTGGCCGGAACAGCTCAATCTGCAACCGCTTCGCCAAAACTCTCCCCAGTCCGACCCTATGGGCGGGGACTTCAATTACGCCGAGGCGGTCAAGAACATCGACGTCGACGCGCTGAAGGCGGACATCGAACAAGTGATGACGACGTCGCAGGAGTGGTGGCCCGCCGACTACGGGCACTATGGGCCGCTCTTCATCCGCATGACGTGGCACGCCGCCGGCACGTACCGGATCGCCGACGGACGAGGCGGCGGAGGCTCCGGCCACCAGCGGTTCGCGCCCCTCAACAGCTGGCCTGACAACGGGAACCTGGACAAGGCGCGCCGCCTGCTCTGGCCGGTGAAGCAGAAGTACGGACGGAACCTCTCGTGGGCCGACCTCATCATCTTTGCGGGCAACTGCGCCCTGGAGTCGATGGGGTTCAAGACGTTCGGTTTCGCCTTCGGCCGGCCGGACGTCTGGGAGGCCGACACGACCGACTGGGGGGCTGAGAGCACGTGGCTGGACGACCAGCGCCACGACAGCGAGGGAGAACTCCAGGGCTCCCTTGGCGCCGACCACATGGGGCTGATCTACGTGAACCCGGAAGGGCCGGGGGGAAACCCCGACCCCACGCTCGCGGCGAAGTACATCCGCCAGACGTTCAAGCGCATGGCGATGAACGATGAGGAGACCGTCGCCCTGATCGCCGGCGGTCACACGTTCGGCAAGGCGCACGGCGCCGCCCCGGACACCAACGTCGGCCCCGAGCCGGAGGGCGCAGCCCTCGCGGAGCAGGGGTTCGGCTGGCGGAACGCCTACGGCAGCGGCAAGGCGGGCGACACCATCACCAGCGGTCTCGAGGGCGCCTGGACGACCAACCCGACGCAGTGGGACAACAACTTCATGGAGAACCTGCACAACCACGAGTGGGAGCTGACTAAGAGCCCCGCCGGCAAGTCGCAGTACACCCCTGCGAACGCAGCCTCCGTGGCCACCGTGCCGGACGCCCACGACCCCGAGAAGAAGCATGCCCCGATGATGCTGACGACCGACCTCTCGCTGCGAATGGACCCCGACTACGCCACCATCTCGAAGCGCTTCCTCGAAAACCCCGCGGACCTCGAGGACGCCTTCGCCCGCGCGTGGTTCAAGCTGCTCCACCGCGACATGGGCCCTCGCAGCCGGTACGTCGGGCCGCTCGTTCCGGACGAGGCGCTGCTATGGCAGGACCCCGTGCCCGACGTCGACCACGAGCTGATCGGTGAGCAGGACGTCGCGGACCTCAAGGCCAAACTGCTCGCCTGCGGGCTGTCCGTTTCTCAACTGGTGGCGACCGCCTGGGCGTCGGCGGCGACGTTCCGCGGCACCGACAAGCGCGGCGGCGCGAACGGCGCCCGCGTTCGACTGGCGCCGCAGAACGGCTGGGCGGTGAACGACCCCGCCGAACTGGCGAAGGCGCTGCAGGCCCTGGAGCAGGTGCAGGCGGAGTTCAATGAGGCGCAGACCGGCGGGAAGCGGGTCTCGCTCGCCGACGTGATCGTCCTCGGCGGTTGCGCCGGCGTCGAGCAGGCCGCAGCGAACGCAGGACGCAACGTGCAGGTCCCGTTCGCGCCCGGGCGCACGGACGCGACGGCGGAGTGGACCGACGCGGAGTCGATCGCCGTGCTCGAGCCGACCGCGGACGGGTTCCGCAACTACGCGCAGGACGGGCTGGGCGCGCGGGCGGAAGACCTGCTGGTGGAGCGGGCATGCCTGCTGACGCTGACCGCTGCGGAGATGACGGCGCTGGTCGGCGGCATACGCGTCCTGAACGCCAACACCGGCGGCTCCTCGCACGGCGTGCTCACCGACCGGCCCGGCGCGCTGACCAACGACTTCTTCGTGAACCTGCTCGACATGTCCACGGAGTGGGGGCCGACGTCCTCGTCACAGGACGTGTTCGAGGGGCGCGACCGCAGCACGGGCGCGGTGAAGTGGACGGGCACGCGGGCTGACCTCGCGTTCGGCTCGAACTCCGAGCTCCGGGCCATCGCGGAAGTGTACGGCTGCGACGACGGCCAGGACGCCTTCGTGCGCGACTTCGTCGCCGCGTGGAACAAGGTGATGAACCTCGACCGCTACGATCTGGTGTAGCCCCGGGGGCGCTCAGGCCCCTCGACTGCAGACAGCAACGCGCCTCCAAGGCCAGAGCTTGGAGGCGCGTTCACGTTACGGCGGAGTCTCAGGGGCCGAGGTTTTCGAAGGCCTTGGCGAACCGGTCGGCGTGGAAGCGCTCAGCCCGGGCCAGGGTCTCAAACCACTCCGCGAGCTCGTCGAACCCCTCATCACGTGCGACGCTGGCGAAGCCGGGGTACATCTCGGTGCAATCATAGGTCTCCCCGGCGACGGCGGACTTGAGGTTATCCTCGGTCGTGCCGATCGGACCGCCGGTCGCGGGGTCGCCGGTCTCCTTCAGGAAATCGAGGTGCCCGAAAGCGTGGCCGGTCTCGGACTCGGAGATGTCCCGGAAGAGTCCGCCGATATCGGGGTAGCCCTCGATGTCGGCGCGGCGCGCGAAGTAGAGGTAGCGCCTGTTCGCCTCCGACTCCCTGGCGAACGCCGCTTTGAGGTTCGCTTCGCTCCGGGTGCCTGCCAGTCCTGCCATATGCGGTCCCTCCTCGCTGGGTTGCGCGATGCTTCTCTTGCGCCAAAGCGGCCCGCATCATACCCCGCGCCCCGCGTCAGGGCCAAGCAGAGTGCCTTCCGTCGCTCTGCGGTGGCCCTCCTGCGCGGAGGAGGGGAGTTGACGCCGGGGTAGACGGGCCGTATACTTACGGCCATCAGGAGTCGAATGCCGCCCTACGCGCCGCGACACCACATCCCCCAGGCTCTGTAACCATAGCCCTCGGTCTAGCGTTGTTCACGCTGGGCCTTTTCGCGTCCCTCTCAATTTGCGCGCGGCAGCCTAGTCGTCAGGAGTGCTGACCCAACCATGACTTCCCTCGTTGCACGGACCGACCGCTCCCCCATCCACCCCCTCAAGTCCTACTCCCGCGTCCACCAGGTCCTCGAACCGAACAGCCTCGTGCAGATCCAGACGGAGTCCTTCGATTCGCTCAAGTTCGAGGGTCTGCGCGAGGTGCTGGACGAGATCAACCCGATTCAGGACGCCACGGGCAACCGTTTCGAGTTGCGGTTCGGCGACTACGCGTTCCGCGAGCCCAAGCACTCCGAGGAGGAGTGCCGCGAGCGCGAAATCACCTACGAGGCCCCCCTCTACGTCACCGTCGAACTCGAGGTGAAGGACACCGGCGAGATCAAGGAGCAGTCCCTCTTCTTTGGCGACATTCCGATGATGACCCCCACCGGGACGTTCGTCATCAACGGCGCCGAGCGCGTGGTCGTCAGCCAGCTGGTCCGCTCGCCGGGCGCCTACTTCACCCGCGTGCTCGACCCGGGCACCGGCCGCAACGTATCGCTCTCGAAGCTGATTCCCTACCGGGGCGCCTGGCTCGAGTTCGAGACCAGCCCACGCGACATCATCTCCGTCAAGATCGACCGGAAGCGCAAGCTGCCCGTCTCCACCTTTCTCCGCGCTCTCGGCTACGCCGAGGATGAGCGGTTGCTCGCCCTCTTCGAAGACGTGGACACCGACCCCGAGCACCCGTACATCAGGACCACCATCGAGAAGGACATCGGCGTCCACAACGAGTCGCAGGCCCTCATCGAGGTCTACCGGCGCCTGCGGCCCGGCGAACCCCCCAACGTGGAGAGCGCGCGGGGGCTGCTGGAGAACCTGTTCTTCAACGCCCGCCGGTACGACCTCGGCAAGGTGGGCCGCTACAAGATGAACCGCCGCATGGGGCAGGAGATCTCGCAGGAGAACCGCACCCTCACGCGCGAAGACATCATCGAGATGATCCGGATGATGATCCGCATCAACAACGGCGTCTCGAACCCCGACGACATCGACCACCTCGGCAATCGACGGGTGCGGGCCGTCGGCGAACTCATCATGAACCAGCTCCGGGTCGGGCTCCTCCGAATGGAGCGCGTCGTGAAGGAGCGCATGACCATTCTCGATCAGGAAGAGGCGACGCCCAGCGCGCTCATCAACATCCGGCCCGTGGTCGCCGCCGTGCGGGAGTTCTTCGGCGGCTCGCAGCTGTCGCAGTTCATGGACCAGACGAACCCGCTCGCGGAGCTGACCCACAAGCGCCGCCTCTCGGCCCTCGGGCCCGGCGGGCTCTCCCGCGAACGCGCAGGCTTCGACGTGCGCGACGTCCACTACTCGCACTACGGCCGCATCTGCCCCATCGAGACTCCGGAAGGCCCCAACATCGGCCTCCTCGGCTCGCTCGCGACCTACGCCCGGCTGAACGACTACGGCTTCATTGAGACGCCCTACCGCAAGGTGCACAAGGAGGTCTCCAACAAGTCGCCCGACCTCGCGGGCCGGACCGTCGCCGAAGACGTCAAGGGCGACGATGGGAAGACCATCGTCCGCGCCGGACACGCCGTATCCAACGCGGCGGCCCGCAGGATCGCCGACCTGTCCAACCGCATGATCGCCGTGAGGCCCTACGTCTCCTCCGGCGCGGACGAGGTCGTCTACCTCCCCGCCGACGAGGAGGATAAGTTCGTCATCGCGCAGGCCACCTCGCCGATGGACGACAAGCAGCAGCTCATCGAAGAGCGGGTGGAGTGCCGCTACTCGGACGACTACGTTCTGGAGCCTCCCGGCCGGGTCGACTACGTGGACGTTGCGCCGATGCAGATCGTGAGCATCTCCACCGCCCTCATACCGTTCCTGGAGCACGACGACGCCAACCGGGCGCTCATGGGCTCGAACATGCAGCGGCAGGCGGTGCCGCTCCTCAAGCCCGACGCCCCTCTGGTGGGCACGGGCATGGAGCAACGCATCGCCCGCGACTCCGGACAGATGGTGCTCGCGAAGCACGCCGGCGTCGTCACCTCCGTCACCGGCGACTTCGTCGTCATCACCGACGCCAAGGGCGCCGAGCATGCCCAGGCGCTGCGCAAGTTCATCCGCTCGAACCAGGGGACCTGCCTCACGCAGCGCGCCAGCGTCTCCGTCGGCCAGGTCGTCGAGGTCGGCGACCCGCTCGCCGACAGCTCCTCGACGCAGGAGGGGGACCTCGCGCTCGGCCAGAACGTCCTGTGCGCCTTCATGGCGATGGAGGGCTACAACTTCGAAGACGCCATCATCGTCTCCGAAAACATCGTCCGCGACTCCAAGTTCACCTCCATCCACATCGAAAAGTACGAGGTGGAGTCCCGCGACACCAAGCTCGGCCCCGGCGAGATCACCCGGGACATCCCGAACGTGGGCGAGGACGCCCTGCGCAACCTCGACGACGAGGGCATCATCCGCGTCGGCGCGGAGGTCGGCCCCGGCGACATCCTCGTCGGCAAGATCACGCCCAAGGGCGAGACCGAACTCACCGCCGAAGAGAAGCTCCTGCGGGCCATCTTCGGCGAGAAGGCCCGCGACGTGAAGGACACTTCCCTCCGCGTCCCCCACGGCGAGCGCGGCAAGATCACCGAGGTCCGCGTCCTCACGCGCGAAAACGGCGACGACCTCGCCCCCGGCGTCAACAAGCTCGTCCGCGTCTGGGTCGCCCAGACCCGGACGCTCTCCGAGGGCGACAAGATGGCGGGGCGGCACGGCAACAAGGGCGTCGTTTCCCGCATCATGCCTATCGAGGACATGCCCTACCTCGCCGACGGCACGCCCGTCGACATCATCCTCAACCCGATCGGCGTTCCCTCCCGCATGAACCTCGGCCAGGTGCTCGAAACGCACCTCGGCCTCGCGGCCCACAAGCTCCGCTTCCGCGCCGCGACTCCCGTGTTCGACGGCGCGACCGACGCCGACATCCGCGACGCCCTCGGAAGGGCGTGGCTCATCGAGCGCGCCGGCGCCGCCGGCAGCGACCTCCTCGGCGCCGGCGACTACGAACCCGACTGGGCGAAGGCCCGGGCGTGGGTCGCCGAACGCGGATACGACGCCGACCGCGTCTTCAACGACCGCGCGCCGGAGTACGCCTCCGAGGTCTGCCTCAAGGTGTGGCTGCAGGACTGCGCCGAAGACTACGAGGCCGCGACCGGCCTCAGGCTCGCCACCGAAGACCAGTCGTTCAGCGAGCTCCACGAACAGGCTCTCCAGGTCGGGCGCGCGCTCAACATCGCCGCGCCCGTGCTCGGAAAGTCCGTTCTCTACGACGGCCGCACTGGCGAGCGGTTCGATAACCCGGTCACCGTGGGCTACATCTACATGCTCAAGCTCATCCACCTCGTGGAGGACAAGATCCACGCGCGCTCCACGGGCCCCTACTCGCTCATCACGCAGCAGCCGCTCGGCGGCAAGGCCCAGTTCGGCGGGCAGCGGTTCGGCGAGATGGAAGTGTGGGCGCTCGAAGCCTATAGCGCCGCCTACAACCTTCAGGAGATGCTCACCGTCAAGTCCGACGACGTCGTGGGCCGGGTGAAGACCTACGAGGCCATCGTGAAGGGCGAGGAAGTGGTGCAGCCCGGCGTGCCGGAGTCGTTCCACGTGCTCGTCAAGGAACTGCAGAGCCTCGGCCTCTCCGTCGAGCTGCGCTACGAGGACGACCGCGGCATTCCCGCTCCACGCTTCACTTACGCCGAAGAGGACGACGAGGAGGTCGACACGAGCATCATCGCGCCGGTCGAACCCGTCGTCGCCCCGGCATGGGAAGCGGACTTCGTCCCCCTCGAGGAGCAGGAGTCGGAAGTGTCCACCGAAGTCCGTATGGACCTTGGCGCGTACGCGCGCCAGGCTTCCGAAGAGGAGAGTGAAGCAGACCACAGCTAGTCCCGGGACGCCAGGCCCGGCCCTGTCCGCCCAGTCAAGCGCGGGAGAGCCCCGCGAGGAGAACCTGCAAGATGCCCAACGCGACGGACTTCAACGCAATCCGCATCTCGCTCGCATCGCCCGAGCAAATCAAGCAGTGGTCGTATGGCGAGGTCACCAAGCCGGAGACGATCAACTACCGCACCCTCCGTCCCGAGAAGGAGGGGCTGTTCTGCGAGCGCATCTTCGGCCCGACGAAGGACTGGGAGTGCTACTGCGGCAAGTACAAGAAGATCCGGTACAAGGGCGTCATCTGCGACCGCTGCGGCGTCGAGGTCGCCCGCTCCAAGGTGCGGCGCGAGCGCATGGGCCACGTGAGCCTCGCCGCTCCCGTGGCGCACATCTGGTTCGCCAAGGGCATCCCCAGCCGGCTCGGCCTGCTGCTCGACCTCTCGCCGCGCAACCTCGAGCGCGTCCTCTACTTCGCCCAGTACATCATCACCTCCGTGAACGACTACGCCCAGCAGAACAAGATCCGCGAACTGGAAGAAGAGTTCACGCAGTTCCAGGAGCGGATGGAGACGCAGCTCGAGCGCGACAACGACCGCATCCGGGCGCAGCAGGCGCTGGAGAGCGACACGGAGCGCCAGGCTGAACTCGACGCCGAGTTCCAGCGCAACACCGACAACACCAAAGCCGCTGTCCAGGAGAAGGAGACCGCTTACCTGCACGAGCGCGACGAGCTCGAAAGCATCCGTCCGCTCCTGCTTCTCACCGAGGCCCGCTTCCGCGAACTGAACGACAAGCACGGCGACGTCTTCGAGGCAAGCATGGGCGCCGAGGCCATCCTCAACATCCTCCGCACGTTCGACCTCGCCCAGCAGATGGAGAACCTCAAGGGGGAGCTTCACTCCACCTCCGGCCAGCGCCGCAAGAAGGCCGTCAAGCGCATCCGCGTCATCGAGGCCCTCAGCCGCAGCGGCAACAAGCCCGAGTGGATGATCATGACCGCCCTGCCCGTCCTCCCGCCCGACCTGCGCCCCATGGTGCAGCTCGACGGCGGACGCTTCGCCACCAGCGACCTCAACGACCTCTACCGGCGCGTCATCAACCGCAACAACCGCCTCAAGCGGCTCCTCGAACTCGGCGCCCCGGAGATCATCGTCCGCAACGAGAAGCGCATGCTGCAGGAAGCCGTCGACGACCTCATCGACAACGGCCGCAGGGGACGCGCCATCGTCGGCAGCCACAATCACAAGCTCAAGAGCCTCTCCGACCTGCTCCGCGGCAAACAGGGGCGTTTCCGCCAGAACCTGCTCGGCAAGCGCGTCGACTACGGCGGACGTTCCGTCATCGTCGTCGGCCCCGGCCTCCGGCTCCACGAGTGCGGCCTGCCGAAGAAGATGGCCCTGGAGCTCTTCAAGCCGTTCGTCATGAACCGCATCGTCATGCAGGGGCTGGCGCACAACATCAAGAGCGCCAAGCGCATGGTCGAACGCGCGCGGCCCGAGGTCTGGGACATCCTCGAAGAGGTCATCCAGGGCCGGCCGGTGCTGCTTAACCGCGCCCCCACCCTCCACCGACTCGGCATCCAGGCGTTCATGCCTACTCTCGTCGAGGGCAGCGCCATCCAGCTCCACCCACTCGTCTGCGCGGCCTTCAACGCCGACTTCGACGGCGACCAGATGGCCGTGCACGTCCCGCTCTCCCGCGAGGCCGTGCACGAGGCCCGAAACGTGATGCTGAGCACTTACAACATGCTCTCCCCAAGCTCCGGCGAACCCCTCGTAGCCCCCACCTACGAGATCGTGCTCGGCTGCTACTACCTCACCCAGGCGCAACCCGACGCCAAGGGCGCCGGCGGACGCTACCGCGACTTCGACGACGTGATGGTCGCCTTCGACGCTGGCCTAGTCGATCTACGCGCCGAGGTGGCCATCCGCGACAGAGGCTCGGAAGACGGCTGGATGATCACCACGCCCGGCCGCATCATCTTCAATGAGGCGCTCCCGGAGGAACTGCGCCGCTACGACATCGTGATGGACAAGAAGGCGCTGCGGGACGTCGTAACTGAGGTCTACCACCTCTCCGGCAACAACACCACCTCCGAAATCCTCGACAGCATCAAGCAGATCGGCTTCCACTACGCCACCATCTCCGGCACGACCATCGGCATCACCGACATCAACGTGCCCCCCGAAAAGGACGAACTCGTCGCCGCCGCCGACAAGGAGATCGAGGAGCTCGAGGAACAGTACGAGATGGGGCTCCTCACCGACCACGAACGGCGCACACAGGCCATCAACAAGTGGCAGAGCGTCTCCTCCGAGATGGACAGGGTCATCCAGCGGCACCTCCCCGAATTCGGCGGCATCTACGCCATGGCGCACTCCGGCGCGCGAGGAAACGAGGCGCAGATCAAGCAGATGGCCGGCATGCGCGGGCTGATGAGCAAGCCCGGCGGAGACATCATCGAACGGCCGGTCAAGTCCAGCTTCCGCGAGGGCCTGAGCGTGCTCGAATACTTCATCTCCACTCACGGCGCCCGCAAGGGCCTCGCCGACACGGCCCTGCGCACCGCCGACTCCGGCTACCTCACCCGGCGGCTCATCGACGTCGCGCAGGAAGTCATCATCATGGAGGAGGACTGCGGCGCCGAGCGCGGCGTCGTCATTCACGCGGCGCCCTCCGAAGAGGACGTGATGATCGCGCGCCTCTCCGAGCGCATCGCCGGACGGGTCACGGCGGCGGCCGTCGTTCACCCCGAGACCGGCGAGTTGCTCCTCGACGGCAACGAGATGATCCTCGAACCCAAGGCTCTCGAAATCGAGCAGGCGGGCGTCGCCGAGATCGCCCTCCGCAGCCCCCTCACTTGCGAGGCCGTCCGCGGCATCTGCCAGATGTGCTACGGGCGCAGTCCCGCCACGGGACAACTCGCGCTCATCGGCGACGCTGTCGGCATCATCGCCGCGCAGTCCATCGGCGAACCCGGCACCCAGCTCACCATGCGCACGTTCCACACCGGCGGCATCGCCGGCAAGGACATCACCTCCGGTCTCCCGCGCGTCGAGGAGCTTTTCGAGGCCCGCGCCCCCAAGGGCAAGGCCCGCATCGCCGAAATCGACGGCGACGTCCTCGTGTTCGACGGCGGCAATCTCCTCGGCGAGTACGACGCCGGCGACGACGCGCAGTCCCTGCTTACGCCTCCGGCCTCCCTCTCGCCCGTCATCCGCGTCGTCAACCGCGTTCCCTTCATCGACTTCCTGGCCCTGCCCGACTCCCACGCGCTCGCCATTCAGGACGGCGACCGCGTCATGGCCGGCGACGAAGTCGCCATCCCCAAGCTCCAGGACTCCGACGAGTCCAACCTCCCCGCGCTCGACCGCCTGCTCGCCCGCGTCTCCGGGCATGCGCGCATCGTCGACGGGGGCATAGAGATCGACGCGGTGGAGACCGAGGTGCGCGACCACCAGGTCGACGCGACCGACCAGCGCATGGTGCGCACCGGCGACACGGTCGTCGCCGGTCAGAAGCTCACCAACGGCGTCAAGAACCCCCACGACATCCTCCGCATCCAGGGCATCGAGGCTACGCAGCGCTACCTCGTCGAACAGGTGCAGACCGTCTACCGCAACCAGGGCGTGTCCATCAACGACAAGCACATCGAAACGATCATCCGGCAGCTGCTGCGCTGGGTGCGCGTCGAGAACATCGGCGACACCATGCTCCTGCCCAACCAGCTCACCGACCGCCTCCAGTTCCAGGAGGAGAACGAGCGCGTGCTCGCCGAGGGCGGCGAACCCGCCACGAGCAAGCCCGAGATCCTCGGCGTCACCCGCGCTTCGCTGAACACCGACAGCTTCCTCGCCAAGGCCTCGTTCCAGGAGACCGCGCGCGTGCTCACGGAAGCCGCCCTCCTCGGCGAAGTCGACTACCTCCGCGGGCTGAAGGAGAACGTCATCATCGGGCGCCTCATCCCCGCCCGGCTCGACCAGTCCGAGGACGGCCGCAAGCTGCTCGGCCTGCCCGAAGCGCCGCAGAGCGCCATCCACCTCGAGGCGAACGACTACGAGTACGTCGGCGCGCTCATGTCCGAGTTCCCCGGCGAACCCCTCACCTTCAACGACGACACGGCGCGCCTCGACCTCTCCCTCGACGACGAGGAAGAGGACGACGACGACATCATCATGCCCGATGATGACGACGACGATGACGACGACAGCGACGGCGACAGCCTGGCCGATCCGGAACTGGAATAGCGGCCCTCTCCGCGCCGGTCCCACGGAGGGAGAGCGGTCCCACTCCCCCTAGGGAGCGGGCCGGCCGATTCGTTTCGCCAGGAAGATGTCCGGCTTGCCGAAGCCGTTGGCGTCCGGAAGCACGCCCACGACCACAAAGCCGCACGCCTCGTAGAACGGCAGCGGATGCGTCGACCCCGGAATGGCGCGCAGTTCCTCCAGGTGGGCCTGCGGCGAGGGGTAGAGATCGAGCCCGCCTATCGTCGTCGCGTTCGTCTCGTCGTCCGCGCCGATGAAGAGCGTCGCCGCTCCGCGCTCGGCGGCTATCCGTTCGAGGTCGCGCATCAGCGCGCCGCCCACGCCTCTCCGGCGGCTGTCAGCCCGTACGGCGAGCGGGTGCACTTCCCAAACGCGTCCGTTGTAGAGGGGGTCGCCGCCGACGAACCCCAGCAGCAGGCCGTCGTCGTCGAGCGCGGCCCGGTAGACGCGCTGAGGCGCCGAGTCGTCCAGTATCTCGCCGCGCGCCGAGTCCAGGTCCGGCCAGGATCCCGGCGATTGGTCGAAGAACGTGACGTACAGCAGTTCCGCCGCCTGCTCGACCAGTCCCGCGTCTTCCCTTCCGAGGTCGATAATGCGCATAAGGCTACGGAGGCGTCAGGCAGAATTCGTTGCCGTCGGGGTCGGCGCAGACGATGTGGTTCTGGTTCTCTACGCGGCGCACCAATGCGCCGCCTATGGACTCGACACGCGCTAGCGCGGCCTCGATGTCCTCCACCTCCACGTCGATGTGGACGCGGTTCCGCACGTGCGGGTCCTTTTGGTCCGGCCTGTGCTGCAGCACCAAGGCGATGCCGGACGGGAGCTTGGCGCGCCTGAACGTGGGCTCGAACGATGGCCCGAACTCACAGCCGACCAGCGCCGACCAGAACGCCTCCGCCCTCTGGAAGTCGGCCACGTCGATGACGACGGCCTCCACGAAGCCCACGCCTACGCTCATGAACCCCGCCTACCGGATCACTTTGTTGCGGTTGGCCACGTAGTCGGCGACGACGTAGGAGCCGAGATTGTGGGGGCTGGCGACGAACGCGCGGCCCTTGTTCATCTTCGTCATCAGCTGCACGAACCGCAGCAGTGACGGACTCTGATCGAGCATGAACGTGTTGATGATGATGTTGTCGCGGGTGCAGCGCATCACCTCGCGCATCGTCGCCTCGAGCAGCCCTCCGCCGCGGCGGCGGCGCATGTACGCCTCGAACATGTCTTCTCGCGAGCCGAGGCCGTCTTCCGTCCAGTTGTAGGTCGTCGGCTCGCCGTCGGTGATGAGGATGATCTGCTTGTTGTTCCCGCCCTGACGGGAGAGCATCTGCCGCGCCTGCCGCAGCACCTCCTGGAAGTTCGTGCCGCCGCCATGCTCCACCCAGTACGTGTCGAGCAGCATGTGCGACTGGAGCGGCAGCACGAAGTACGAGAACGCCACGACCGACACCCAGTCCTTCGGGTACTTCGACTTGATGAGCGTGTCGAGCGCCAGCCCCACGCGCTGGCCCGCCTGGAACGCTCCGTCCCAGAACATCGAGTAACTCATGTCGATCGCTATCACCGTGGAGGTCCGCGTCTGCGCGATGGTGCGGTCGATCTCGAAGTCCTCCGGCTTGATGCGGACAGGCGTGCCCTTCCCCTCGCGCAGCACGGCGTTGCTCACCGTCTTCAGGGTGTTCAGATGCAGCGGGTCGCCATACTCCCACTGCTTGGTCTCGTCGGTGATCTCGACGCCCACGCCGCTCTTGTCGCGGTTGTGGTCGCCGAAGTCGCCGCCCCGGATGCGGTTGAAGATGTCGGTGAGCGCCTTGTCGCCGATCTTGCGTATCGCCTGGGGCGTGAGCTCCCAGCCCTGACCCTTCCGCCGAATGAACCCGGCCTCCTCCAGCTCCTTGGTGAGCCGCTGCAACTCGTGGGCGAAACGCCGGGCCTCGTCGCCGAGCACGTCGCCTATCCGGTCCGCGTCGATCTTCGTCGCGTCGTTCGTCCGCAGCGCCTGGCGCATCTGCGATTCGAGGTCTTCGATGTTGTTCAGGTCGCCCATCAGTTCGAGCGCCTGCTGCAGCGTAACGGGCTCGTCGCCGAACAGCCGGAAATCGTTGTCGCGGAACCCGCTCGGGTTCATACGCTCGAGGTTCGTCGCGAGTTCGAACAGGTCCCACGAGAGGCGGTTGTCTTGCAGCAGCCCCTCCATCATGTCTTCGAGCTGGCGGCGCATCTCCGCCGGCATCGAGTTCATGAGCGACTGCATCTGCGCCATCTGGCGGGACATGTAGTCCATCAACTGGTCGAACGTCTCGATGCCCGGGGGAAACATGTGCCCCCACTTGTTCATGAAGTCGGTGATGTCCGGGTCGTCGCCGCGCAGCTTCTGCTTCACGAGCTCGTTGAGGTCGCGCACCATCTGCGAGACCTGGGAGAGGTCCTCCTGCGTCATCTGCTGGAGGCTCTGCTGCAGGCCCTGGAAGTACTGCTGGAGCAGTTGCTGCTGGAGTTCCTCCATCAGTTCGTCGAACTGTTGGCGCGCCTCCGGGTCCATGAAGTCGTAATCGCGCAACTCCTTGATGCGCCCCCCGGCGCCGGGCGGCAGCGCGTCGAGCTGGCCGAGCCGCCGGTTCGCCATCTGGCGGAGCATGTCGGCGAGTTCCGGCGGAGTCCCGGACTGCCCCTGCGACCCGCCAGCCTCCTCGCTCCCGCGAGGGGAGTCGCCGTCCCTCTCTCCTGCGGAGGAGCCGTCCGGCGGTTGTGAGGGCGGTTCGATGTCGCGGAGGCGCTGATTGATGCCCTCGCGCTCCTTGTCGATGATGGTGTCGAGCCGCTCCTGGATGTCGTCGAACATCGAGGCCAGGTTGTAGCGTTCGAGATTGCGCTCGCGCGCCTGGCGCAGCTTGTCGAGCAGGTCCTGCATGCCCAGCCCGCGCTGGCCCTGCGCGTCCTGGAAGCCGCGCTGCATCATGCGGCGCAGCGCGCTCCGCAGATCGTCGCCCTGCAGGATCTGCTCCGACAGGTGGTCGATAAGGTCGTCCGTCGTGGGAAACTCAACGTTCTGCGAGCCGTCCCACCGGGAGTAGCGATAGATGACCATGAGGCGAGTGTACACCCATAACGGTGGGGCTACACCGCCGGGGAGGCCCTTAGACGCTCGACGCGTAGAGGCCCGCCGCGAGGGCGAGGCCGGTCCACCCGTGCAGCTTCGCGGTGCGCACGAGGAGGCGGTTCATCGCAGGGCGCTCCTGCGCCGAGAACAACCCGCGCGACGCCCCCACGGCCCACGGCAGCGGCGCCAGCCCCAGCAGCGCCCAGAGGCTCACCGCTCCGCCGAACGCCGCCCCCGCGATGCTCAGGTACGCCGCCGCCAGCATCGCCGCGTACGACCACTGCGCCGCGCGCACCCCGGCGGCGGTGGCGATGCTCCGCTTCCCTGCCTCCCGGTCTTCCTCGGCGTCGCGGATGTTGTTCACGACCAGGATGGCAGTGACGATGAACGCGACCGGCAGCGATACGTAGAACGACGCGAGCGTGAGCGCCTCCCGCTGCACGTAGTACGACGCCATTGCCATCACCAGCCCCATGAACACGAACACCACCGGCTCGCCGAGCCCCAGCGTCCCCAACGGCTTCGGGCCTCCCGCGTAGAAGTACGCAACCGCCACGCTCGCCAGCCCCACCGCGAGGATGGGCCAGCCCACGTGCGCGACGATGATCAGCCCCGCGATTACTCCGTAGCCGAACGCCGCCGCCATGCCAAGCGCGACCGCGCGCTCCGACAGCAGCCCCCGCTGGATGACTTTGTGCGGCGCAAGAAACTTCCCCGCCCCACCCGACTTGCGATGGTCGGCGTACTCGTCCGTGAGGTTCGTGCCGATCTGGATCGCAATCGAGCCGGTGAGCGCAAGCGCGAACAGCAGCCAATTGAGCGCGCCCACCGTCGCCGCCAGCGCCGTTCCCACCAGCACCGGCGTAACCGACGCCGTCAGCGAGAACGGCCTCGCCGCCCAGAACCAGGAGACGATCTTCGGTTGGGGAGAAGGGTTGGGGGTCATCAGGCTGACGCCCCCCGTCACCAGCTCTGCTTGCGGTAGGGCGAGAAGTCGGGCGGGCGCTTTTCGTTGAAGGCGCGGACGCCCTCATCCGCCTCGTCGGTGTTGTAGAACATCTGCACAGCCCCGTGCGCCATCTGCTGCAGGCCGTACGCCCAGTCGGTGTCCTGGTTGAACGACGCCTTCAGGAACCGCAGCGCCGTCGGGCTCATCTCCAGGATGCGCTCCGCCCAGGCGCGCGCCTCGGCCATGAGGTCGGCGGGCGGGACCACCTTGTTCACCAGCCCCATCTCCAGCGCTTCCTGCGCCGAGTACTGGCGACAGAGGTACCAGATCTCCCGCGCCTTCTTCTCGCCCACCACGCGCGCCAGGAACACCGTGCCGAACCCGGCGTCGAAGCTGCCCACCTTCGGCCCGCTCTGCCCGAATATCGCGTTCTCCGACGCGAGCGAGAGGTCGCAGATGACGTGCAGCACGTGGCCGCCGCCGATGGCGTAGCCGTTCACCGCGGCGATGACCGGCTTGGGGATCATGCGGATGACGGCGTGCAACTCCGTGATGCGCAGCTTCGTATGGCCCGTGCCGTCCTGGTAGCCGTCCTTTCCGCGCACCTTCTGGTCGCCGCCGCTCGAAAACGCCTTGTCGCCCGCGCCGGTGAGAATCACGACTCCCACGTCGTCGTCCTCCCAGGCGTCCTGGAAAGCGGCGATCATCTCGTCGACGGTCAGCGGACGGAAGGCGTTGCGCACCTGCGGCCGGTTGATGGTGATGGTGGCGATGCCGCCGCTCTTCTCGTACAGGATGTCGGTGTACGTCATGCGGCGTAGGTTACCACCCCGCCCTCTCCCCAACCCTCCCCCTTGCAGGGATGCCCGCAGCGGCAGAGAGGAGCGCCCCCGCCTCAGCGCGTCCGCACGACCAGCACGCGTTCGCGGCCTGCGAGGTCGCGCGCGACGCTGATGACCGCACCCGGCAGCGCAGCCGCCGCGTGCTCCGACGCCGCCGCGATCTGCCGCGGGTCCATCTCCAGCACGACCGCGCCGCCCGGAAGCAGCCATGCGCCCGACTCGGCGAGCAGCCGGCGGACCAGCTCCAGACCGTCCTCGCCTCCGTCGAGCGCCTCGCGCGGCTCGAACAGCCGCACATCCGGGTCGAGCGTCGGCATCTCGTCCGACCGCACGTACGGGAGGTTCGCGGCGATGACGTGCACGGGCGCCGGAAGCGCCGCGAGCAGGTCGCTCTCCAGCACGCGCACCCTGTCGGCGACGCCGTTCTCCGCCGCGTTGAGCGCCGTCAGCTCGAGCGCGCGGGGCGCCAGGTCGAGCGCGTACACATCGGCGTCGGGCCGCGCAACGGCGAGCGCGACCGCTATGGCGCCGCTGCCGCACCCCACGTCCGCGATGCAGGGCGCCTCCACGCCCTCGACCAGCCGCAGCGTCTCCTCCACGACGGTCTCGGTGTCCGGGCGGGGAATGAGCACGCCGGGGCCGACGGCGAGTTCAACGCCGTAGAACTCCCGCTTGCCCATCAGGTAGGCGACGGGCTCACCGGCGAGCCGCCGGGCGAGGAGCGCCTCCGCCTGACTTGCGGCGTCTGAAGACGGCGGCTCGCCGAAAGCGGCGTAGAGGCGAGCGCGGTCGACGCCGAGGGCGGTCATCCAGATGAGGTCGGCTTCGAGGCGCGCGTCGCCTATGCCGGCGGCCTCGAGGCGCGCGGCCGTCTTCCGAACCAGGAATCCGAGCGTCTGCGGCGGGAGGTTCAGGCCGCGCTGTCCTCGCCGCTCTCTTCGAGCAACCGCGTCTGCTCGTCCTGCAGCAGCGCCTCGACGAGCGCGTCGAGCTGTCCCGCGCCGTTCATCACTTCCTGCAGGCCGTGGATCGACATCCCGATGCGGTGGTCGGTGAGGCGGTCTTGGGGGAAGTTGTACGTCCGCACCTTCTCCGAGCGCTCGCCGCTGCCCACCTGAGAGCGGCGTGTCGCCGACGTGTGCGCCTGCTGCTCCTGCATCTGCTGCTCGTACAGCCGCGACCGCAGCACCGCCATCGCCTCGTTCTTGTTGCGCAGCTGCGACCGCTCGCCCTGAGAGACCACGACGATGCCTGTCGGCGCGTGCACCACCCGCACCGCCGTGGCCACCTTGTTCACGTTCTGCCCGCCGGGGCCGCCGGAGTGAAAGATGTCGATCCGCAGGTCCTCCGGCCGAATAGCGACGTCCACCTCGTCCACCTCCGGCAGCACCGCAACCGTGGCGGTCGACGTGTGGATGCGCCCCTGCGCTTCGGTGACCGGCACCCGCTGCACGCGATGAACGCCGCTCTCGTGCTTCAGCAGCCGGTACGCGCCCGAACCCGAGATGGAGCAGACGACCTCCTTGAAGCCGCCTCCCTCCGTCTCGCTCGTGTTGACGAGCTCGACCTGCAGGCCGTGCCGCTGCGCGTACCGCTGGTACATGCGGAACAGGTCGCCGGCGAACAGCGCCGCCTCGTCGCCCCCCGTGCCGCCCCGGATCTCCATGATCACGTTCTTGCCGTCGTGCGGGTCCTTCGGAACGAGCGCGGCCCGGAGCTCCAACTCCAGCCGCTCCACGTCCGAGGTCAGACTCGCGGCTTCCTCGCGCGCCAGCTCCGCCACCTCGGGGTCCTCGTCGCTCGCCAGAGCGCGCGCGTCGGCAAGCTCGGTAGTCGCCGCCTGCAGCCGGCGGTACGCCGCGACAACCGGCTGCAGGTCCGCTCGCTCCTTCGCGAGTTTGTTCACCTGCTCCGGGTCGGAGACGACGTCCGGCTTGGCGAAGAGTTCGTCAATCTCTTCGCTTCGCTTCAGCAAATTTTCGAGCCGCTCGAACACGACAACCCGCTCTCACAGTGCGGCCCCCGCTACCGGGGGCCCACCTGCGCGCAGTATAGCACAGCGCAACCGCCAGCCCTTCAGAACACGGGAAACCCGCACCGCCAGAGAACCCCGGCGGCCCGTCAAGAGTGCTATACTATCCTCCCGATTCCGTTTCGAAAGCGAGTTCAACTGACGTATGAAGCCTCTACGGCTAGCTCTGATCGCCCCCGCGTTCATTATCGCCATGGCGTTCGTCGCCGCGTGCGGCGATGCCGCGACGCCCACTTCTCCCGCGCCTCCTACTCCTACCGCCACCAACACGCCGGTCCCGACCGACACGCCTACCCCCACCTACACCCCCACGCCCACGGCCACTCCTACGCCGACGGCCACTCCCACCCCGGAGCCGACCGCCACCTTCACCCCCACGCCGACGCCCACTCCCACCCCGGAGCCGACCGCCACCTTCACGCCCACGCCCACGGCCACTCCTACCCCGGAGCCGACGCCCACGCCCACCAACACTCCCACGCCGCGGCCGACCCCCACCCACACTCCCACGCCGGAGGCGACGCCCACCCCCACACCGGAGCCGACGCCCACGCCGGAGCCGACGCCCACGCCGATGCGCGACCTCGCAACCGGCGCCAGCCTCGCCGCGCCCGGTGTCGTCGGTCTGAGCAGCGGCGAGAGCCAATGGTCCGGCATCGTCATCGACATCAATGGGACGGTCTACATCGTCACCACCACGTCCAACCTCGGCAGCTCCCCCACGGTGCAGTACACCACCGCCGCCAACGTTAGAGGAAACGCCTGGGTCGCCGGCCGCAACGACGACAGCAACGTCGCCGTCTTCCAGGCCATCGACCCCACCCAGCCGTTGGACGTCGTGGACACGACGGGCGACATCTCCGTTCCCTCCATCGGCAAGGAACTCGCGACCATCGAGTACCTCCGCGGCATTTCTCGCACCGCCAACACCTCCGTCGCCGGCTCTCTACAGAACCCCGATACCCAACTCACGTACTTCCAGCTCCAGGGTTTCCACCAAGTCGGTTCCGAGGGCGGCGCCGTCGTCGACGAGTACGGCAGGCTCCGCGGCATGCGCATAGAGGCGGAACACGCCTCGGAGGCTCTCCTCGCACAACCGGGCTCCCGCTACGCGCTCGCCGCCCCCGATCTCATCCGGGTGGCTTTGCTCGTGCAGGGGAACCCGGTCAAAACCAACTATCAGCAATGCAGCAATCAAGGCACGACCGGGTCCCCGCCGCCGATACCCGGCACCTACAGGGGCAAGGTCACTATCGGCGGGCAAGTCCCGCCCGCCGGCAGCACGCTCTACGCCAAGGTAACTCGCCGGGGGCTTCCCGACCTGTGGTTCCCCACTCCCATTGATCCCACCACTGGCGGCGGGTACCAGGTAACCCTCGGCGTCTGCCAGGCCGCCTACGTCAACCGGCCCGTGGAGTTCTGGCTCGACGGCGTCCAAGCGACGGCAATGGGAACGGTCAGGATCGGCCAAACCATCACTCTCAACATCGACTTCCCCGCCTCCTAGCGGGCGAACTCCCGACGCCGCCGCTCCGCACAACGCTGAAGCGCCCTCTCCCGGAACCCTGGGAGGGGGCGCTTTCTTCAAGGTGACCAGCCTGTCATTCCGAGCGCAGCGAAGAATCTCGCTCCCCAGCGCGCCTACGCGCGAAGCGCGCATCCGTCATTCCCGCGAAGGCGGGAATCTCGCCCCCTGTCTCCCCTAGGGGGAGATGCCCGAAGGTAGAGAGGGCGGCGTCCGTCGCCCGCGAAGGCGGGAATCCATCCGGCCCCCTCCCCCGAAGACGGGGGAGGGCTGGGGTGAGGGTTTGCGCCCGCCAGGGCGCATCCGTCATTCCTGCGAAGGGGGATAGGCGCGCAGCCTCTCAGCTCAGGAGGCGGGGAACGTCGGCCAGCGGAAGCTCGCGCTGCTCGCCCGCCGCCATGTCCCTGTGCGTCGCCACTCCCTTGGCGAGTTCCGCATCGCCCAGAATCAGCACGTCCGTAGCGCCGATGCCCGACGCATACCGCAACTGCGCCTTCAGGCTGCGGTCGGGCGCCACCGACGCCCGGCCTCCCTCGGCGCGAACGGCGATCGCCAGCTGGATCGCGGCCCTTTTCGCCGCCTCTCCCCGGTAGGCCACCACCAGCGGGGGCGGCGTGGCCGGGGGGCGCTCCGCGCCCTGCTCCTCGAGGTTGAGGATCATCCGCTCGATGCCCGCTGCGAACCCGATGCCCGGGGTCGGCCTGCCTCCGAGCTGCTCTATCAGGCCGTCGTACCGGCCGCCGGCGCAGACCGCGCTCTGGGCGCCCTCGCGCGACGGGTGTACCTCGAACACCGTGCGCGTGTAGTAGTCGAGCCCGCGCACCAGCTTGTGATCGAGCCTGTACGACAGCCCTATCGCGTCCAGGTGCCCGAGCAACTCGTCCCAGTGGGCCTGCGCCTCGGCGCCCAGATAGTCGGTGCTGCGCGGGGCCGTCTCCATGAACGCCTCTCCCGCCAGCTCCTTCGAGTCGAGCAGCCGCAGCGGGCTCGTCTCGAACCGGCGGCGGTCGTCCGCTCCCATGTGCGCCCGGTGCGGCGCGAAGTGCTCTCGCAGCGCCTCGAGGTAGCGCGGCCGGTCCTGCGCGTCGCCGATATTGTTGAGCGCGAGCGTCATGCCGCCGAGCCCCAAACGCTCCATGCTGTGCATCGCCAGCTGGATGACTTCGAGGTCGACCGTCGCGCCGCCGTCGCCTATCGCCTCGACTCCGAACTGATGGAACTGCCGGTAGCGCCCGGCCTGCGGACGGTCGTACCGGAACATGGGGCACAGGTAGTAGTAGCGCACCGGCTGCGCCTGGTTGTGCAGCCCGTGCTCGATGTACGCGCGGCACACCGCCGCCGTTCCTTCCGGCCGCAGCGTCAGCGACTGCCCGGCGCGATCCTCGAACGTGTACATCTCCTTCTGCACGATGTCGGTCTCGACGCCGACCGTGCGGGTGAAGAGCCGCGTGTCCTCGAACACCGGCGTGTCGATGCGCGCGTAGCCGAACGACAGAGCGGCGTCCGTGAGAGTGGACTGCACGAACGACCAGTATCGCTGCTGTTCGGGGAGGATGTCGGCTGTGCCGCGCGGCGCTTGCTGCATGAGGGGTCTCCGACGAGCAATTATAGCCCCTTGCGGGGCGCGAGGAGCGGGGCTGCGAGGTTCCCCCAACCGCCCTCCGCGGTCGAACTTCACCCGCGCGCCTGCGCACGCCGCCCTCCCACTCCTGTGGGGAAGGGGAATAACTCCTCCCACAAGAGCGGGGCAGCCCGAAGGGCGCGGGGGTATAATCCGGCTATGGAGGCTCTGCTGGAACAGGTGCGGGGATACCTCCCGCCCGACCGCGCCGAACTCGTCGAGAAGGCGCTCGCGTTCGCCGTTGAGGCCCACGACGGCCAGACCCGGCGCTCCGGCGACCCCTACATCGACCACCCCGTCGAGGCTGCGCGCTACCTCGCCAACCTCAAGCTCGACGCTCAGACCGTCGCCGCCGCCCTCCTCCATGACGTCGTCGAAGACTGCGACGTTTCGCTCGCGCAGGTCCGCAGGCGCTTCGGCGCCGACGTCGCCAAGCTCGTCGACGGAGTAACCAAGCTCGACCGCATCGACACCATCGCCGCGGAGGCGGAGCCCCCCGTCGTCCGCAGCGACAGCCAGGCCGAGAGCCTCCGCAAGATGCTCGTCGCCATGGCCGAAGACATCCGCGTCGTCCTCATCAAGCTCGCCGACCGCCTCCACAACATGCACACGCTCGGCGCGCTCTCGCCCGCCCGTCGGAAGGCCATCGCCCAGGAGACCCTCGATATCTACGCTCCGCTCGCCCATCGGCTCGGGATGGGCGAAGTGAAGTGGCAACTCGAAGACCTCGCCTTTCGCCACCTCCACCCCGACGACTACAAGCGCGTCTCCCGGCTCATCGCCGCCAAGCGCATCGAGCGCGAGGCCTACGTCGACCGGATCACCGAGGCCCTCCGGCGCGAACTCGCGCGCGCCGGCTTTGCCGCCGAAGTCTACGGCCGACCCAAACACCTCTACAGCATCTTCCGCAAGGCCCATGCCTACGAACAGCAGGGCAAACAGATCAGCGAAATCTACGACCTCTTCGCCCTGCGCGTCCTCGTTCCCACCATCCCCGAGTGCTACGGGGCCCTCGGCGCCGTCCATTCCCTCTGGCGCCCTCTCCCCGGCCAGTTCGACGACTACATCGCCAACCCCAAGGAGAACATGTACCAGTCCCTCCACACCTGCGTGAGGGCGATCGACGGGTTGCCCGTCGAGGTGCAGCTCCGCACCTACCAGATGCACCAGGTCGCCGAGTACGGCGTCGCCTCCCACTGGAGCTACAAGGAGGGCGGCGCCACCGACAGCCGGTTCGAGGAGCGGATGTCGTGGCTCCGCCAACTCCTCGACTGGCAGCGCGACGACACCGGGACCGCCGACTTCATCGAGAACGTCACCACCGACCTCTTCCAGGACCAGGTGTTCGTCTACACTCCCAAGAACGAGATCCGCGAACTCCCCGCCGGCTCCACGCCCATCGACTTCGCCTACAGCATCCACACCGAGATCGGCCACCGGTGCATCGGCGCCAAGGTCAACGGGCGCCTCGTCGCGCTCCGGACCCAACTCCGCAACGGCGACACCGTCGAGGTGCTCACCAGCAAGGTCGCGCGAGGCCCTACGCTCGATTGGCTCAACCCTCATCTCGGCTACGTGAAGACAGCCAACGCGCGCCAGGCCATCCGCGCATGGTTCCGCCGGCAGGAGCGCGGCGCCAATATCGAGCGCGGACGCGACCTCCTCAAACGCGAGTACCGGCGCCTCAACGCCGACGAAGACGACGCCGAAATAGCCCGCTGGTTCCGCTACAACTCCCCCGACGACCTCTACGCCGCCATCGGTTCCGGCGTCGTCACCACCGCGCAGGTCGCGGGACGCCTCTCCGCGCGGCAGGCGGAGCGCGACCGCAAGCGCGAGACGGCCGACCCGGGCGGCTCTCTCAGCCCGACGACCATCACCGGCGTCAGCGTCCTTGGCGTCGGCGACCTTCTCACTCGCATGGGGGTATGCTGCCATCCCCTTCCCGGTGACGAAATCACCGGCTTCGTCACCCGCACCCGGGGCGTCACCATCCACAAGAACGACTGCGTCAACATCCGCAACGTCTCCGAACCCGCGCGCCTCGTCCCTGTCGCATGGGGCCAGCCGAAGAACGTCTTCCCCGTCCACATCCGCGTCGAGGCGTTCGACCGCGTCGGCCTGCTGCACGACATCACCGGCGCCACCTCCGCCGAGCGCGTCAACCTCGCCGGCACTCGCACCGACGTTTTCGACGACGGCTCCGCCACGGTCCACCTCACCGCCCAGGTCGCGAACCTCGAACAGCTCTCGCGCCTCTTCGACCGCATCGAGGGCGTCCGGGGCGTGCGCAGCGTCAGCCGCGCTCACACCCCCGCCTCGACGGCCGCCGCCCGCGCGTAACCATCGGCCGCTCGCCCGCGACGGAGAACGCAGCCGGGGTTCGTGGTACACTATGCAGGTCACGACGACACCGATGGAGATAGCCCCATGCCTGCGCAGAAAGCAGCACGAGTCCAGCAGCGCCGACGGCTGATCAACCGCCGCGTTCGCTCGAGCACCCGCACCGCCGTCAAGAAAGCCGTCCGCCTGCTCTCCTCCAGGAGCGAGGAGTCGGCTTCCGCCGTCAAGGCCGCCGTCAGCAAGCTCGACCGCGCCGGGGTCAAGGGCGTCGTCCACCGCAACGCCGTGGCGCGCAGCAAGTCCCGCCTCATGAAGCGCCTCAACCGCTTCCAGGCCGAGTAGGCGCCTCTCGCTTCCTGGGTCGATTTCTTACAGCCTCCCGCGACAGTTGCCCGTTGACACGCGCGCGCCGCGTTCGGTATTTTAGAACGCACGTTCTGGCACGCGGAGGCTTCTCATGACCCCCAAATCGAACCTTCCCATGCGCATCCTCGATTTCCTGCGCGAGTACCACGCAGACCGCAGCTACATGCCCTCCATCCGCGAGATACAGGCGGGCTGCGGCATCAGTTCAACCTCCGTCGTCGACTACAACCTCCGCATCCTCGAACGCGACGGCTACATCCGCCGCTCTCCCGACATCTCCCGCGCCATCGAACTCGTCAGCGAGAGCGGTCCCGGTCTCATCGAGGCGACCTTCGTTCCGGTCCTCGGCGCCATCGCCGCCGGTGAGCCCTTCCACTCGTTCGAGGCCGGCGACTATCACGACGCCGACCGCGAGACCATCGCGCTGCCCTCCGAACTCACGCCGCGCAACACCGACGGCCTCTACGCCCTTCGCGTCAAGGGCTACTCCATGATCGACGCGTTCATCACCGACGGCGACATCGTCGTGCTCGGCCCCGCCTCAGACGTGCGCAACGGCGACATGGTCGCCGCGTCCCGCGACGGGGAGGCGACGCTCAAGCACTTCCACCTCGAGGGCGACCACGTGCGCCTGATGCCCGCCAACACCACCATGGAGCCCATCATCGTTCCCGCCGATCAGGTGCAGGTGCACGGCCGCGTCGTCGCCGTCATGCGGCGAGTCGCGGCATAGCGTCGCCCTCAGCGCCCCCCTTGCGCCGGCCCTCTCAGACTGGTAGCCTTAGCGTTCGCGCGCATCCGGTCCGGCCGGGTCTCGAACCGCAAGCCGGCACTTTCCTGAAAGGGGGGCTGCTTGATTGGAAGCACTCGGTCGACACATCCTGCTGGAACTCCGCTCCTGTAACTCCGCCTCACTCGACGATCTCCCCTTCATCGAGGGGACTATGCTGCACGCCGCCGAAGAGACCGGCGCGACCGTTATCGGCAAGCTATTCCATCAGTTCAGCCCCCAGGGCGTCACCGGCGTCGTCGCCATCGCGGAATCCCACCTCTGCATCCACACCTGGCCCGAACACGCCTACGCCGCCGTCGACATCTTCACCTGCGGCGAGAGCTTCGACCCCGTCGAGGCGGCCCAACTGATCATCCGCGCCGTCGAGTCCCAAGACCCGGAGATCACGGAGGTCGCTCGGGGGCGGGTCGCCGTGCCGGCCATATCCGCCGCCGGATAGCCCGTGGAAGGCCTCCCCGCACGCACGCTCTGGCACCTTGAGCAGATTACGCCCGACCTCGTGCAGGCCGCCGGCGTCGTGCGCGTCTTCCATCAGGGCCACACGCCCTGGCAGCGCGTCCAGGTCATCGAGACCGCCCCCTTCGGCCGTATGCTGGTGCTCGACGGCAAGACCCAGTCGGCTGAGGCCGACGAGTGGGCCTACCACGAGGCCCTCGTCCACCCCGTGATGACCGCCCACCCCAACCCCGCGCGCGTTATGGTCGCCGGCGGCGGCGAAGGGGCCACCATCCGCGAAGTCCTCCGCCACGGTCACGTCCGCGAGGTCGTTATGGTCGACCTCGACCGCGAGGTCGTCGACCTCTGCAAGCAGCACCTTCCCAATCACCACCGGGGCGCGTTCGACGACCCCCGCGTCACGCTCCTCCACGACGATGCGCTCGCTTATCTCGAGCAGCGGGAAACGCCGTTCGACGTCATCATCATCGACGTTCCCGACCCCCTGGAGGGCGGCCCGGCCTACCTGCTCTACACCCTGGAGTTCTACGCCCTCGTCCGCTCGCGCCTCGCCTCCGGCGGGCTCATGGTCGCCCAGTCCGGCCCGACGTCGCCCACGAACGTCCACGAAGTGTTCACCGCAATCTGGAACACGATGCGCCAGGCGTTCGATCACGCCTCGGGCTGCCAGGTGAACGTGCCCAGCTTCGGCTCGATGTGGGGGTTCATCGCCTGCGGCGGCGCGGACGCTCCCGTTGTCGCCGACCTGCCGCCGCACGAGATCGACGCCCGGCTCGCTGAACGGCTCTCGTCCCCTCTCCGCTTCTACGACGGCCTCGCCCATCGCGGCATGTTCTCGCTTCCAAAGTACATCCGCGACGCCGCCGCATCCGACACGCGCACCATCACCAGGGACAACCCCCTCTACGCCGTCTAGAGGCGGCGAGGCCCGGACCACACCCTCCGCGCAATCGCCGCGCGCAACTCCTTCAGGTTTTCCCCGCGCCGTGGCATAGTGAACCGCACGCCCTTTTCGAGACCCTCGCATGAACTGGTTAGACTTCACCGCGCTCGCCCTGATGGTCGGCGGCGCCGCCCTCGGATGGCTCAGCGGACTGCTCCGCTGGGCGTTCATGCTCGCCGGCGCGGTGGGCGGCGCCATTCTCGCCGGCCGGCTCTACGGCGCCGTCGAGTCGGTGTTCGAGGGAGTCATCGGCAACGACGCTCTCCGCCAGGCGGCCACCTTCGCCGGCATCTTCATCGGCGTCCTCCTCGTCGCCCTCGTCTGCTCAATGGCCATCAAGCAGGCCCTCAAGCTCGTGTGGATGGGCTGGATCGACAACGTGTCCGGCATGGCCGTCGGCTTTCTTTCCGGCGCCCTTGCAGCCGCCGCTCTCACCTGGACTCTGGGCGTCATCCCCTCCGAATTCGCGCGCGACGCCGTGCGGGAGTCCGCCCTCGCCGACATCATCCTCGAGGCGACCTCGTTTCTGCGGTCCTTCCTTCCGCCGGAGTTCCAGGCCATCGAGCAGTTGCTGGCCGCCTGAGCGACTCGTCTCCGGCTTGCCGTCCGGCGCGGGGCGCACGTATGATGCTTGCCGCGCGGAGGAGTGATGCCCGGCAGCGGAGCCGTCCTCATCCTGAACCAGAACTACGAGCCGCTGAACGTCTGCGGCGTACGGCGGGCGCTCGTCCTCGTCCTCGGCCGCAAGGCGCAGCCCCTCGAACTCGGCGAGGGCGAGTACCACTCCATCTCCGAGACGTTCGCCATCCCCTCCGTCATTCGCCTGCTCTACCTCGTGAAACGTCCGCTCTTCACCCGGCGTCTGTCGCGGCGCGAGGTGTTCTGGCGTGACCGGTTCACCTGCCAGTACTGCGGCAAGCAGACAAAGGAGCTCACGCTCGACCACGTCACCCCCCGCGTCCTGAACGGCCCGCACACGTGGGAGAACGTCGTCGCCGCCTGCGTGCCCTGCAATCACCGGAAGGCCGGGCGCACCCCGTCGCAGGCGAACATGCGCCTCCTGAGCGTCCCCGCAGCCCCCAGGGCCAACCCCTACTACCACCTCATGCACCGAAGCCTGCCCGACGAGTGGGGCGTTTACCTCCCCTGGATGCAGCCTCGCCGCCAGGAGGAGCTCGTACTGGCGTAGTTCCCCGCCCGCGCCTCTCCGGCATGGGGCGTCTCCTCCTCAGGGAGAAAGCAGCCGCGCCACGGCTGGAGCAGCCGGGGAGAAGGCGGCGGTGTGGTACACTCTCCTATGGCGGCGCGCGCCCACAGGCGCGACGCGCCCTCTTCGGGGAGTAGCACAGTTCGGTAGCGCGCTACGTTCGGGACGTAGAGGTCCCGGGTTCAAATCCCGGCTCCCCGACCACCTTCTCTCCCTTGGGTAGGACACCTCTGGAGCACAGAGGCGGCCCTGCTACAATGGCCCTCCCGGAGGGATGGCAGAGTGGACGAATGCGGCGGTCTTGAAAACCGCTGTACGGGCGACTGTACCGTGGGTTCGAATCCCACTCCCTCCGCCAATCGTCCCCGCCCACGGATAAACGACTCGGCGTCCTACCCCAGAAGCCGGCCGTAGCCCGGAATGCGCCGCTCGACCCCAAGCAGGCGCAGGATCTCCCACACGCTCGCCTGAATCCCCGCGCACACCGACACGCCCAGCTCGCGCTCGAGCGGCTCGATAATCGACAACACCCGCCACGCGCCGCCAAGCAAATAGAACGCGTCGGCGTCCGGATGCGCCGCGCGCAGTTCCTCGCAGCGACGGCGGACCTGGTCCGCTGTTATCCGGTCCGCCTCCCGGAACGGCGCTTCGATGCCGTCGAACGTCAGCACGTCCATCCCCGCATCACGCAGGTACCGTGCGAACGCCGCGTTCTGCTCGGCGGGCGTGTACGACAGCCCTATCACCCGCTTCGCGCCCAGTTCCCGCAGCGCCGAAACCGCCGCCGTCGACGCGAACGACACCGGCAGACCGTGCCGCGCCGACAGTTCGTCCGCCAAGCGCTGGTCCGCCCCGTAGCCCATCAGCATCCCCGGAGGCGCTCCCTCGACGTAGACTGCGCTCACGCCGAGTTCGGCAAGCTCGGCGACACGCTCCGCCACAACCGCCAGCACGTCGCGGAACTCCTGCGTGTCGCCGGTGCGAACGCCCGCGTGCAGCGGCACGACGCCGACGCCCTCCGGCAGCAGCCGTATCGTCTCTTCGAGCGAGCCGGGCCGGTAGGTCGGCTTCACCAGCCCAATGGTGCCCAGAGGGGCGCTTCCGGCACCGTAGTACATCAGGCCCGCTCTACGTAACCCGGCCGTAGCGGCCCTCGTAGAAGACGAGCGCCTCGCCCTCGCCGCGGATGTGGGCCTCCTCGATCTCGGCGATGAACACCGTGTGGTCGCCCGCCTCCACTTGCTGGTCGATGCGGCACACCATCACCGCCAGCGCCTCATCGAACAGCGCCATGCCCTGCTCGTGCTGCGCGTGCGCGTCCGGCAAGCGCCGGCGCTCCTCCCACGGCGCGCGTCCGTAGAAATCGGCTATCGCCGATTGGTCGTCGCGCAGGAAGTTCACCGCGAACCGCCCTTCGCGCCGCAGGTTCGCGCAGGTGTTGCCCAACGTCACAACGCTCAGGGCGAGCAACGGCGGATCGAGCGACACCGAGAGCACCGCGTTCGCCGTCGTCGCGTACGGCTCGCCCTCCGCCGTGCGCGTCGTGACCACAGTGACGCCCGTGGGAAACCGCCGCCACACCTGACGCAGATAGCCGGGGTCTACCGGCATCTCCTACAGCGCCCCTGCGGGCGTCTTCACGCCCAGCCATTCCGGCACAACCCGGAACAGGTCGTCCTCCTTGTTGTGCCAGCCGTGGTCGCCGCCTTCGAGATGCACCCACGTCACGTTCGGCTTCCCCCCGCAGAGCGCGGCCATGTCCTTGCCGGCGTCCCGCATGCGGGGGTGCTGCTCCTCCGTGCCCGTGAGCACCAGCAGCGGACAGTCGATTTCGTTCGTGTGCGCCTTCGTTATGTCGTAGTGCTCCGAGCAATGGCGGTCGAGGTACACGTCGGCGGAGAAGTACGAGCCCGGGTTCGGGAAATCGACGAACATGATCTCGTGCCCGCGTCCGGCTGCGACCAGCGCCTTGGCCGCCTCGTAGTTCCGCAGATGCTCCTCGCCCATCTCGCACGCGGCGTAGTAGGCGTGCGAGAAGCGCAAGGGCGCCAGCGAGATGACCGCGCCTACGCGTGGGTCCTGGTTCTTCGCCTGCGCCAGCACCACCCGAACTGCGCCGAGGCTGCTGCCCCAGATGCCGACCCGGGCGTAGCCCCGGCCGGCCATGAAGTCCACCATCGCTTGCAGGTCGAGATGGGTGTCCAACAGCAGTTCGTAGGCGTTGCCGGTGCGCGTCTTGCCCGCGCGGCCCCCCACCACGTCGTGCCCCCGCGTATTGAACAGCGCCGTGGGCAGGCCCATGTCGCGAAGCTTCGCCGCGCGCGGGTTCGACGGGGACAGGTAGAAGTTGCCTGCCGACCCGTGCACCATCACCATCGCGTCCACCAGCAGGTCGCTCCGCGGCGATTCGGGTTCGAGCACTATCCCACTCAGCGTAACGTCGTCGCTCGTCTTTGTGTGGACCAAGTCAACCAGCATGGCTCCTCCTTGCTCCGTCGCCTCTACTGCTCCTGCGCTTGCGCCGGGCGCCAACCGAACCCTAGCCCGCTCCGACGGCGCGGGCAACCCTACGCCTGCAGGAGCTTCCGGAACCGCGCCTCCGACCGGTACGGCCCCACGACCGACAGCCGGTACGCGCCGGGCCCGAAGTAGCGCCGCGCGACGGACTCCAGATCGCCCGTCGTCAGCGCGCGCTTCTCCGCCACCACCTCGTCCGGCGTCCGCACCCTGTCCCCCAGCAGTTCCTGGCCGCCTATCCAGCCCATCACCGAGCGAGTGTCTTCCATGCGCAGGTGCATGCGACCCACCGAGTACTCAACCGCCCGCGACAGTTCCTCTTCCGTTATGCGCTCCTGCGCCTTGTCCAACTCGCCGACGATCGCCGTTATGGCGCTGTCCGCCTTCCCCTTGTCCACGCCGCAGCCGACGAGAAAGGCGCCACAGTCGCTGTAATGCATCGCGCCGGTGTGCACGTCGTACGCCAGCCCCTGGCGCTCGCGGATCTCCATGAAGAGCCGGCTCGCCATGCCCTCGCCCAGCACTGTGCTCAGCATATCCACGGCGTGCCGGTCGTCCGCAAACGCCGAGCAGCCGTCCACCGCGAGGCAGATGTGCGCCTGGTCCGTCCGGCGGCTACCGAGCTCCACTCGCAGTTGCGGCCCATTCGCTTCGACCGGACGCATCGGCAGCGTCGGCGCCGACGCTCCGTCGTCGAACAGCTCGCCCACCTTGGCGGCGACCACGTCATGCGTCACGTTTCCAGCCACAGCCACGACCGTGTTGCCGGGCGCGTACTGCCGCGCGTGGTAGTCGATCAGTTGCCGCCGCGTGATGGCGCTCACGGTCTCCCGTGTGCCGCCGACGTCGCGACCCATCGGCTGGTCGGGCCACAGCGCCCGGTCGATCAGCAGGTCCGCGTACGCGTCCGGCTGGTCGTACGTCATCGACAGCTCCTCGAGGATCACTCCGCGTTCGCGCTCCAGCTCCTCCGGCGCGAACAATGGCCGCCGGTACATGTCGGCCAGCACGTCGAGCGCGATGTCGAAGTGATCGCCCCCCACCTTGGCGTAGTACACCGTGCCCTCGCGGTCCGTGGTCGCGTTGAACACGCCCCCCACCGACTCGATAGCCCCGGAGATGAGCTCCGGCGCAGGACGCTTCTCGCTCCCCTTGAACAGCATGTGCTCCAGGAAGTGCGAGGCGCCCGCCAGCTCGTCGCTCTCGTGACGCGACCCTGTCCCTACGAACACCCCCACCGACACCGACCGCACGTGCGGCATCGAACTCGTCAGCAGTCGCAGCCCATTCGGAAACACCGTTCGTTCGTACAATCCAATCTCCTTCAGCGGGCGGCTACCCGCCGACCGGGCGCAGCGTGCGCTGGCCGCCCAAGTATGGCGCCAGCACCTCCGGCAGCTCGACGCTGCCGTCCGGCTGCTGGTGCGTCTCGAGCAGCGCAATCATCACTCGAGGCAGCGCGAGCCCCGAGCCGTTCAGCGTGTGCGCGAGCTCAACGCGCCCGCCGCGCTCGCGCCGCAGCCGAATGTTCGCCCGGCGCGACTGAAAGTCCGCGCAGTTCGAGCACGAACTCACCTCCAGCCACTCGTCCGACGCCGGCGTATAGATTTCGATGTCGTAGCTCTTCACCGACTGAAACCCCAGGTCGCCGCTGCACAATTGCAGCACTCGAAACGGCAGCCCCAGCCCCCGCGCTACGTCCGACGCGTGCTCGACCAACTCGTCGAGCGCGGCCATTGACGCGGCGGGGTCGACGAACTGGTACATCTCCACCTTCTCGAACTGGTGCACGCGTTTGAGGCCGCGCACCTGGCTGCCCGCCGCAGCCCGCTCCCGGCGGAAGCACGGGCTGTGCGCCATATACCGCAGTGGCAGCACCGAAGCGTCGAGGATCTCTCCCGCGTGGAGGCTCGTCAGTGGGACCTCCGCCGTCGGGATCAGCCACAAGTCCTCCTCCGCGTCGCGGTACAGCGCATCGGCGAACTTGGGCAGATTGCTGCTGTTCTCCATCGTCTGGCCCAGCACCATGAACGGAACGCCCCACTCCACGTAGCCGTGGCGCTCCCGGTGCAGGTCGAGCATGTACTGCACGAGGCCGCGCTGCAACCGCGCCCCCGCCTCGCCCAGCACGTAGAACATCCGGCCCGACACGCGCGCCCCGCGCTCGAAGTCCGTGATCCCCAGTGACTCCGACAACTCCCAATGCGGCTTGAGTTCGAAATCGTACTCGCGCCGCTCGCCCTCCTCGCGCGCCACCACGTTTCCCTCGGCGTCGTCGCCGTCCGGCACGTCGCCCGACACGAGGTTCGGCAGCGTCAGCATCAGGCGCCGGAGCGACTCCGCGAGTTCGCGCTCCTCGTTTTCGAGCGCTCCAAGGCGCTCGCCGAGCTCGCGCACCTCCTCGCGCCGAGCGTCCGCTTCTGCGCCGCCGCCGCGCTTCATCAGTTCGCCTATCTGCTTGCTCGCCTCGTTCCGCCGTGAGCGCAGGCCTTCGACCTGCACGAGCGCGTCCCGGCGGTGCGCGTCGAGCGCTACGAGTTCGTCGACTACCGAGGCATCCTCCCGGCGGCGCTCGAGCGACCGCCGAATGGCGTCGGGGTCGCGGCGCAGCAGGTCGGCGCTAAGCATCGCGGCCCCCCGCCGCATGGCGCACCTGCGGAAAGAGCATCACGTCGCGGATAGTCCGCTGACCGGCGATTAGCATCACCAGCCGATCGATGCCGACGCCCAGCCCGCCCGTCGGCGGCATGCCGTGCTCCAGCGCCGTCAGAAAGTCCTCGTCGAGCCGGTCCAGGTCTTCGCCCTGGTACAGCTTCCGCAACTCCTCCTGGTCGACCAGCCGCTGACGCTGCACGTCGGGATCGTTCAACTCCGTGAAGGAGTTGGCGATCTCCATGCCCGCCGCGAACGCCTCGAAACGCTCCGCGTAGCGCGGGTCCCGCGGGCTCGCCTTCGCCAGCGGCGACATCTCCACCGGATAGTCGACCAAGAACGCCGGCTGCACCAGCTTCGGCTCCACGAACGTCCCCACGAGCTTGTCGATCAGCCGGCCCCGGCTCTCGGCGTAGGTCGCCGGCACGCCAAGCTCGCGCATGCGGTTCGCCAGCGATTGCGCGTCCGGGTGGTCGTTCAGTTCCACCCCCGCGTAGTCGCGCACCGCGTCGTGCAACGAGATGCGCGGCCACCGGCCCGCGAGCCGGATCTCCTGCCCGTCGAACTCGACGTTCGTGGCGCCGACCGTTTCGAGCGCGACCTCCGGCACGAGCTGCTCAACCAGCTCCATCATGTCGTTGTAGTCGGCGTACGCCTCGTACGACTCCAGCATGGTGAACTCGGGGTTGTGGTTCGCGTCTATCCCCTCGTTCCGAAACACGCGGCCGATCTCGTACACCTTGTCCATGCCGCCCACTATCAGACGCTTCAGGTACAGTTCGAGCGCTATCCGCATGAACAGCCGCCGGTCGAGCGCCAGGTGCTGCGTTGCGAACGGCTGCGCCATCGCCCCCGCCGGAACCGGCACCAGCACCGGCGTATCAACCTCCAGGTAACCGCGGCGGTCGAAGAACGCCCGCACCGCGCCGATCGCGCGGCTGCGCGCCCGCATCGTCTCGTGCACTTCCCTGTTCGCCATCAGGTCGAGGTAGCGCTGACGGTACCGCTGCTCGACGTCCCGCAGGCCGTGGAACTTCTCCGGCGGCGGACGCAGCGCTTTCGCGAGAAACGCCAGCTCCTCGGCGTCCAGCGACGTCTCCCCCGCCTTCGTGCGGATGAGGGCCCCCCGCGCCCCCACGAAATCGCCCAGGTCGATCTCGTCCAGCAGCGCGTAGCCGTCGCCCAGCGCATCGCTCCGCAGCAGCAGCTGCAGCCGTCCCGCGGAGTCCTCGATGTCCATGAACGACGCCTTCCCCATGCGCCGCATTCGCGTCACGCGACCGGCGACCGTCGCCTCCGGGGCCGAGTCGGGCGGCGCGTCCGCAAAGGCGGCCAGCGCCTCCGCCGTCGTGTGCGTGCGATGGAAGCGGGCCGGGAACGGATCGACTCCCTTGCCGACCAATCGCTCCAGCTTCGCCCGGCGGTTCGCAAGGAGTTCGTCGCCGCGCTGCGGCATCCTACCGGACCGAGATGATTTTCATGGAGTGCACGCCCCCCGGCGTGTTGAAGTCCACTGTATCGCCGGCCTTCCGGCCCAGGAGCGCTCTGCCCAGAGGCGACTCGTTGGAGATGCGCCCGGACGCCGGCGAGGCCTCCGTGCTCCCCACTATCGTGTACGTCTCGGTCTTCCTTCCCTTGAGCGCCTGCACCCGCACGATAGAGCCCACCTCGACCACGTCCGACTTCACGCCCCCGCGCGAGTGATCAGGAATGATGACCGCGTTCTGGATCATCAACTCCAGCTCCTGGATGCGCCCCTCCACGAACGCCTGCTCGTTCTTCGCCTCCTCGTACTCGGCGTTCTCGAGCTCGCCTACTTCCTTCGAGTCCTGTATCCGCTCCGCGACCTCGAGCCGCCGAACGCTTCGGAGCTGGTCGAGCTCCTCTTCCAACTCGCGCAGGCCTTCAGTCGTCAGGTAGGTGTCGTTCGACGTCATGAGCCACCTCGCTCGGGCGCCTTTGGAGGGGCGGTGAAGAAGGGGGCCCTGGCTCCGGCCCTCCCCGCCGGGAAGGGCTCAGAGAGAGAAGCCCCTGGCCGAGCGCTCACGCTGCTCCTCGGCGGTCCGTCCGCCAACTTGCTCGTAATTCTACCGCGCGCGCCCTCCCAAGTAAAGATGACTCCCCCGTAAGGGCCCCTTCGCTCCCGCGCGCGAAGGCGCCAAATCCGCGCTAACTGTTTTCGAACTTTCATTGAACTTTTTCTAGGAATACTTTTAGACTTTCGTCCAAGCTTTGGCGGCCAGGACCTCGTACCGTCGCCATCAGGGAGCTCCGCTCTGCGCGTTACGGGCGGCATCGCCAGGGGTGCGACTATCCACTCCCCCGTTTCCCCCGGCGTCAGGCCCACCACCGACCGGGTGCGGAGCGCCCTGTTCAACATCCTGGCCAACCACGGCTTGATGGGCGCCCGTGTCGCCGACCTCTTCGCCGGCACCGGCTCCCTCGGAATAGAAGCCCTCAGCAGGGGCGCAGCATACGCACATTTCGTCGAGGCGGACAGAAGGCAGGCAGCAGTGATCCGGGCAAACCTTCAATCCACCGGCTTCTCCGACCGGGCCGGAGTCCACGTCGCACGCGCCGAGCGCGCCATCGCACGCCTCGAGCCCTGCGACTTCGTGCTCATGGACCCGCCCTACGCCCAACCCTTCCCCGCCGGTCTCATCGCCCGCATCGGCGAATCCGGCCTCCTCAAGAGCGACGGCGTCCTCGTCTGCGGCCACGCTTCGCGCCGGACCGCCGACAACGCCTGCGGCCCCCTCGAAAAGTGGGACGACCGGCGCTACGGCGACTCCTCGCTCGCCTTCTACAGCCGACCCGGGGAGACCGCGCAATGACCACCGCCATCTACCCCGGACGCTTCGACCCTGCGACCGCCGGACACCTCGACATCGTCCGGCGCGCCGCCAGGCTCTTCGACCGCGTCATCGTCGCCGTCTTCGAGGCGCCCGAGCGCCAGACCACCTTCACCACTGAAGAACGCGTCGGCCTCTTCAGCGACGCCATCGGCGGCGCATCCGGCGTCGAGGTCAAGAGCTTCAGCGGCCTCGTCGTCGACTACGCCCACGCGCAGCAGGCGGGGGTCATCGTCCGGGGCATCCGCATGAACGCCGACTTCGAGTATGAATTCGAGATGGCGCTCATGAACCGAAAACTAGCACCAGACCTAGATGTTGTTTGTCTTATGACCGACATCCAGTACCAGTTCGTTCGCGCAAGCCTCCTCAAGGAGGTCGCGCGGCTCGGCGGCGACATCGGCGGGCTCGCGCCCGACAACGTCATCGCCGCGCTCAAGCAGAGGTTCGGGTAGGAAGGCCCCTGGGACCAATCCCAACTCTCCCGGGGCGACAGCATTCAGAAGGAGAGGAATCATGGAAATCGTAGAACTGATCGACAAGCTCGAAGCGATGGCCGCACAGGGGCGGAAGATGCCTATCACCGGCCGTGCGATGGTCGACGCCGAGCGCGTCTCGGAAATCGTCGAGCAGATGCGCGCCTCCGTCCCCCGCAACCTCCAGAGCGCCGACGAGGTGCTCCAGCGCCGCGAGGCGATCGTCAACCAGACCATGCTCGACGCCCGCCGCATCCGCGCCACCGCCGAGAACGACGCCCGGCTCCTCGTCGAGGGGCACGGCCTCGTCAAGGCCGCCCAGGAACGCGCCGACTCCATCATCGAGGAGGCCGGCCAGAAGGCGCAGCGCATCATCGGCCTCGCCGAGCAGGAAGGCCGCCGGCGCCGCGAGGGTTCCGACATCTACAGCCAGGAGACGCTCGCCAAGCTCGAAGAGCAGACCCTCGCCGTCCTCAGCTCGATCCGCGCCGGCCAGCGTGTCCTCGGCCCCAACCTCGTCGAGGCCGGTCAGGGGAACGGCGACCGCCAGTACGCGTCCGCCGGCAGCAGCTAGTCCGACACTCGGCGCGCCCGTCACGACGGTCCCCCTCCTCTCGCCAGGGGAGGGGGACCGCGGCGTGTGCGTCAGCAGTTCTCCTCCTTTAGGGGAGACGTCCCGAAGGGGGCCAGGGGCGCCTCAATCCCCGCGCCCCAGGCGCGATATACTCTCCGCATACGATGCGGAGGTTGCCCATGTCCGCCACCCAGGCCCTTGCCGACTTCATCGTCGGCGCCGACGATCTGCCCGACTGGACCATCCACGAGGCCAAGCGCACCCTCATCAACATCCTCGGCGTCTCGCTCTCCGCGTCGCCCTCGGAAGGAAGCCGAACGCTCATCGCGTGGGCGCGCGACGAAGCCTCGGCCCCCAAGGCCTCGGTCGTCGGCGCCAGCCTCCGCACCAGCGCCTTCAACGCCGCGCTCGTCAACGGGTTTCTCGCTCACCTCCAGGACTACGACGACACCCATTTCCCCACCGTCCTCCACCCGACCGCTCCCGTCTGGCCCGCCGTCCTCGCCGCCGCGGAGCAATTCGGCGCCTCCGGCAAGGACGCCCTGGCGGCCTTCGCCCTCGGCGCCGAGGCCGCGTGCCGCGTCGCCATGTCCGTCCACCCCTGGCACTACGACATGGGATGGCACATCACCGGCACCGCAGGCGTTTTCGGCGCCGCCGCCGGGACCGGACGCATCCTCCGGCTCGACCCCTCGGCCATGAACATGGCCATCGGCCAAGCCGGCACCTACGCCGCCGGCGTCCGCGAGGTCTTCGGCTCGCACTCGAAACCGATGCACGCCGCACGCGCCGCCAGCAACGGTCTCCAGGCCGCCTACCTCGCCCGGTACGGCTTCACCGGCGCAGACGACATCCTCGGCGGGAGGCGCGGTTTCTGGCAGGTGCTCTCCCCCAACGGACACAGCGAAGAAGCCCTCCTCGACCGCCTCGGCGACCACTGGGAACTCCGCAACAACGGCCTCAAACCCTACGCCAACGGCGTCGTCTCGCACCCCATTCAGGACGCCGTCATCGGGCTCCGCAACGAGCACAACCTCCAGCCCGGCGACGTCGCCGCAATTCACGCCCGCGTCAACCCCCTCGTTCTCGAATTGATGAACCGCCCGGAACCCCGGCGCGGGCTGGAGGGCAAGTTCTCCTTCCAGCACTGCGCCGCGGCCGCGCTCGTCGACGGCGCCGGGCACGACGCCCAATTCTCCGACGCCAAGGTTGCCGACCCGGTCATCGCCGCCCTCCGCGCCAAGGTCCATGCAACGATCGACGACCAGCTCCGCGAGGATGAGGTGCACCTCTCCATCACCCTGAACGACGGACGCGCCCTCGCCGCCTACATCGAGCACGCAACCGGCTCCCCCGAGAATCCCATGACCGACGCGGTCCTCGAGGCCAAGTACCGCGACCTCGCCTGCGAAGTCCTCCCCAAGTCCCAGGCCGAAAACCTCCTCCAGGCCGTCTGGGGACTCGACAAGGCCCCCGATGTGTCCGCCGTCGCGCGCCTCATGGCGGCCTCCTGACATGACGCACCCCATCTTTCACCACGACGCCTATGCCCGGCAGTTCGACGCCCGGGTGGCCGCGGTCGACGGCGACCTCGTCGCTCTCGACCGCACCGCCTTCTTCCCCGGAGGAGGCGGCCAGCCGTGCGACGTCGGAACGCTCGAAACGAGCGCCGGTCCGCTCGCCGTAACCGCGGTGAAGCGGCGCGACGGCGACATCTGGCACGCCGTCGAGGGCCCCGCTCCTGAGCCGGGCGGCGACGTGCGCGGCGAGATCGACTGGGACAACCGCCACAAGCTCATGCGGACCCACACCGCCCTCCACGTCCTCTGCGGCGTCATCTGGCGCGACTTCGGCGCGCACGTAACCGGCGGCAACATGACTCCCCTCGCCGCACGCATGGACTTCGAACTCGAGCAGATGAGCGTCGACTTCGCCGAACAGGTCGAGCGGCTCGCCAACGCCGAGGTCGCCAACGCCCGGCCCATCAGCGTCCGGTTTCTCCCCCGCGAGGAGGCGTTCGCCCATCCCGACCTCATCCGCACGAAGATCAACCTCCTCCCCGAGGGCATCGCCGAAGTCCGCATCGTCGACATCGACGGCCTCGACGTGCAGGCCGACGGCGGCACGCACGTCGCCAACACCGGGGAAATCGGGCGCATCCGCGTCGTCGGCCACGAGAGCAAAGGACGCATCAACAAGCGGCTCCGCATCGCCGTGGAGGACGCATAGCCGGCGGCCCCGTTATTGCTCCCAGGCCGGCCGCCTTCTACCTGTGGCTCGGCCTGGGCGTCCTCAGCGTCTCCCTCGCCTCCATCTTCATCAGGCTCGCCGACGCCGATCCCCTCACCGTCTCCGCCTACCGTATGGCCATCGCCGCGGTCGCGGTCGCCATCCCCTGCCTCGTCTTCGCCCGGCGCGACCTCGGAGCAGTCCGCGGGCGCGACTTCCCCGTCCTCGGCGCCTCCGGCTTTTTCCTCGCAACCCACATCGCCCTCTGGATCGCTTCCCTCTCCCTCACTTCCGTCGCCAGCTCAACCCTCCTCGTCACCACCACTCCCGTATTCGTCGCCGCAGCCGCCTATTTCGTGGTCGGCGACCGCGTCGGACGCATCACCGCCATCGCCGTCGCCGTCAGCATGATCGGTGGGGTCATCCTCGCGGCGGGCGACTGGGCCGGCGGCGAACGCCGCCTAGCCGGCGACGCCCTCGCGCTCGCCGGCGCCGTCGCGGTCGCTGGCTACATCCTCGTCGGCCGTCGCGTGCGCTCCCGCATCTCCAACCTCCCCTACGTAACCGTCGTCTACGGCGCAGCCGCCGTACTGCTCGTCGGCCTCGCTGCGGCGAGCGGCGCTCCCCTTTGGGGACTCGCGCCCGAAACGTACTTCTGGACCGCGATGGCCGCCCTCGTGCCCCAGGCCATCGGCCACTCCCTCATCAACTGGTCGCTCGCCTACTGGCCCGCCACCAACGTAACCCTTGCCGTCCGCGCCGAGCCCATCATCGCAACCGCTGTCGCCGTCCCCGTTCTCGGTGAGCTTCCGCCCTGGACCGCTCTCCCCGGCGGGGCCCTCCTGATGCTCGGCGTCTACCTCGCCATCCGCAGCGAACCCCCCGCCGGCGAGCGCTAGGCGCGAGGGGGAAGCCCGAGCCCTATAATCCGCTCGATGCTCGTCGAGTTGACCGTCCGCAACCTGGCCGTCATCGAGGAGACTCGCCTCGCCTTTGCGCCCGGGCTCAATGTCGTCACCGGCGAGACCGGCGCGGGAAAGTCCCTCCTCGTCGACGCCCTCCAATTCGTCCTCGGAGGCCCCGCCGACCGCTCGCTCATGCGCGCCGGAGCGCCCTCAGCCGTCGTTGAGGCCGTCTTCGACGTCGCCGGCGAACCCGACGTCCGGGAGGCCCTCCGCGACCTCGACGTCGAACTCGACGATGACGACGGCGCCGTCATGCTCGCTCGCGAGATCCACCGCGAGGGGCGCACCATCTCGCGCCTCAACGGGCGCGCCGTCCCCGCCGGCGTCGTGCGAGCCGTCGGCGACGCCCTCGTGGACATTCACGGCCAGGGCGCGCACCTCTCCCTCCTCGCTTCGGCGCGCCAACGGCGCATCCTCGACGACTACGCCGGGCTCGACGACCAGCGCCGCGCCGTCGCGAACGCGGTCGCCGACGCCGACCGCGCCCGCAATGCGCTCCGTGAGCTTGCGGAAGCGGCGCGCGGCGCCGAACAGCGGCGCGACCTCCTCGCCTTCCAACTCAACGAGATAGAGGCCGCCGCGCTGCAGGACAACGAGGAGGAGACCCTCGTCCGTGAGCGCGACCTGCTCGCCGGCGCCGACGCCCTCCGTCAGGCCTGCGCCGCCGCCTACGCCGCCCTCCGCGACGACTCCCCCAACGCCGCAGACCTCATCGGCGGCGCCGTCCAGGCGCTCCGGCGCGCGCCGGACCCATCAGGCGCCCTGCGCCCGCGCATCGACGCTCTCGAGGCGGCAGCCGCTCAAGTCGACGACGCCGCACGCGAAACGCGCGCCTTCGCCGACGCCATCGACGACGACCCCGCACGCCTCGACGCCGTCGAGGAACGCATCGCCCTCGTCCGACGGCTCAAACGCAAGTACGGCCCCTCCGAGGCCGTCGTCATCGCCTTCGGCGCCAACGCGCGCCGGCAGCTCGACGCCATCGACAACGCCGACGAACTGCGCCTCAACGCCGAACGCGACCTCGACGTCGCCCTGACCCGGGCAGGCGACCTCGCATGGCGCCTCTCCGAAGCCCGCTCCGCCGCGGCCCTTGACCTCGCCCAGTCCGTCGCCGGTGAACTCGCCCAGGTCGGCCTCGCAGGCGCCGAGTTCGCCGTCAGCGTCGACCGCGAACCGGACCCCGACGGCATCCCCGCCCCGGACGGCGGCCGCTACGCCTTCTCCTCCGACGGCGTCGACCGCGTTGCGTTCCTCCTCCGCGCCAACCCCGGCGAGGCGCTGCTACCCCTCGCCAAGGCCGCCTCCGGCGGCGAGACCTCCCGCATGATGCTCGCCCTCAACTCCGCGCTCCATGCCGCCTCCGGCGTCCCCACGCTCGTCTTCGACGAAATCGACGCGGGCGTCGGCGGGCGGACCGGCGAGGTGGTCGCCGGCAAACTCTGGGCGGTCGGACGGCGCGCGCAGACCCTCTGCGTAACGCACCTCCCCCAGATCGCCGCCTATGCCGACCGCCACTTCCGCGTCGGCAAGACCGTTCACGGCGACCGCACCTACGCGGGCGCCGAAATGGTCGAAGACGAAGAGCGCGTGGCCGAACTTGCCGGGATGCTCGGCAACCCCGCGTCGCCCTCTCTCGCTCAAGCCGCCCGCGACATGCTCCAGGCCGCCGACCGCGCCAAACAGGGCTGAGCATCCCTCCAGAAGGGGCAAGAGGGCGGCCTTACTTCGCCGCTGCGGCTGCCTCAATCATTATCCGGTCGAGCTCGTCCATAATCGGGCTGTACGGCCCCGACGTGCGAAGCCGGACGGCCCCCGCGTGGTACGACTCCACCGGCCCGTGCTCGCGCCCCAGCACCACGTTTGACGCCGGGTCGCGGAACGTGTTCAGCGGGTCGCCCCCGTCCTGCGCGACCCGCATCTGGTCCTCCAGCATCTTCCGGTACATGATGAGCCCGCGGTCCGTCTCGCCGAGCCGTTCCTGCGTCCGGTCCATCACCACGCCCTGGTCGGCCCACACCGCCATGTCCTGACCGGCGATGTAGTCCGGCGTGTCCGTGATCCGCGCCTCGAACGTCGGCAGATGCTCCTGCTCGGGAACGCGCACCCCCGCTCCCGGAGCGTACGCCTGGTAGATGAGCGACCACGTGGAAGCGTCGTCGCGAGGCACGCGGATCTCGATCTGGTAGAGGCCGGGGCCGCCGAGCGTCACCGCGTTCGGGAACACCAGCGGGTGCCCGTGCGTCCAGTCGTCCGCGTCCTCCGGCTGCCCCTCGAACAGCCGCCGCTTCAGGATGCCGTACTCGTGGGGCTCGAATGCTATCTTCGCGTGCCGGCGCTTCCCGCGCGCTATCTGATCGAGCGTGCCCGGGACCTCGAACCCGTGGCGCTCCACCACGTACTCCCACAGGTAGCCGTGCAGATGCTCGGCGTGGACCGGGTCCACCGAGTTCTCCATGCACTGCAGCCAGTTGCATGGGATCTCCGTCCACGCGACGTGCCGCAGCGCGTTCGGCTCCACCAGCGGACGCCACCGCGGCACGAGCGGCGCCGGCTCAGGGCCGAGATACGCCCATATCAGCCCGCCGAGCTCCTCCACCCGGTGCGCGCCGATCCGCACCTTCTCCTTGAACGACGACCCATCGGGCTCGCCCGGCTGCAGAATGCACTGGCCGGTCGCGTCATACGTCCAGCCGTGGTACGGACACCGCAGCCCGTTCTCCTGTGGAATCCCCCACTTGAGGTCGACCCTGCGATGCGCGCACCGCTGCGCCAGCAGGCCCAGGCGGCCCGAGCGGTCGCGGTAGAGCGTGAGCGTCTCCCCCAGCAGTTTCACCGGCTGCACGGGGTTGTCGCGCAGCAGTCCCGTCGTGCTGATGGGGTGCCAGTAGCGCCGGAGCAGCTCGCCCATCGGCGTCCCCGGGCCCACGCGTGTCAGCCGCTCGTTCTGCTCCGCCGACAGCATCGCCGCGCCTCCTCGCCTCTCAGCGGCCGGATTCGCTGGAGGGCGATTCGGCGGCTTCGGGCGCCTCCGCCTCGGCGTCGCCCTCCAGCGCCGCGTTCATCGCCGCTATCGCCACCTCGATCTGGCCGTCGTCCGGAGGACGCGTCGTCATCGCTTGCAGCGCCAGGCTTGGGATCGTCCCCGCGCGCACCAGCGCGTTCCCGGTGTGCGACGCGTTGAATCGGATTACCTCGTACGAGACGCCCGCTATCACCGGAATCAACAGGATCCGCGAGGCGATGCGAATGGGCAGGTCCGGCGTCCCCAGCAGCGCGAACACGACTATCGACACGAGCATCACGGTCAGCAGGAACGCCGTGCCGCATCGCGGATGCGCCGCCGGGAACGGCCGTATGCGGTCGTGCTCCAGCGGCAGCGATGCCTCGTGCGCGTGGATGGTCATGTGCTCCGCTGCGTGATAGCCGAACACCCGCTTGATGCTCGGCATCAGCCCGATGAGCCCGATGTACGCCATGAATATCGCCAGCCGCAGCGCGCCCTCGCCCGTGTTGCTGATGATAGAGTCGTCCGTGTACCGGTCGATGATCCCGTGAGTCAGCAGCAGCGGCAGAACGAAGAACAGCGCCACTCCCAATCCGAGCGAGAACGACAGCGTCAGCCACATCGCCCACCCTGGAATAGGTTCGTCGTCTTCGTCTTCCCCCGCCGCGACCTGCGCGGAGTAGTTGAGCGCCCGCAGCCCCACCACGAGCGACTCCGACAGCACCAGCGCGCCCCGCAAGAACGGGATGCGCCGGAAACGATTGACGCTCCACGACGGCACGGGCTGCGTGATCGTCTTGATCGCTCCGCTCGGGTGACGCGCCGCGACGGCGTACACGCGCCGCCCGCGGATCATCACCCCCTCGATGACCGCCTGCCCGCCGTAGAACGATTGCTGCTGCGCCGCCGCCATGCCCCTAGCATACGAAAACTGCCCCGGCTTTGCGCCGAGGCAGTCGATGGTCGGTGAGAATCCGGGCTACTGCAGGTTGAAGCGCCGCTTCAGACGCTCCACCCTCCCCTCGGTGTCCACGATGCGCTGCTCGCCCGTGAAGAATGGATGACACGCGCTGCAGATCTCCACGCGTATCTGCGGCTTCGTCGCCCCCGTCGTGAACGTGGCGCCGCACGAGCACGTAACCACCGCTTCCGGGTAGTACTGGGGATGAATGTCGGTCTTCACGGAACGCTCCTCCGGGCTACGCGGGCACGACGTTGGCGCGCTTGCGCAGCTTCGTGGCGTGGTCGAACATCACTTCGCCGTCCGTCAGCGCGTACAGCGTGAAGTCGCGTCCCATGCCCACGTTCACTCCCGGCCGTATCTTGGTCCCGCGCTGCCGGGCGATGATGGTGCCGGCGAGCACCCGCTCGCCCGCATACCGCTTCACGCCCAGACGCTGACCGTTGCTGTCGCGGCCGTTCCGGCTGCTGCCGCCCGCCTTCTTATGCGCCATTAGCCGCCCGCCTTCGCCGTCGAGGCCCGCCCGCCACGATCTCCTGCACCCGCAGCCTCGTGACCGGCTGACGATGCCCGTTCTTCACGTGGTGGCGCGTCTTCGGCTTGTACTTGAACACGATCACCTTGTCGGCCTTGCCCTGATCCGCAATCTCGGCGACCACCCGCGCGCCCTCAACCGTCGGAGCGCCCACCGCGACCTCGCCGTCCTTGCACACGAGCAGCACCCGGTCGAGGTCGACCGAGTCCCCCTCGTCGCCCGGAAGCCGTTCCACCGTGATGGCGTCGCCCGCCTTCACGCGGTACTGCTTCCCGCCCGTCTCGACGATTGCGTAGTTCTTGTCCATGGCAACCTACGGATTCTACACGCCCTTGCGCCCCTCGCGCAAGGCGAAGGGCGGCTTTGATGCAACCACCTGTTGATGTGAAAGTCCCGCCGCTGATGAAAATAGGCGGGACTCATGCGCGTGCGCCGGTGCTGCCCGGCAGTCTTACCAGAACGCCCGCCCGTTTCCGTCAGGGCAGACCTCCAGGATAATGTCCCACGTGGGGCTCTCGCGGAGCGCGTCGTATTCCTCTTGATACCGATTTCCCGCGGCCTCACTGCCGGGGTAGTCCGCTATCGCTCGGTTCATTGAGAGGGCGTCGGTCGAGTCGTCCTGTACGAGCGCAGCCGCGATGATGTCAAGCAGTTCCTGAGTGGCCTCGTGGTATGCCCGGAGGCTCTCTGGCGGCTTGACCTGCCGACGCTGCTCAGTCCACTCCACCATCTCGGCCTCATACGTTGCAGGGTCCTCAATGATGGGATACCCACAAAACCGCTCGCCATACTCGCGCTCAGTGACCGCTGTAGCGCAGCCTCCTACCAGCAGGGCCGCCGTGAGCAGCATAACTGTGGTGCTCCTGAGCATTCCGCACCTAGTGTACAAGAGAGACTTATCCATCAAAGCAAGCGAAAGCCCGCTCTCTCGCCGGCTCCGGCAGAGGACGCGGCGCTACCGGTCGGGAGCGTCCACAACGAGGTCGGTGGTCACAACGGCGAAGACGCCCTCGGCGTCGCGCGCGGGCACGGAACGAGTGACCATCCATACCTCGCCGCCGCCCGCGTCGAAGTAGGGGGCCGTCCACTCGCTTGAATTCGTGGAGAGGGGCAACGTGAACCACTGTTGCTCTTCGATGTTGTACGAGGGCTCGGCGAGGTCTTTGAAGGCATAACCGTCGCCGGCGCGGTAGACGTAGGGGCTGGTGACAACGGCGCCGGACTCATCCAGCAGCGCCGCCGCGGCGCCGAAGAACGACGGGTGAGCCTCGAGGTACGCTTGCAGGCGCTCGGCGTACGCGCCTGCATCGGCGGGACGGTCCTTCGCCAAGTCCGCCACCAGAACGTCGAGCGCTTCGGAGGCGGCTTCCTTCATCGCCTCCTGAGCATCGGGGGAGTCGCCATCGCAGCCCGCCAAAAGGGCCGTCATCACGAGCGTCAGGGCAATCATGCAAGCGCCTAGCCGACAGCTCCGACGCCCGCCTCTCACCGACTCGTCGTTCGCGGCGCGGTCGTCAACCGGCCAAATTCGCAACGCGCGCCTGAGCATCGCCCTTTACGCCTCGGCGCCGTCTTCCTCGTCCTCCTTCGCGCTATCGTCCAGCGCGGGCAGTTCCAGGGCGAGCTGCGGCGACGGCTTGGCGCCGTTCACGGGGCGTGCGGCCTTCCACGCGGCCACGACGGACTCCGCCATGGCTTGCTGCAACTCCTCGAACTCCGCTGCGCTCCGCTCGCGGAACGCGCTCATCGACATCACCTCGTCGTCCTCCGCGAGCTTCGTCATCACCTGCACGCCCTGCGTGTTCCGGCCCATACTCTTTATCTCCGTAATCTTGGTCCGGTACACCATCGCCTTGCGCGAGCCGACCATGATCTCCTCGACGTCGGGGCCGGTCACCACCGCCGCCGCTATCGGCCCGGTCTTCTCGGTGATGTTCATCGCGATGACGCCCTGCACCCCGCGGCCCGTCGGGCGAAAGTTCCCTACCGCCGTCCGTTTGCCATAGCCGCGAGTGCTCAGAATCATCAATTGGCCGCCCGCGATTTGCTCAGCGATGCGCTCGCACCCCTCCTCATCGCACGGGGCTGTCTGCTCCTCCTTCGGAATGGCGACATCCCTGAGCTGGATATCCCCTTTGTGCTGCCGCTTCCACGCGCCATAGTGCACCTGGCACAACCGCCGCTCAACCGGCGCGATGTCCATTGCAACCACCTCGTCGTCTTCGAGAAGCCGGATGCCCCGGACACCGCCGGAGCCGCGTGTCTGGCGCTCCGTCACCTTATCGAGCTCGAAACGCACTCCCTTCCCATTGCGGGTGACGAGCACAGCCGACGTTCCCTCGTCCGCCAGCCGTGCGGTGAGCAGGCTGTCGTCCTTCTCCAGGTCGAACGCCGCCAGCCCGTTGCTGCGGATGTTCTGGAAGTGGCCCAGGTGCATCTTCTTCACCTCGCCCTTGCGCGTGGCCATGAAGATCCACTTGCCGACGCCCAGGTCCCCCACCGGAATGCCCACCACCGCCGTAACCGTCTCCTCCGCCGGGTTGATCGCCTCGATGAGGTTCTGCACCGGCGTGCCCCGCGACTGTCTCGTCGAGTCCTGCCCCGTCTCGAACACACGCTTGCGGTACACCCGGCCCTTGTCCGTGAAGAACAGCAGGTAATCGTGCGTGTCCGCCACGATCAATTGCTGCACCGCGTCGCCCTCGCGCGTCTCCTGCCCGCGCACGCCCTTGCCGCCCCGGTGCTGGAGCCGGTACTGCGCTATCGGCAGACGCTTGATGTAACCCCGGTCGCTCAGCGTGAACACGACGTCCGCGTGCGGCGTCAACTCCTCCTGCGACTGGTCCCGCGCCTCCTCGTCCGATATCTCGGTCCGGCGCCGCTCGCCGAAGTTCTTCCGCAACTCGGCGGTCTCGTCCTTGACCATTTGCAGCACTCGCGCCGGACTGGCGAGGAGCTCCTCGAGGTCCGCGATCTTCCGCATCAGCTCTTGGTGCTCGTTTTCGATGCGCTCGCGTTCGAGGGCGGCCAGACGCCGCAGCTGCATTTCGAGGATCGCCTGCGCCTGCGGCTCCGTGAGCCCGAACTGCTGCATCAGCCCGTTCCGGGCTTCCTCAACGTCGGCCGACGCCCGAATCAGCGCTATCACTTCGTCCAGGTTCCCGAGCGCGATCCGCAACCCCTCGAGGATGTGCGCGCGCTCCCGCGCCCGCCCCAGGTCGTACTCCGCGCGACGGCGTATCACGTCCCGGCGGAACTCGATGAAGTGCTGCAACGCCGACCGCAGGCTCAGCACCCGTGGTTGACCCTCGACCAGCGCCACCATGTTCACGTGAAACGCGCTCTGCATCGCCGTGTGCTGGTACAGGTTGTTCAGCACCACACGGGGCGCCGCGTTCCGCCCCAGTTCGATGACGATGCGCATCCCCTCCCGGTCCGACTCGTCCCGGACCTCCGAGATGCCGTCGATCTTCTTGTCCTTCGACAGCATCGCGATCTTCTCGACCAGCGAGGCCTTGTTCACCTGGAACGGGATCTGCGACACGATGATGCGCTGGCGCGCGCCGCGGTCCACTTCCTCGATGGACGCCTTGGCGCGCACCACGATCCGGCCGCGGCCCGTGTGGTAGGCCTCCTCGATGCCCTCGCGGCCCATGATCGTCGCGCCCGTGGGGAAGTCCGGACCGTGCACGAACTTCAGCAGCTCCTCGGCCCCCGCGTCCGGGTGGTCGATCAGGTGGGCCAGCGCGTCGCACACCTCGCGCAGGTTGTGCGGCGGTATGTTCGTCGCCATCCCCACGGCGATCCCCGAAGCGCCGTTCACCAGCAGCGCAGGCAACCGCGACGGCAGCACCGTCGGCTCTCGCTGCGAGCCGTCGTAGTTGTCGACGAAGTCCACCGTGTCCCGGTCGATGTCTTGCAGCAACTGCTCCGATATCGGCGCCAGGCGGGCCTCCGTGTACCGCATCGCCGCCGGCGGGTCGTCGTCGACCGAGCCGAAGTTCCCCTGGCCGTCGACGAACACGTGACGCATCGAGAAGTCCTGCGCCATGCGCACCAGCGCGTCGTACACCGGCGAGTCCCCGTGCGGGTGGTACTTCCCAAGCACCTCGCCCACCACCGCGGCGCTCTTCTTGTACGAGGCGCCCGGACGCAGCCCCATGCCCTGCATCGCGTACAGGATCCGCCGGTGAACCGGCTTCTGCCCGTCGCGAACGTCGGGCAGCGCGCGCGACACGATCACGCTCATCGCGTAGTCGAGGTACGCGCTGCGCATCTCCTCTTCGATTCGAACGAGCCTGACGTTGCCGGTGTTGCCCGTTACCATGCGGTCTCCTCACAAACGCGCCGAGTCTCGCTGCCGTCTTCGCATCGCCTACTACATCTGGCGCCTCCGGCGCCCACGCACGCAAGCGATGCCCCTTAATAGACCCTGATTATACCTTCTCCGGCGCTCCAACGAAAGCAACAGACAACACCCTCCGCGAGAGTGAGACGCACCCGTTCTCCCCTTCTGGGGGAGATGCCCCAAAGGGGCAGAGAGGGCGCGCGAAGCGCATTCCGAGGGGGCGAAAACCCGCCCAACCAGAAAGGGCCCCCGCCGTGCAGGCGAGGGCCCTTTCGTTCGTTCGACGTCGCGCCGAACTAGAAGTCCATGTGGTCACCGTGCGGCATCGCCGGCGCCGCCGGAGGCTCCGGTACGTCCGTCACCACCGACTCCGTCGTCAGCACCATCGCCGCGACGCTCGCCGAGTTCTCCACCGCGGCCCGCGTAACCTTCGCCGGGTCCACGATGCCACGCTCGAGCATGTGTCCCCACACGCCCGCGTCGGCGTCGAAGCCCCAGTCGTCCTCGGACCCCTTCGCCTCCGCCACGATCACGTCGCCGGAGTGGCCGGAGTTCGCAGCGATCGTCCGGATCGGCTCCTCGAGCGCACGGCGCACGATCTGGCTGCCCGTCTGCTCGTCGCCATCGAGGGTGAGCGCGCCGATGGCCTCAGCGGCGCGCACCAGCACCGTGCCGCCGCCGGGAACGATGCCCTCTTCCACCGCAGCCCGCGTCGCCGACAGAGCGTCCTCGACGCGCGCCTTCTTCTCCTTCAGCTCAACCTCGGTCGCAGCGCCGACCTTGATGATCGCGACGCCGCCCGAAAGCTTCGCCAACCGCTCCTGCAGCTTCTCGCGGTCGAAGTCCGAGGTCGTCTCCTCGATGCGGGCCTTGATCTGCGAGATGCGGTCCTGGATCGCCTGCTCCGAGCCGTGGCCCTCCACGAACGTCGACTCGTCCTTCGTCGAGACGACGCGCCGGGCGCGGCCGCAGTCCTCCACCGTCGCGGAGTCCAGCTTCCGGCCGACCTCTTCGCTCAACACAGTGCCGCCCGTCAGGATGGCGATGTCCTGGAGCATCTCCTTGCGGCGGTCGCCGAACCCGGGGGCCTTGATGGCCAGGCAGTTGAGCGTGCCGCGCAGCTTGTTCACCACCAGCGTGGCTAGCGCCTCGCCCTCGACGTCCTCTGCGATCAGCACGAGGTTCTTCGTCATCTGGAGGATCTTCTCCAGGGCGGGAAGCACGTCGTTCACCGACGAGATCTTCTTGTCGGTAATCAGGATGAACGGGTCGTCGATCGCCGCCTCCATCCGCTGTGAGTCCGTCAGGAAGTACGGCGAGATGTAGCCGCGGTCGATCTGCATCCCCTCGACGTACTCGGTCTCGTACCCGAGGCTCTTGCCTTCCTCCACCGTGATGACGCCGTCCTTGCCGACCTTCTCCATCACCTCGGCGATCAGGTTCCCCATCTCGTTGTCGTGGGCGGAGAGCGACGCGACCTGCGCGATCTGGTCCTTGCCGCTCACGGGCGTGGACTGCCCGGAGATGCTCTCGCGCACGGCGCCCACCGCGGCCTCGATGCCTCGCTTGATGGCCATCGGGTCCGCGCCGGCCGTGATGTTGCGGAACCCGTCCGCAATCATCGCCTGGGCGAGCACTGTCGCCGTCGTCGTGCCGTCGCCGGCGATGTCGTTCGTCTTGGTCGCCGCCTCTTTCAGCAGCTGGGCGCCCATGTTCTCGTAGTGGTCCGCCAGCTCGATCTCCTTGGCGATTGTCACGCCGTCGGAGCACACGTTCGGCGGGCCGAACTTCTTGTCGAGTATCACGTTCCTGCCGCGGGGGCCGAGGGTCACCTTCACCGTGTTGGCCAAGGTGTCCATCCCGGCCTTGAGCGACTTCCGGGCCTCGTCGCTGAACAAGATCTGCTTCGCCATGTATCGGTTCCTCCGTGTGTAGTTCACGCCCCCCTGGGGGCTCTGCGAACGCTCCCGGCGACGGCTAGTTCACCTTCGCCAGTACGTCGGTCTCCTTCATGATCAGGTACTCTTCGCCGTCCTCCTCGAACTCGGTGCCCGCGAACTTCGAGTAGATCACTACGTCGCCCACGGCCACGTCCATCGTCATCCGTGTCCCGTCGTCGTTCACCCGACCGGGGCCCACGGCGATGACGCTCCCCTCCTGGGGGCGCTCCTTCGCGCTGTCCGGAATGTAAATTCCGCTCTTCGTCTGCGTCTCCTGCTCGACCGCCTTCACTACGATGCGGTCTCCCAACGGCTGCAACGTACGCGCCACGACTACCTCCTTGCGCTGTGGTCGGCTCGCCGCCAGCAATCCCTGCGTCCGGGCGCTAGCACTCGCCTCTTAACTCTGTTAGCAGTCAGTCTCCCCGACTGCTAACCCGCGTATCCTAAAGCCCTCCCCCAGTCCTGTCAATAGCTGCCTGCCGTTGACACCCCGACGCCCCGCGCCGAACATCACCCTATGGCGCGATCATCCGGCATCGACGTCGAAACGCGCGACGCTATCGTCCGCGTCGAACTGCGCGGCCCCGGCGGCTACGCGGGCCTCGCCGGCGCCCTCCGCCGAACCGGCGACGACCCCGGCGTCCGCGCGCTCTTCATCGCCGGCGCGTGGGACTGTGCGCCCGCCGGCCTGCCCGTGGCGCCTGACGACGACCCCGTCGCGGCGCTCGCCGACGTCCCCTTCCCCACCGTGGCGTGGATCGACGGCCTCTGCGCCGAGGAGGGCCTCGAACTCGCGCTCGCCGCCGACCTCCGCGTCGCGCACCCCGACGCCTCTTTCCGCATGGCCCACGCGACGCAGGGACGAATGCCGACCCACGGAGGCTCGCAGCGGCTCGCGCGCATCGCCGGGCCCGCCCGCGCCGTGCACATGCTCCTCACCGGCGACGTCCTCTCTGCCGAAGACGCCCTTCGCGACGGCGTCGCTCAGGCTATCGGAGGGCGCGACGACGCGCTCGGACTCGCCCGCGCCGCGGCCGGACTCGCCCCCATCGCCGCACGCTACGCCAAGGAAGCCGTTCGCGCGGCGGCCGACCTCCCCCTCGCCGACGGCCTCCGCCTCGAGGCCGACCTCAGCATCCTCCTCCACTCCACCCACGACCGCGCCGAAGGCCTCCGCAGCTTCATCGAGCGGCGCAGTCCCCGCTTCGAGGGCCGATGACCCCCTTCCAGACCATTCTCTACGACAAGCGCGACGCCGTAGCCTTCATCACCCTCAACCGGCCAGCCGCCGTCAACGCCTTCAACGTCCAGATGCGCGACGACCTCTCGGAAGCGCTCCACGCCGTTCGGGACGACCCCGACGTCCGCGGCCTCCTCATCGCCGGCGCCGGCGACAAGGGATTCTGCGCCGGCGCCGACCTCTCCGAGTTCGGAACGGCCCCGTCTCAAACTATCGCCCGCCGCGTTCGGTGGGAGCGCGACCTCTGGTCCGCGCTCGCCCGCCTCCCCGTACCTGTCATCGCCGCCGTTCACGGCCACTGCATCGGTTCCGGCGTCGAGATCGCAGCCCTCTGCGACCTCCGCATCGCGGCCCACGACGCCGTCTTCACCATGCCCGAAACCGCGCTCGGCCTCATCCCCGCCGCGGGCGGCACGCAAACGCTCCCCCGCATCATCGGCGAGTCGTCCTCCGCCGCCCTCATCCTCGCCGGAGAGCGACTCGACGCCCGCGACGCCCTCCAGCGCGGACTCGTCCACTGGACCATTCCCCGCGATCAACTGCTCGCCGAGGCTGAACGCCGCCTTCGCAGCGTTATCGAAGCCCCGCCGCAAGTCCTCGCTCTCGTGAAGCGGGCCGTCCGCGAGGGGCAAGACCTCCCACTGCACGACGCCCTCCTGCTTGAGCGCCGCCTTGCCGCTCGGCTAGCCTGAGACACGCCAGCACTCGCCACCGGAGGCCCGCTCTGCACACGCACGACATCCTCTCCATCGCTGCGGCTATCGTCCCCGACAGGCCCGCCATCGTCTTCGACGACGAAACCCTCGCCTACGCCGAACTCGCTGACCGCGCCAACCGGCTCGCCAACTCCCTGGCGCAGTACGGCGTCGGCCCCGGCGACCGCGTCTGCGTCATCGACGTCAACACTCCCCTCCACTTCGAGGCCTATTTCGCCGCCGCACGCCTCGACGCCGTCTACGTCCCCCTCAACTTCCGGGGCCACGGCGAGGAACTGGCCTACCCCCTTCGCGCCGCCGAGCCCAAGGCCCTCATCGCAGGCGATCGCTACGTCCCCCTCGTCGACGCCCTCCGCGGCGACGCCGCCTCCGTGGAACTGTTCGCGGCATCCGGCGAGCCCCCCTCCGGCTGGCGCCCCTACCGCGAACTCGTCGACGGCGGCGACCCGGAGGAAACCGCCTTCCCTACCGGCGACCCGGAAGACACCGCCGTCCTTCTCTTCACCGCCGGCACCACCGGGCAACCCAAGGCCGTCATGCTCTCCCACGCCAGCTTCACCTCCTTCATGCTCGCCAACATGGAGCCGCCCGACCCTGAAATCCTCGAACCCACGATCCTCACCCTCCCGCTCTACCACGTCGCCGGACTCCAGGCCGCCCTCGCCGGCGTCTACGGCGGACGCACCATCGTGCTCCAGCGCCAGTTCGACCCCGCCGAGTGGATGGCCCTCATCGAGCAGCACGCCGTCGAGCGCGCGCTCATCGTCCCCACGATGCTCAAGCAAGCGCTCGACCACCCCGACTTTGGCAAGCGCGACCTCTCATCCCTGCGGATCGTCACTTCCGGCGGAGCGCCGATGCCCCCCACCCCCATCGAGCGCGCCCTCCCCCCC
>DAOUKL010000092.1:0-5082 GCA_034421335.1 Dehalococcoidia bacterium | reverse complement strand
TCCTCACGCTCGAGGCAGCGACAGAGAACCCGTACTCCGGCCTCTTCCAGGGCGAGGGCCTCGCTGAGGCGTCCGCATGACCGGCTCTCGCTCGCCGGACGTCGTCATTGTCGGGGGCGGCGTTATCGGGTGCAGCATCGCGTACTTCCTCGCCGCCGACCACGGGGCGACGTCCCTCATCGTGGAGCGCGACGCCGTGGCGAGCGGCGCATCGGGGGGCGCCGCCGGTGAACTGGGCGCCGTGGGACGCCACCGGTACTCCGAGCGCTTTACCCGGTTCCTGCTCGAAGGCATCCGCATGCACGAGGAGATGGCCCCTGCCCTCGTCGAGGAGTCCGGTGTGGACTACCTCCTCTCCGACCTTCCCATGCTGCGCCCCGCGCTCGACGCGGAAGAGGCGGAGGAGTTGCAGGCGCAGATGGCCTGGCAGCAGGAACTCGGCATCGGCGTGGAGTGGGTCGACGAGCGGCAGCTCCAGGCGATGGGCACGTGGCTGGCGCCCGATGCAGTCGGTGCCGCATACACTATCGAGAAGCAACTGGAGGCGTACCCGTTCGCCATAGCCCTGGCGCAGGCCGCCGAGAAGCGGGGCGTCGAGATTCGAACGGCGGAGGCGATGGGCGTCGTGCGCGACGGCGGGCGCGCCGTCGGGGCGGCGCTGTCCGGCGGCGGACGCGTCGACGCCGGCGCCGTCGTGATCGCCAACGGGCCGTGGTCGCAGCACACGTCCGACTGGCTCGGCATGGACGTGCCGGTGCAACCGCTGCGAGGTCAGATCGTCCACGTGTCGCCGCCCGCCGGGGTGCCGATGCCGCGCCACGCCATCTTCCACGAAACCGGCTACCTGCTGCCGAAAGCCGGCGGCGACCTGCTGGTGGGAACGACGCAGGAGTTCGCGGGGTTCGACCCGCGACCCACGCGGGAAGCGCAGGACGGCATACTCGAGGCGGTCATCCGGCTCGCGCCGCAGGTGATCGACGCGCCTATCCGCGACCTGACGGCCTGCCTGCGTCCGTACAGCGACGACGAGATGCCCATCCTGGGCGCCGTCCCGGGGAGCGAGGGCCTCTACCTGGCGACCGGCCACGGCTACAAGGGCATCACCCTCGCGCTCGCGACCGGCAAGTCCATGGCGCGGCTGATTGCGACGGGCGAGGGTCAAGCCGACCTGGGCGACGAATTCTCTCCGGCGCGGTTCGCCGCGCTGGCGTAGCGAGAACTCATGCCCGCCTCCGACCTCACCATGTGCTCCGCCGCCGAGCTTGCTTCCCTCATTCGCACGAAGCAGGTCTCGCCGGTGGAGGCGACCGCCCACTTCCTCGAACGCATCGCGCGGTACAACGGCGAACTCAACGCCTTCATCACCACGTCTGCGGAGTCGGCCATGGCGCAGGCGCACCGCGCGGAGGCGACGGTGATCGCCGGCGAGGAACTCGGCCCGCTCCACGGCGTGCCCATTGGCGTGAAGGACCTCGACGCCACCAAGGGCGTCCGCACGACCTACGGCTCGATACTCCACCTCGACCACGTGCCCGAGCGCGACGACATTGCGGTGGAGCGAATTCGGAAAAGCGGGGCCATCATCGTCGGCAAGACGAACACGCCCGACTTCGGCTGGAAGGGCACGACCGAGAGCACGGCGGCGGGCGCGTGCGGGAACCCGTGGGATCCCGCGCGCACGTCGGGCGGTTCCAGCGGAGGCTCCGCCTCGGCGGTGGCGGCCCGGCTCGCGCCCATCTGCAACGGAAGCGACGCCGGCGGCTCGATACGGATCCCCGCCAGTTTCTGCGGCGTGTACGGCATCAAGCCAACCGCCGGGCGCGCGCCGAGCGACTACACGCGCCGCGCGGGCTGGGAGCCGCTCCTGCAGAACGGGCCGCTCGCCAACACCGTGCGCGACGCGGCCATCCTCCTCAACGCTCTCGCAGGCCCCGACGACAACGACCCGCGGTCGCTGCGGGACGCTCCGCCCGACTTCGCCGCCGTCGCACGGTCGCCCCGCGCCGTCGGCCTGCGCGTCGCCTGGAGTCCCGCGATGGACGGCCAGCCCGTCGACCCGGAGGTGCGGGCGCTCACGTCGAGGGCCGTCCGCGCGCTCGAAGAGGCGGGCGCGGACGTCGAGGAGGCGGTTCCGGCGGTGACGACCGATGACGCTATCTGGACGTTCGTCACGATCATGCTCACGGATATGTCGGTGCGGCTCGGCCCGGTCATCGAGGCCGGCCAAGGCGACTTCCTGCCGTCGCTGCTGCTGAAGTGGCTCACCGACGCGGCGTCGTGGCCTGCGGCGCGTTACTCCCAAGCGATGCGCAACCTGACGTGGCATCGCTACTGGTTCGACCGCCTGTTCGAGGAGTACGACCTGCTGGCGACGCCCACGATGGCCGTTCCGGCCTTCCCCATCGAGCGGAACCCGAGGGTGATTGACGGGAGGGACGTGCATCCGTCGTGGGGGTACACCCCGTTCTGCCTGCACGCGAACCTGACGGGCCGCCCCGCGGCCAGCCTGCCGTGCGGCTTCACGTCGGAGGGGCTTCCCGTGGGCCTGATGCTCATGGGCAAGCCGGGCGACGAGGCGACGCTGCTGCGGGCGTCGGCGGCGTTCGAGCTTGTGCGTCCCTGGGCGCAGACGCCTCCGGGGTTCGACTGAGGTTCGTTGACCGTCCCGAGCGCCCGGAGTACGCTTCCGGCACTACATGGCGGGAGGTTGCGCGATGCACCTGGACCACACGATCGTCCCGACGCATGACAAGGTGGGCTCGGCAAAGTTCTTCGCGCGGATCATGGGTCTCGAGTACAAGGGTGAGCATGGGCCGTTCGCGCCCGTCGAAGTCGGGAGTCTGTCGATGGACTTTGACGACCGGCGGGAGGTCGCCCATCACCACTACGCCTTCATGGTGAGCGACGAAGAGTTCGACGACATCTTCGGGCGCGTGAAGGCGGAGGGTCTGCGCTACGGCAGCGGGCCGAGACCGGAGAACCGCTACGACATGACGATCAACAACCGCCGCGGCGGGCGCGGGGTCTATTTCGACGACCCCAACGGCCACAGCATCGAGCTGATGACCAAGTAGCGCATCGAGGCTGCGCTTACGCAAAATAGAATCCCCTCCCCCATAGGGGAGGCTGGGGCGCAGCGCACCGCAGCCGCGCTTCCGTCGCCCGCGAAAGCGGGAATCTCGCTCCTCGTCCTCCACAGGAGTGGGGGCAGCCCCGAAGGGGCGGGGTGTTTACGCGAACAACGCCCCTACTGGTCGTCCGGCGCTGAGTCCGGGAGCAGGCCCGCCAGCACGACGTCGTAGCTGGGGGCCTCCGCTCCGCCTGCGGGCTCTACGTTCACGGTGAGGGACTGCATCCGCCGCGCATTCCCCGCGAGGCGCGTCCGAGCGTAGCCGCCCTCGTCGACGCTGAACACGGCGGCTATCGCCGGCCGCCCTGCCCTGTCCCACCACCAGGCCTGGTAGGTGAGGGCGCGATCGAGGCGGGGCAGACGCATCGTCACCAGCACGCTGTCGTCCCGATTGTCCACGGCGACGATGCCCGCCGGCGTCCCGGCGTCCTCCTGCTCCGGTTCCGCCGGCGATGGGATAGGAATAGGCCGCAACTGGGCTATGTCAACCCCCGGCCGGCTGATCGTGTCGCTCAGTTCTTCGAGCTCCTGGCGGTCGCTGCTCTCGGCGGCCGGAGCGGGTTCGGTCGGAGGGACCGGCACGGCGATGACCGGACCGCTCCCGGCTTCGCCGGAGAACTGCTGCGCGACCATGAACCCGGCGGCGCCGATGACGGCGACGGCTAGGACCGCGGCGAGGCCCTGCAGCGCGCGCCTGGGGACGCCGAACGCTCCTTCCCCCGATGCGGGGGAGAGTTGGGGAGAGGACGGCCCGGCAGCCGGCGCCGCGCCGCCGCCGCGCACGCGCTCCATGAGACGCTCGCGTATCGCCGCGCTCGGCAATGCGGCGGCGTGGGACGACGCGAGCCGCCCAACGCCCTCGAGGTGCTCCGCAAGCAGGCGACGGTAGCGAGGCTCGCGGTCGAGGGCGGCCTCCACCCTGAGCGCATCTTCCTCGCTCAGCGCGTTCAGCGCGTAAGCCGGGAGCAGTTCCTCTATCGCGTCCATCACATGCCGCCGCCTTCGCGCCGCCGGGCGTTCATGGCGGCGGAATGGCCGGTCATCGCCTCCCTCAACTTGCAGATTCCGAGGCGCAGGCGGGTCTTCACGGTGCCGAGGGGCGCCCCGGTGCGTCTGGCGATTTCCTGCTGCGTGGCGCCCTCGATGTACGCCATGACGACGGCTATGCGCTGCTCCTCGGGGAGCGCCTTCAAGGCCTCGCCCGCGGCGCCGAACAGCACCGTGTTGATCGCTTCGTCCGCCGTGTCGGCGGACGCGGCCAGTCCCGGCTCGACGTCGTCGGGCGACTTGTTGGCGTCGAGTTGCGCGGCGCGCCGCCGCCTGCGGAGTTCGTCGATCACCCGGTTGTGGGCCAGGTGCAGGAACCAGTGCCGGAACACTCCCCGCTCCGGGCTGAACCCGCCGGCCCGCGACCACAGGGCGAGGAATATCTCCTGCGTCGCGTCTTCCGCCGCGGCGTGGTCCTTCAGCAGGCTGTACGCCATGCTGAACACCGAGTGGCTATAGCGGTTGTAGAGCTCCTCCAGCGCGTCGGCGTCGCCGGCGGCGACGCCAAGGGCGAGTTCTACGTCCGATGAGGTGCTGGAAGCCACGCCGTTCACCGCCGGGCCGGCGCCGTGTGCTGTCATCACTCTTATCTACGACCGCGACGGCCCTATGGTTTGCGGCGAACCTTTTACCAACTGCGGGCGCACGTTGTCGAGCAGCGCCTCTGATTTCTCCCTCTGGGGGAGATGCCCGAAGGGCAGAGAGGGCCGAGCGCACGCAGCGCGCCTACATGCTGGGCCGGAAGCGCCCCCAGACCTCCCACAGCGCGTGCGTAACCTGGCCGACCGTGGCGTGCTCGACCGTTTCGAGGAGCGCATCGAACACGTTGGCGCCGTCCGAAACGGCGGCCTCCTGCAAGCGCCGGAGCGCATGCTGGGCCTGCCGGGCGTGCGCGCGCTTGAACG
>DAOUKL010000091.1:0-23312 GCA_034421335.1 Dehalococcoidia bacterium | reverse complement strand
TCATCTTCGTGCCGGTGTCGGCCTGCTGGCGTCCCTTGGCGAGCGCGACGGAGTAGAACTCGCCGGTGGAGCCGTCGCCCTGCAGGAGGACGCTGGGATACTTCCAGGTGATGGCCGAGCCGGTCTCGACCTGCGTCCACGAGATCTTGGAGCGGACGCCGGCGCACTTGCCGCGCTTGGTCACGAAGTTGTAGATGCCGCCCTTCCCGTTCTCGTCGCCGGGGTACCAGTTCTGAATGGTCGAGTACTTGATCTCGGCGTCGTCGAGAGCGACGAGTTCCACGACTGCCGCGTGGAGCTGGTTCTCGTCGCGCATGGGGGCCGAGCAGCCCTCCAGGTAGCTCACGTAGGAGCCCTTGTCGGCGATGATGAGGGTGCGCTCGAACTGGCCGGAGCCCTCGGCGTTGATGCGGAAGTACGTGGAGAGTTCGAGGGGGCACCGGACGCCCGGCGGGATGTAGACGAAAGAGCCGTCGGAGAAGACGGCAGAGTTGAGGGCGGCGTAGAAGTTGTCGCTGTGGGGCACGACGGAGCCCAGGTACTTCCGCACGAGCTCGGGGTGCTCCTTCACCGCCTCCGAGACGGAGGAGAAGATGACGCCGTACTTTGCGAGGGTGTCCTTCGCGGTGGTGGCGACGCTGACGCTGTCGAAGATGGCGTCGACGGCGACGCCTGCGAGCCGCTTCTGCTCTTCGAGGGGTATGCCGAGCTTCTCGTAGGTGCGGAGTATCTCCTCGTCGACCTGGTCGAGGCTTTCGAGTTCGAGTTTCGGCTTGGGCGCCGCGTAGTAGGTGATCGCCTGGTAGTCGATGGGCGGGTGGTGAACGTTGGCCCACGTCGGCGAGCGCTCATCGTCGAGCAGCCGGACGAAGTGGCGGTACGCGCGGAGCCGCCAGTCGAGGAGCCATTCGGGTTCGCCCTTCTTGGCGGAGATCCAGCGGACGATATCCTCGCTGAGCCCCGGCGGCGCAGCCTCGCTTTCAACGTCAGTCGTCCAGCCGTACTGGTAGGACTGTCCGGCGATTTCTTCGAGGGCTCGGTTGGTCATAAACGGGCGTTCAGCGGGCAATTGTCGATTCATTAGGTCAACAATAGGCTAAGGCCCGCACAGGCGTCCTGTCAAGAACGGCGCGTCTCCCCCTGAGGGGGAGATGCCCCGAAGGGGCAGAGAGGGCAAGCGCGAACGCGCATCCGGCCCCCTCCCCCGAAGTCGGGGAAGGGCCGGGGTGAGGGCTTGCGCCCGCCAGGGCGCCCTGGCCCGTTCTCCCCCCGAGGGGGAGATGCCCCGAAGGGGCAGAGAGGGCAAGCGCCCGGAGGCGCGTCTGACCCCCTCCCCCGAAGTCGGGGGAGGGCTGGGGTGAGGGTTTACGCCCTGCCGGGCGCCCTGACCGTTCTCCCCCCGAGGGGGAAGGGCCGGCAGAGAGGGCGCGCCCGTCATTCCCGCGCAGGCGGGAATCTCGCCCCCGAATCCAGGGCGGCACGCAGCTATGGAAGCATTGAGCCGGTACCTACCTCACCCACGCAATAGGCGGAGCACTTCCTCGCTGGCGCCTCCCTCCTTCGCTACCTGATAGGCGGTCTTGCCGTCAAACGTACACGCTGCGGGGTCTGCGCCCCGCTTGAGCAGTAGCGCGACTACCTCAGTATCGAACTGGCCATCAGCGGCGGAATGCAGGGGTGTCCAGCCATCTTCATCTGCTGCCGCGATGTCCGCGCCACGGTCGAGCAGCAGTTCGATGGCCTCAGCATCTGATCTGTGGAGAACGGCGACGTGTAGAGGCGTCGAGCCGTTCTCGTCTGTTGCCGCGATGTCTGCACCCATGTCAAGCAGGAGTGCGACCACCTCAAGGTTTGAATTGTAGCGAGCAGCGACGTGCAGGGGCGTCAAACTGCGCTGATCCGCTGCCGCGACATCTGCGCCTCGCTTGAGTAGCAGCGCAATTACGTTGCGGTTTGAGTTTTGAGCAGCGATGTGCAGGGGTGTCCAGCCGCCCTTGTCCGTTGCCATGATGTCTGCGCCTCGGTTGAGCAGCAGTGCGATTATGCTGGGGTTTGAGTTTTGAGCAGCGAAATGCAGGGGTGTCCGGCCATTCTGTGTCGTTGCCGCGATGTCTGCGCCTCTGTTGAGCAGTTCCTCGATAATTCGGGTGTCCTTACTCGCTGCCGCTAGCGAGTGTAGGGCGTCTTGACTTGGTCATTCCACGCGCCGAGACCTGCGCCTCGGTCAATCAGCAGTGCGATTACTTCCGATTTTGAGTCGCGAAGAGCGTAATCAAGAGGCGTGAAGCCGAGGCTATCCACTGCCGTAACGTCCGCGCCGTGGTCGAGCAACAGTGAGACTACCTCAGGATTCGAGTTGAACCAGGCAGCAAGATGCAGAGGCGTAAAGCCTTGGCTATCCTTTGCCGTGGTGTCCGCGCCCCGGTCGATCAGTAGCCTGACCACTTCAGGGTTTGAGTTTTGAGCAGCGGCGTGCAGAGGCGTACCGAGGTTACCTCTTGTCTCGATGTCTACGCCCCTCTTGAGTAGTAATGAAACTACTTCAGGGTTCGGATTGTTCCCAGCGGCGAGATGCAGAGGCGTAACACCGAAGTTAGTTGCCGCTGCAACGCCTGCGCCTTGATCGATCAACAGAGCAACTACCTCAGGGTTTGAGTTGCCGTTGGCAGCGTCGTGCAGGGGCGTCCAGCCGTTCTCGTCCGTTGCCATGATGTCCGCGCCCCTGTCGATCAACAGAGCGATTGCCTCAGGATTTGGATTGCCACTGGCAGCAGCGTGCAGGGGCGTCCGGCCGCCCTGAGTCGTCGCCGTGATGTCCGCCGCCCGGTCAATGAGCAGCGCGACGACCTCAGGATTCGAGCTGTCGCGGGCAGCGAGATGCAGAGGCGTCCCGCCTTGGTCATTCCACGCGCTCAGACCTGCGCCTCGGTCGATTAGCAGGGCGACGACAGAGGGCGCAGCGCTGGCTTGAATCGCTTGATTGAGGAGCCTCTGCGCGTTCTGTGAGGAGAACGCCTCCCCGGTTTCGAGGCCCGGCCATGCGAGCGGCAGGAGCTTGACGGCGCAGTCGAAGGCGGACTCCCGGCGTAGGGAGACGTCGAGGATGCGCCGCTCGTCCAGCCGGGCTTCCTTGAAGACGTCGTAGAGTTCCCAGCGGTCGCCGTTGGTGAGGCCAACGTACCTGACGCCCTCCATGTTGGCGTAAGTGAGCATCTGGGCGCGATGGCCTTCCAGCGGCTCGCCCAGCCGCTTAGCTTCGATGAAGGCGATGACGGGCGAGCCGTCCTCCGGCAAGACCTTGAGCAGCGCGTAGTCGGCCGCGCCGCCCCCGGCGGCGTACTCAGGGATGACCATCGCGGGGTCGGCGGTGTTCCAGCCGAGGGCGTTGAACAGCGGGTCGATGAGCGCCGTGCGCGTGCGTATCTCGTTCGCGCCGATGACGCCGCCGTCGCGCCTGATGCGCTCCTGGAGCGATTCGATGACGCTTACGAGAGCGTCGACATCCTGGTCGGCGAGGGAATCGGCCATGGGCTAAGGCTTGCCGAGGGCAAGGCGGGCTGTCAAGGGCCGCGTGTCGCGCCCCGGGGACCACACGCCCCGTCGCCCGCGAAGGCGGGAAGCTCGCAACCTAGTGCGCGAAGCGCGTGACCGTTCTCCCCCCTCGAGACGGCGAAGGATCAGGGGAAGGCGCTAGACGTCGCGGAGAGCGCGCCAGACGCGCTCAGGGGTGAGCGGCAGCTCGGTGATGCGGACTCCCGTGGCGTTGAAGAGCGCGTTGGCGACCGCGGGGGCCACGGCGACGATGCCGCCCTCCCCCACCCCCTTGGCGCCGTAGGGGCCAGGCCCGTCGCCGCTCTCGATGAGTACGGTCTCGAAAACGTCCGGCAGGTCGGTGAAGGTGGGCACGCGGTAGTCGATCATGTTGGGGTTGAGCAGCTGCCCCTCGTCGTAGAGCATCTCCTCGAAGAGAGTGTGGCCCATGGCCTGCATCGCAGCCCCCTCGTCCTGACCCTCGACCTGCTTGGGATTGATGGCCTTGCCGGGGTCGGAGGCGGAGTAGTAGCGGAGGATGCGGAGTTCGCCGGTCGTGGTGTCCACCTCGATCTCGGCGGCGCCGATGCTGACCTCCCAGAAGACGGGGTCCATGCGCAGCTTGCCGGCGGGATGCTTGGGCGTCACGTAGCCCCTGCCGATGAGTTCGCCGCCGGAGCCGCCGAACATGTCGCGCACCAGCGCGGCGAAGGTTACGGTCTCGCCCTTGAACGCAACCCGCTCGTCTTCCGCTTCGAGCTGTTCGGGGAACGTCTCGAAGTACTCGGCGGCGAGCCGGAGCACTTGCTCGCGGACGTCTATTGCGGCGTCGTGAACGGCGAGGCCCATGAGGGTGGTCGAGCGGCTGGAGCCGGTGGAGCGGTCGAACGGAACGGCCTCGGTGTCGGAGCCGACGACGCGGACTTTCTCGTAGGGGATGCGGAGCTCCTCGGCGGCGATCTGGGCCATGGCGGAGCGGGAGCCCTGCCCCATCTCGGCGCTGCCCATGTAAACGGTGGCGCTGCCGTCGGCGTGGAAGCGGACGATTGAGGTCGAGGTGGGGCTGGCGCCGGAGTTGGTTACGCTGCAGGCGAAGCCGATGCCGCGCTTCACGCCGGGCGGCGTCGGAGCGGGAGCGTAGCCGCTCCAGCCGAACTCCTCCGCCACGCGCCGCAGGGACGGCGCCAGGTCGCCCTCGATGGGGCGCTTGCCGCGCCGCACCTCCTCGCCCGGCGGCACGAGGTTCTTGATGCGGAACTCCACGGGGTCGACGCCGAGAGCGTCGGCGATGACGTCGATCTGGGACTCCCCGGCCCAGACGGCCTGCGGGCCGCCGATGGAGCGGTACGAGCCTGCGGGAGTGCTGTTGGTGAAGACGCCGTAGGACTTGGCGCGGAGGTGAGGAATCTTGTAGGGGCCGGGCATGCGGTCGGCGATGCGTTCGGTTACACGCACGCCGTTGTCGGTGTAGCCGCCGGTGTCCACGTAGGCGACGCAATCGCGGGCGATGATGGTCCCGTCGTTGCTGACGCCGGTGCGGATGGTCGCGCGCGCGGCGTGCCGCCGGACGGTGCGCATGGCCTCCTCGACGGTCAGCGCGAGGCGCACCGGGCGTCCGGCTTCGCGGCTGAGCGCGACGACGACGGGCTCGATCTTCGTGTACGACTTGCTGCCGTACCCGCCGCCGACGAACGGCGAGACGACCTGCACCTGGTCGAGCTGCCGCCGGAACAACCGCGCAATCTCCGCGCGAACGAGGAACGGGTGCTGGGCGGAAGTCCACAGCCGGATGCGGTCGGGCTCGTAGCTTGCGATGCAGGCGTGGGGCTCCATGGCGTAGTGGTAGACCATGGGGAAGGTGAAGGTGTCCTCGAACACGCGGTCGCACGAGGCGAGCGCCGCGTCCACGTCGCCCCACTCGTAGCCGTATTCGTGGCACAGGTTGGACTCGTGGATAGGCTCGGCGCCGGGGTCGAGCGCGCCGTCGATCCCCGTGACGACGGGCAGCTCCTCGTACTCGACGTGGACGAGTTCGACGGCGGCCTCCGCGGTGACGAGGTCGACGGCGGCGACGGCGGCGACGGGCTCGCCCTGGAAGCGCGCTTTGTCGATGGCGACGACGGGGCGGTCCTTTTTGTCCGAGCCGTAGTGGGTCTCCATGTCGACGAGTTCGGCGGCGGTCACGACGGCGTAGACGCCGGGCAGCGCCCGCGCCGCGGAGGCGTCGACGCTGAGTATGCGGGCGTGGGGCAGCGGGCTGGTCACGAGCTTGGCGTAGGCCATTCCCGCTATCTGCAGGTCGCCGGTGAACTGCGCCCGCCCCGACAGCTTGTCGTCGGCGTCGACGCGCCGGACGGCCTGTCCGACCGTGCGGAACTCGCGGTTGGGACTGGGCGCGCTGGTCATGCTCCGCCTCCCGCCGCCTGCATGACGGCCTCCACGATCTTCTTGTAGCCGGTGCACCGGCAGAGGTTGCCGCGCATGTGCTCCTTCACTTCCTCTTCCGCAACATCGGGGCGGACGTCGAGGAGCGACTTCGCAGTGAGGAGCATGCCCGGCGTGCAGTAGCCGCACTGGAACGCGGCGCAGTCGACGAACGCCTCGACGAGAGGCCGGGAGTCGGGGTCGGCGGCCAGGCCCTCGACGGTGAGGACGGACTTGCCGCGCGCCTCGAACGCGGGCACGGTGCAGGCGCTCACGGGCTTGCCGTTGAGCAGCACGGCGCAGGCGCCGCACACCTGCATGTCGCACGAGCGCTTGGCGCCTCGCAACTCGAACGTGTCGCGCAACATATCGATGAGCGCGACCTCCGGCGCGACCGTGGTCTCCACCGGCCGCCCGTTCAGTTCGAACGCGATGGCCATGGCCTGGGACTGCGCGTTCACGGCTGCCCCCCTCCTCCGCCTCCATTGGAGGCCAGCGCCTCGCGAAGCGCGCGCTCCACGAACACGCCGGCGAGGTGCTCCTTGTACTCCGCCGAGCCGTGCAGGTCGTCGATGGCGTCGGCGTCCTCCGCTGCGAGCCGGGCGGCTTCGCGGACTGCCGGCGAGTCCTCGGTGAACGCGGCGACGGGCGCTCCGCGCAGCGCGTCTTCCGAGCGGGCCAGACGGGACGCGACCGGCCCCACGCAGCCGAGAGCGAGACGGGCGTCCGCAATGACGCCGCCCTCCACCACGAGCGCGGCGGCCACGCCGAGAGTCGGCCGGTGGTGATGGCCGAACTTCACGTAGGCCGCCCGCATTCCCGCCGGCGGCGGGGGGATGCGGATGTCGAGGACGAGTTCGTCCTCGGCGAGGGAAGTCTCGTAGGGGCCGAGTTGGAGGTCGGCGATGGCGACGCTCCGCACGCCGTGCGGCCCCGCGGCGGTGAGGGTCGCATTCAGCACGAGCAGCAGGGTGGCGGGGTCGGAGTGAGGGTCGGCGAAACAGAGGTTCCCCGCCAGCGTGCCCACGTTCCGAACGCGGACGTTGGCGACCCGGCGTTCGACGTCGGCGAGGAGCGGGAGCCCGTCGAGTACGAGGGGGCTGTGCTCAACCGCCGCGTGGGTCGCGGCTGCGCCGATGACGAGTTCGCCGCCGTCGAGCGTGATGGCGTCGAAGCCGGGGATGGTCTTGACGTTGACGAGCGCGCCATACGACAGGACGCCGGCCTTCATGGCGAGGAGCAGTTCGGTGCCGCCCGCGTAGAGCTTTGCGTCGCCGCCGCTTTCGGCGAGGAGCGCCACGGCCTCGTCAACGGTGGTGGGTTCGTGCAGGAGAAAGGGCTTCATAACGGCGCGGCGGATGCTACGCGCCCACGGGGCGCGCGGCAACCCGCGCGGCCTTAGCCCGCGCAAGCCCTACACGGGACATGGCCGGGATGGATCATCCAATGGCCGCAACCCTTGACACCGCCGCCGTGCGGAATTTAGGGTTCGCCCGAATCGCAGTCCTCAACCCCGGAGAGATGCAGGTGACCGCAGCTTGCGCATGTACGTGTTGTTGCACCTGTAGCAGCGGGGCATGTCGAATGCTCCGCCCCTCTTCGCTGCCTTTCGCCCCGTGACGCCAAGCGCGTCGCGGGGCTTCTTTATGTCCTTAGCCATGAACACCCCAGGAGGAGCGCCGCAATGACCCTGGAGAAGCCGACCCCGCCCGGGACTCACGTCAAGCCCACGCCCGACGAACTCTTCTTCCACCACGACGTGTGCGTCGAGACGCGGTGGGAGCACCTGTACGGACGCGGCTACCTCACCCCCGCGTCCCTCTGGTACGTCCGCAACCACGGCCCGACGCCCATCATCGACGCCGCGACGTGGCGGCTGAGCGTCGAGGGCCCCGGCGTGAAGAATCCCCTGAGCATCGGCTACGACGAGCTGCTCCGTATGCCGTCCACAACCGTCACCCGCTTCATCGAGTGCGCCGGCAACGGCCGCATCTTCTTCAAGGAATACCAGGGGGAGATGCCCAAGGGACGCCCGTGGCGGTACGGCTCCTACGCCGTGGCGGAGTGGACCGGCGTGCCGCTGCGCGAGATCCTCGAACGCGCCGGAGTCAAGGACTCCGCCGTCGACGTGATGCCCACCGGACTCGACCAGGCGGCGGTCGAGCGCCCCATGCCCGTCGCCAAGGCGATGGAGCCCGACACCATCGTCGCCTACGCGATGAACGGCGACCTGCTGCCTCCCGACCACGGCTACCCGGCGCGCGTCGTCGTGCCGGGCTGGGTCGGCGTCAACTCCATCAAGTGGGTCGGCAAGATATTCGTCGACGAGAAGCCCATCCATGTGATGCGCAACACGGAGGAGTACGTGCTCGAAGGTCCCAGCTGGCCCGCCGAGCCCCCGGCGTGGGGCCCCGTGCTCACCACGACCCCCGTCCGCTCCGGCATCGCCATGGCGTGGCCCGGCGTGCTGCGGGCCGGCGAGCAGGCCGTCCGGGGCTTCGCATGGTCCGGGCACGGCTGCATCGCCCGCGTCGAGTACAGCCTCGACGGCGGCGAGACGTGGGCCGACGCCACGATACAGGAGCCCAACATCCCTCTCGGCGGCTGCCGCTGGGAGTTCATCTGGAACGCACCGCGCGGCGAGCACACCATCACGATGCGGGCCTCCGACATGGCAGGCAACACGCAGCCCACCCCCGACGCCATGAAGTGGAACGAGCGCGGCTACGAGTTCTGGGCCGCCGTCCCCCACCCGGTCACGGTGACGTAGGGAGTTGCCAGGGCCGGCGAGCGCACGGACAATAAGGTGACGGCCCTGTCGCCGTGGGAGGTGAAGCCATGATGGACTGGTCGACTTGCTCAGCCGTGGAGCAGGTACCCGGCAGAGTCAGCGGCGCATGGGTCTTCACCAACACGAGGGTTCCTCTCTCGCACTTGTTCGCCAATCTTGAGGCCGGAGCCACTATTGGGGAGTTCCTTGACTGGTTCCCCGGAGTGGAGGAATGGCAGGTCAGAGCGGTGCTCACACACCTGGAATCGAGCCTACTGGCTGACCTCAAACATGAAACTGCTGTTTGACAACGGCACGCCCAAGCCGCTTCGCGAACAACTGGCGGAACACGACGTAGATACGGCTTACGAGAGAGGATGGGCGCGAATAAGCAACGGAGACTTGCTGGACTACGCCGAGCGTGAGGGCTACGAATTGCTGATCACCACCGACCAGAACATCCGGCATCAGCAGAATATCTCCGGTAGGCGTATCGGAATCGTGGTGCTCATGGATCCCCGTTGGCCGATAGTGCGCTCGCAGACTGCAGACATTCGCGCCACCATCAACAGTGTTCAGCCCGGGGAAGTGCGGGAAGTCCCCCGACGCTGACGGGAGGGGACGCCCTCGGTTCTAAGAGAGCTTGCGGGAGCAGCTGCTCCCGGTGCCCCCACGGTTGACGCGTCCGCCCCGCCCTCCCTACCCTCGCGCACGCCAACTATCAATCGGAGCCTCTCGCCATGACCACGCCCCCCGCCTCCCGCACTGTCCGCGCGCACGGACTCGACCTGCGCTACCTCGACTGGGGAAACCCCGACGCGCCGCCCCTGCTGCTCCTGCACGGACTGCAGGACTCCGCCGCCCTCTGGGCCACGTTCGCCGAGTCGATGCGCGACGACTTTCACGTCGTGGCGCTGGACCACCGGGGGCACGGCGACAGCCCCCGCGCCGAGTCGTACCGGCTGGCCGACTACGTCGCCGAAACGAAGGACGTCATCGACGCGCTCGGGCTCACCGGCGCGACCCTCATCGGGCACTCGGCGGGCAGCAAGAACGCGTGGATGTACATCGCGCAGCATCCCGGCGCCGCGTCGCGCCTGATCATCACCGACATGGACCCGGACTCCTACAACCCCGGCTCGGTCGCGATGATCTCCCGCTACAAGGGCGAGTCCGACGTGTACCCCGACTTCGAGGCCGTCGTCGAGCGTCTGCGCTCGCGCCAGCCCAACGCGAGCGACGAGGAGTTGCGCCGGAACGTCGGGGCGCTCGCGGTCCAGACCGCCGACGGCGACTACACCTGGAAGCGCAGCCGCGACGTCGTTACGCAGTACGACCGCCCCGACGTGTGGGAGCAGCTCCCGCTGGTGAGCGTTCCGACGCTCATCGTTCGGGGTGCCGACAGCACGCTGCTGCGGCATGACGTCGCCGTTCGGATGCAGGCCGCCATCCCCGACTGCCGCCTCGTCGAGATTCCGGGAGGCGGGCACTGGGTCCATCTCGAGCAGCCCGACGCCTACGCCGCCGCCGTGCGGTCGTTCCTGTCGGAGTGAAGTAGCGATTCAAGCCCGCGTCCTGCCGCCGAACGGCTGAAGTCGCGGCATCTCGCCAGCGGGCGGGGCGCTCTGATAGGCTCTCTGCCGACCTGCACCCACCGGAGCTTTCATGGAGTTCGGCCTCTACCTGCGCTCATTCCTCACCGACCGCACGCGCCCGCTGTACGAGCAGATCGACGACCTCGTGGAAATCTGCCACGTCGCCCGCGACACCGGGTTCTCGGCGGTCACCATGCCCCAGCACTGGGTGTCGCACCCCACCATCTGGCCGCAGCCCTTCCAGGTGCTCGCCCGGCTGGCGCCCGAGACCGGCGATATGCGCCTCCTAACCGGCATCGTCCTGCTCCCGCTCCACAATCCTGTCCAAATCGCCGAAGACGCCGCCACGCTCGACCACATCTGCCGGGGGCGCTTCACGCTCGGCGTCGGCATCGGCTACCGCGAAACGGAGCTCGAGGCCGTCGGCGCGACCCGCAAGGACCGCGCGCCCCGGCTTACCGAGTCGATCGAGTTGATGAAGCGCCTCTGGTCCGGCGAGGAGGTCGACCACGAGGGGCGCTACTGGACGCTCCACGGCGCGCGCATGGGCTTCCTTCCCGTCCAGCAGCCGCATCCCCCCATCTGGATCGCCTGCCAGAGCGACGGCGCCGTCCGGCGCGCGGCCCGCATCGCCGACGCCTGCTACATCGCCCCGCAGGTGGGGTTCGACGACCTCCCTGCGCTCATAGCCGCCTACCACGACGAGCGGGCCGGGCGGCCCGCAGGGAACGTGTCGGTGTCGCGCGGCGTGGCGTTCGCGAAAGACCGCGAAACCGCCGCCGCGGAGGCCCAGGCCGCCGCCGAATCCTCCTACCGCATGTACAGCACGTGGAACATGCAGGAGGACACGATGGTGCGGATCAACATCGAGAGCGACTCACGGGTCGACGATTGGGCGGTTACCGGCAACGCCGGCGACTGCCTAGAGCAGTTCGACCGCATGACCGGGCAGGGCGTCGGCTACGTTGGGATAACGTTCTACAACCTGCCCACGACGCTGGAGGCCCGTAAGGAATACCTCGCCAGCTTCGCGGAAGACGTCATCCGGAAGGCGCGCTAGCACCGTGCAACCGTTCGAGTACGTCCGCCCCTCCACCGTCGCCGAAGCGACGGCCTTCCTCGCCGAGCACGGGGAGAACGCGCTGGTGCTGGGAGGCGGCAGCGCCGCGGTGGTGATGCTCGAACTCGGCGTCGTTCGCCCCGTGTACGTCGTCGACATCGGCGCCATCGACGGATTGAGCGGCGTCGAGCAGGACGGCGGCCTGCGCATAGGAGCGCTCACGCGCATCCGGGAACTGGAACTGAACGCCGGCGTGCGGCGCGACTTCGGGCTGCTGGCGGAGGCCGCCTCGCAGGTGGCCAACGTGCGCGTCCGCAACGTCGCGACGGTCGGCGGCGCCGTGGCTTATGCGGAGCCGCAGACGGACACGCCGACCGCGCTGACGGCCTACGGGGCGACGGTGCGCATCGCGGGCCCGCAGGGCGAGCGCTCGACGCCGATCGAGGAGTTTTACCTGGGCCCGTACGAGCCGGCTCTAGCGGCGGGCGAACTGGTGATCGGCGTCGACGCGCCGCATCCGGGCCCGGGCGCCGGCGGCAGCCATATGAAGTTCACCGTCGGCTCGCCGGAGAACAAGCCGGTGGCGAACGCCTCCGCGCTGGTTACGGTGAACCCGTCCTCGGGGGCGTGCGCCTCGGCGCGCATCGTTATGGGCGCGGCGGGGCCTGTGCCCATCGTCGCGCAGGCCGCCGGTGGACTCGTCGGCGAGCCGGATCCCGCGTCGCGCGTGGCGGAGGTCGCCGCCGCGGCGGCGGAGGAGACCGATCCCATCGATGACCTCCGCGGCCCCGTTTGGTACAAGCGCAGAGTGATGAGAGTGATGGTGGAGCGGGCGTTGACATGTGCGCTGCAACGAGCAACCCGGTAACTCGCCTCGTCGGCAGGTCGATGCCGTCGCTGGAAGCCGCGGACAAGGCGGCGGGCCGCGTCGAGTACATGGGCGACATCGTCGTGCCGGGCATGGCCCACGCGAAGGTCGTGCGCAGCCCCCTGCCCCATGCCCGCATCGTGAGCATCGACGCGTCGGAAGCCCGCGCGATGCCCGGCGTCGTCTGCGTGCTCACCCGCGACGAGGTGCGCGCCGACCCGGACGTGAAGGAGCTGTACGGCTTCGTCTACCGCGACGCTCCGCTGGTCGCGCTCGACAAGGTGCGCCATCAGGGCGACATCGTCGCCGTCGTCGTCGCCGAGGACCCGCAAACCGCCGAGGCCGCCGCGGAACTCGTCGACGTCGAATACGACGAGTTGCCGGCGGTGATGAACGCAGCCGCTGCGCTGGCGGAGGGAGCGCCCCGCGTGCACGAGGAGTTCTTCCCCATCGCGCCGGAGTTGCAGCCGGTCGAGGGCACCAACATCTGCCACCGGGCGACGCTCGCACGGGGCGATGTAGAGGCGGGGTTCGCCGAGGCGGACCTCGTGTACGAGGACGAGTTCTCCGCGCCGCCGGTGCAGCACTGCGCGCTCGACCTGCACGCGGTCATCGCGCAGGTGGAGGACGGGCATATCACGGTGTGGACGAACTGCCAGTCGCCGTTCCCGTTGAGCCGCGAACTCGAGCGCATCTTCGGCATGCCGGCGCGCGTCATCGTCCCGTACGTCGGCGGAGGGTTCGGCAGCAAGAGCCGCGACCGCATCGAGTGCGTCATCACGGCGGCCGCGAAACTCGCGGGCCGCCCCGTGCGCTACATCCTCTCGCAGGAGGAGACGTTCCAGACCTACATCCGCCCCGCGTACGCGAACCGGATGAAGACCGGTGTGAAGCGCGACGGCACGATCGTCGCGCGCCACAACACGTTCTACGTCGACGTGGGCGCGTACGCCATCAGCGGCGCCCGCAGCGCGAACAACACCCTCAAGGTCGCCACGGGCCCCTACAAGCTTCCCCACGCCCGCGTCGACTGCTACGCCGTCTACACCAACAAGCCGCCGTCCGCGCCCTACCGGGGGCTCCCCACCACCCAGCACACCATGTCGTACGAGGCCCAGCTCGACCGCATCGCGCGCGACCTCGGCATCGACCGGCTCGAGATCCGCCGCAAGAACCTCGTGCGCGACGGCGACATCCACATCACCGGCGACTACCTCCGCTCGGCCCACGCGCACGAGTGCCTCGACAAGGCCGCCGACGCCATCGGGTGGGACGAGCCGCTCGCGCCATCGCCGGACGGCAAGACGCTGCGCGGTCGCGGGGTCTCGTGCACCATCAAGTACACGCTCACCCCGCCCCGACGCATGTCCGAGAACAGCGCCGAAATCGCGCTCGGCGACGACGGCGTATTCGAGACGCGCATCGGCACCGTGAACATCGGCCAGGGGTCGGACACGACAATGGCGCAACTGGCCGGCGACGCCCTCGGCGTGGGCCTCGACTCCATCCGCATCGTGCACAGCGACACCGGACGCGTCCCCGTGGACAGCTCCACCACGGCGAGCCGGTCGACCTACCACATGGGCGTCGCGGTCGTGGAGGCCGCCGGCGAAGTCCGCCGGCAGGTCCTGCAGGCGGCCTCGCAACTGCTCGAGCGCGAAGCGTCCGGCCTGGCGCTCACTGGCGAGGGCGTGGCCGCGTCAGACGGCGCAGGCCCCCTCATCACCCTGCCCGAACTGGTCCAACGGGTCGGCGCGCCCATCGCCGCCACCGGCGAATGCGTGGTGGGCGGAACGTACCGAGCTCCCGACGGGAACGACTACCCGATAGCGTCGACGTTCTGGACGTTCGCATCGTGCGCGGCGGAGGTCGAGATCGACGCCGAAACGGGGCAGGTGCGGGTGGTGAAGGTCGCCTCCGCCGCGACGACCGGCACGGCGGTGAACCCGCTCTCCATCGAAACGCAGCTCGAAGGGGGCATGGGTCAGGAGATCGGGCCCACGCTCTTCGAGCAGATGGTGTGGGACGACGGCGGCCAGCTCCTGAACGCCGCGCTGCTCGACTACCCCCTGCCGACGATGGAAACGATGCCGGAGTACGCCCCCCGGCTGGTGGACCATCCGTTCGAGGAAGGCCCGTTCGGCGCCAAGGGGATGGGCGAGATAGGCGCGGTCGTCGTGCCCGGCGCGGTGCTGAACGCGGTGTACGACGCCACGGGCGTTCTGCTCCACGAGGCGCCGCTGCTGCCGCACAAGGTGCTCGCGGCGCTCGACGCGCGGGAGGAGGCGTAGCTCGTGCTGGTGAACCTCACCGTCAACGGCGAACCGCGAAGTCTCGACGTTCCGCCGTCCACCACGCTGCTGGACGCGCTGCGGGAGCGCCTTGGACTGAAGGGCGTGAAGGACTTCTGCCACAGCGGCGTCTGCGGCGCATGCACCGTGCTGCTCGACGGCCGGGCCGCCAGCGCGTGCAGCCTGCTCGCCGGACAGGTCGAGGGGCGGGAGGTCGTCACCATCGAGGGACTGACTCCCGAGGAGGGCCTGCACCCCATCCAGCAGGCGTTCGTCGACCACTTCGGACTCCAGTGCGGCTACTGCACGCCGGGCATGGAGCTGCTGACGAAAGCGCTGCTCGACGAGAACCCGGACCCGACGCGCGAGGAGATCATGCGCTACATGGGCGGCAACATCTGCCGGTGCACCGGGTACGCCGGTATACTGCGCGCCGTGGAGTCCCTCGCCAAGCGTGACCGCTGATGGAAGTCGCCGACAGCTTCGTGGCGCCGTCCTCCCCCGCCGAAACGTGGGAGTTCTTCTGGGACTTGTCCAGAGTGGGCAAGTGCCTGCCGGGCTGCGAGGAGATCACGCGCCTGAGCGACACGAGCTACCGGCTGCGGATGACGCAGCGTGTCGGGCCCTTCAAGGTCGCGATGGACGTCAATATGAACGTCGACGAGGTGGAGGAGGGCCGGCGCATCGCCGCGTCGGGCGAGGGCAAGGACCGCATGGGCAACCGGCTGCAGATCAAGCGGCTGGCCGCAGAGCTGTCCGAGGCGCCCACCGGCGGGACGCAGGTGGCCTACGCGATCGAGTTCAACCTGTACGGCAAGCTGGCGTCCATGGGCAACGCCGCGATCAAGCGCAAGGTCGAAGAGACCCGCGCGGAGTTCACCGCCAACATTGCGCAGGCGCTGGGGTAGGCGGGGAGGAAGCAGGCAGCCCCGTGAGCCAGGAAGAACTGGACCGGCGCGTGCACGAGGTCCTCTCGGGGTTCGAACTCGTGGGCCCGTTCTCCGCCGGCTACCCGGTCAACCAGAAGTTCGACTACTCCGCGCTTTACCCGCTGCTGGCGTTCGCCGCGAACAACGTCGGCGACCCGTTCGGCTACTCGCGCTACCAGGCCAACACGCATGAAATCGAGCGCGAGGTGGCTTTGGTGAAGAAGTCCTATGCGGCGAGGACTTTTGCACCAGCGGCTGATCCTGGTGCAAAAGTCGGGCCGAACGCCGGGGAGACGCCTAGGGCGTAGATGGAGTGGATGAGCACGCAGATGTTGTGGCACAGCGCCTTCACGAGCACTTCGTTCACCTGAGCGGTGGGGGTCTTGGCGCGTACCACGTCGCCGAACTTGGCCTTCATCATGTGGAAGACGGTCTCGACGTTGGAGCGCTTGTGGTAGTGGCGGTTGAACTCGGCCTCGTGGAGGGTGAAGAGGTGGTACATCTTCGCCCACAGGGCATCGGCGCGTTTGCCCCTCTGCTTCGCCACCGAGTTCTTCTTGAAGGGGATGTAGGCCGTGCCGCCCGCGTCCTCGACGGCGTGGAGGTTCTTCAGGCTGGAATACGCCATGTCCGCCGACAGCTCGCGTATCTGGAAGTGCTCGGCGGTCGCTCGGACGAACTCCGGCAGGTACGGCGCGTCTGCCGACTGCGCCGCCGTGGCGTCGGCCACGGTGATGATGTTGGTCCGCACCCCGCACATGACGTGCAACTTCACCCACCGCGCCTCCTTCTTCGAGGCGCCCCACTTGTGATCGAACCAGCGGTTGTAGGCGGTGGACGCGAACCCCGAGGAGTCGATGGCGAAGTCCACCTCGATGTCGCGGAGGGGGAGGGCGCTGGCGGCGATGAGGTCGCGCAGCACCGACGTTACGCCCGGGGCCCCGAAGTACCGGATGGGCGTGGAGTACGACGGCTCCGCCGCCATGCGGCCTGCCGCGACGGCATCGCGCAACTCCGACATCGCCCGCCGAGTGCTGCGGTTCGAGTAGACCTTGAGGCCCATGCCGTAGAGCATGTCGGAGAGCGGCATGCGGGGCCGGCCCATGAGTTGGGGCGGCTGCGCCACGGTGTCGCAGAGTTCCCTCAGCAGCACGGCGAACAGCTCGCCCTCGTGGACCTGCGCGGCGTTGTAGGCCGTCCACGGCTGCGACACCCGCACCTGCTTGGTCCCGATGGTCTCGACGACCGCGCCGTCGTCGCCGCGTTCGAGGACGATCTGGACGGCGTAGACGTGCTTGCACGGTTGGCCGTCGCGCTTCTCAAAGTCCGGGCAGGTGCAGTAGGGGCCGTACTCCAGGTTCACCAGGTAGGAGCCGCTGCCGGACTGCGACGGCACCTTGTAGCCGAAGCGGTCGGGCCGGATGGGTGCGAGCGCCGCTATCGCAAGGCCGCGCTGCTGGCGTCCGAGGTCGCCGTCGTCGGGGTCGTTTGGGCCGAGCGCCGTGATGAGTTGCTGTGCCACCATGTCACTATTGTCTCCCCTGTAAGTATCTACTGAGAGGATACACGAGCGCGTTTTGACTGGTCAACCGTGCCCGTATAGACTGTCGGGAGACACGGAGTAAAACGGGAGGCTCGACATGTCCCTCTCCGACGATGGATCTAGCGTGTTTCAGATCAATGCATACCGCTGCCGGTGCGGGCATGAGTGGGTTCCGGCAGACTTCTACAGCGAGGAGCGCCCTCGCGTGTGCCCAAAGTGCAAAAGCCCCAACTGGGACCGTCCCTATCAGTTCCGCCGCGTCAACGGAGTGCGCGTCCCCGCTGAGTGAGTAGAGGGGGTCTCCCTAGGTAGTGCCTCAGTTTGAAAGCAGGAATTGGGCCCGACGGCCAAAGCCACACCCCACAGAACAAAAGGAATCCCTGAGAGTGAGGTCGCTCTCCCCGACTTGGCTACCGCCCGGCGCGGCCGGGCGCTGATTTTCTCTGAACCCATGACGCGTGATAGGAGGCTTGCATGTCCGACCCGATAGCTGTGCCTGTTACTGACCTGCTGCTGGACGAGCAGAACCCTCGCCTAGCAGTAACGAACCAGGGGCAAGACAGCACAATTAGGGCGATGGCCGAGTCCCAAGGCAATCACCTTCTCGCGCTGGCTACCGACATCGTTGATCACGGCCTTGACCCCAGTGACCTCTTCATCGTAATGAAGGAAGGCCAGCAGCGATACGTCGTGCTCGATGGGAATCGGCGCGCCACAGCCTTGAAGGCTTTGGCCAGCCCTGGATTAGTCAAAGACGTCGTTCCTCAGAACGTCTCGGACGCACTGATACGGTTGCGCCGGCGGTACCGGGGAAAGGAGATTGATTCCGTCTTCTGCAACGTAGTGACCGACCGCACCGAAGCCAATCATTGGATCGAAATCAAGCACACTGGGTATAACCGCGGTGCTGGCCCGATACCGTGGGGCTCTGACGAAGGGGCTAGGTTCAGACAGAGGACAGGCGGCTTCGTTCAAATCGAAACGCAGGCTCTCGATTTCCTGCAACAGCGCGGCGACATCGACGAGGCGTTCAGGAGCAGCGTGCCGACGACAACATTCGGGAGGCTGCTGAGCAGCCCAAAGGTGAGAGCCAAACTAGGCGTGGACTGGAAGAACGGCGGCCTCGTAATCGCTGGTGAAGAAGGTGCGGTCGCTAAGGCGCTTCACCATGTGGCGAACGATCTCGCCGCGAAGAGAATCACCGTGCGGGACCTCATACGGTTAGACCAACGCATCAAGTACGCAGAGTCGCTTCCAGCCGATGTGGCGGTATCTCCTCCCGCTCAGGGACAGCAACGCCGCCAGAGGCGCAGGCGAGGCCGTCAGCCCCGTGACCGCCTGATTCCCTCAGACGCCAGTTTGAACGTGACGGACGCCCGTCTCCAGTCTATTGAAGGAGAACTGAGCAAACTGAGTCTCAAGCAGTATCCCAATGCCGTGAGCGTCCTCTTCCGAGTTTTCCTGGAACTGAGCGTAGACGCCTATATTGACGGGGCAGGATTGTCCGTGCGTCCCGAGAGCAAGCTGGGCTCGAAGCTCAACGCGGCCACCGATGACCTCGTACAGAAGAGAAGGCTCCCCAAACAGCAGGCTGTCGGTCCGCGTCGGGCGGCGCAGAAGGATAGCTTCCTTGGGCCGTCCATAACCGAAATGCACCAGTACGTCCACAACCGGCATCTGTTCCCAGGGCCGGCGGACTTGCGGGCGGACTGGGACAATCTCCAACCGTGGTTCGAGGCGGTATGGCCTTAGCATAATGACCGAGCGTTCGCGGCCCTCTGGCCAACGTGGCCGCAGCCCGCTATAGTGGCGGCCATGATTTATCATACCCCTCTTCGCTACCCTGGTGGCAAACGTCGTTTGCTCGCATTCGTCAGACGGCTCCTAGAGGCGAACCGCCTCTCAAATGTGCAGTACGTAGAGCCCTTCGCAGGAGGAGCAGCGCTGGCGTTGGCATTGCTATACGAGGGACACGCGGCCAGCATCCACTTGAACGATCTGAGCAGGCCGGTCTTCGCCTTTTGGCACACGGTGCTCAACAAGGACGACGAGTTGTGCGAGGGGATTCAGCGAACCACGGTCACTATGGAAGAATGGCATCGCCAGCGCGCCGTCTACGACGACAGTGACAACGCTGACCTAGCCGCGCTGGGGTTCGCGGCGTTCTTCCTCAACCGGACTAACCGGTCCGGCATCATCGGCGGTGGCGTGATCGGCGGCAAAGACCAAGCTGGCGAGTGGAAGCTGGACTGCCGTTTCAACAAGGACGAGCTGATCCGTCGAATCAGGCAAGTCGCGCGTCACCGCGACCGTATCCATCTCTATCAGCAGGATGCGCTAGCCTTCACGGATGACATTGTTAGCGGGTTGGGCGACAACGTTCTGGCGTTCTACGACCCCCCGTACATCGCGAAGGGCTCCACGCTCTACCTAGACAACTACGTGGTGGACGATCACCGGAAGCTGGTGGAGAGCGTCAAACGCCTGCGTCAGCCTTGGATTGTGACCTACGACTACGAAGCGTCGATCCTGCACGGACTGTTCCCTCAGCATCGACGCCTGTCCTTCGAGCTTACCTACAGCACCCAAAGTAGGCGTCGTGGGAGAGAGGCGATGTTCTTCGCAAATCAGCTCGTACTCCCAGAGGACTGGCAGAGCCAAGCGGTGATCCCCATGTCCGCTGCAAGTAGCCGTTTCCCTGTGTTCGGTCAGTTCGAGGTCGCCTCGCTAGTGCGGCGTCGGCAAGACCACCACCCACGAGACACAGAAGACGCCCAAGGGTAGCCGCTTGCCCGCCATCCCGTGGGCGAGTGAGCCCCCCTTGTATGCGGAGACTAGAGAACCCCTGCCGGAGCGAGTAGGATTGCGGCAGGGAGGAGCAGCGATGACGACCAGAGCAATCAAGCACCGGGAGATGGCCGACACCCTCTTGGCCCATGCGTATGAGATGGCCGAGAAGGGCGACCGCCTCCAAGCCTCCGAGAAGATATGGGGGGCGGTCGCGCAGACGTTGAAGGAGATCGCCGCCAAGCACGGCTGGAAGCACACCTCCCATGCCGACCTCGGCCTCATCGCCGACTACCTGTCGGCGGCTGCGGGAGACCGCCAGCTCGGCGAGGGCTTCGTCAACGCCGTGGGGTTCCACCGCAACTTCTACGAGGACGAATTCTCGCTCGAACGCATCGAGAACGGCATCCTCACGGCGGAGGGCACTATCGCGCGGCTCCGTGCGGCGGACGCGCGGGTGGCCGCAGGGGCTAAGCCGTCCAACGGCGCTAGGACGCCCCACCTCTACGTGCGGATGAAGGAGGCGCAGAAGCGCGAGTTGGAACCCGCGCCCATCGACACGCGGGCCCGGCGACGGCAACGCTCTCGCGGACCGCGGCAGCGGTGAACTTGCGCCGGCGCCTCTCAGTTCTTCTTGCGCTGTGGGCGCGCCTCGGCTATACGCCTCAGCAACGCGAGCGTCTCTTTCTCGTAAGCCCTCGTCTCCTCATCTCTCACCTGCTGCCTCTCGTCTGCATCGACCCACCGCCACAACGTCCCCAACGCAACGACGATGGTGATCCGTATCCCGGTCTCTTCCCAGCCTAGAGCAGGCGCAAGTCCGACTGCCCAGCGACCGTATGTGAGGATGGCTTCCACCAGCATGGAGACGATAAGAAGGACAAAAACGGTCTTCAGGACCTTGTTCCAAATCACTGTCTGTCCTCCATTCAGGCGGGCATCGTGGCCCTCCCCCGACGACGTTTGTACCAGAGCGGTGAGGTGAGAGCCAGCGGCCTCGGGACTTTTTCACCAGAATCGGGACTTTTGCACCAAGGGGGACTTTTTCACCAAAGCCAGCGCGAGGTTGTGCGCGCCGTCGCCGAGCTGGTGCGGCTGCCGGCCGAGCAGGCGTGGGGATACGTCACCACGGGCGGCACCGAGGGCAATATGTACGGCATCTACGTGGGCAGGGAGATGCTGCGCCAGCCGGTCGCCTACTTCTCACAGGACACCCACTACTCGGTGCTAAAGATCCTCCACGTCCTCAACATCCGCAACATCATGATCCGAAGCCAGGAGAACGGGGAGATCGACTACGACGACCTGCGCGAGTCGATACGCATCAACCGCGACGCTCCGGCCCTGATCATCGCCAACATCGGCACGACGATGAAGGGCGCCGTCGACGACCTCGAACGCATCCGCGGCATCGTCAGCGACCTGGCGCTCACGCGCTGCTACATCCATGCCGACGCAGCCCTTAGCGGCATGATTCTGCCCTTCGTCGACGACCCTCAGCCGTTCGGGTTCGACAGCGGCATCGACAGCATCGCGGTGTCGGGCCACAAGATGTTCGGCTCTCCGTTGCCTTGCGGGGTCGTCTTGACCAGGAAGGAGTACACCGCGCAGATAGGCCGCGCCATCGAGTACGTGGGAGTGCTCGACACCACCCTGCTCGGCTCCCGCAGCGCCATCGCCCCCATGATCCTCTGGTATTCGCTCACTAAGCACGGGCGCGACGGCTTTCGGAAGGTCGTCGCCGAGATGCTCGACACGGCTGAGTATGCGGTGCAGCGGTTCAACGCCAGCGGAATCCCCGCATGGCGAGCGAAGAACAGCCCCATCGTCGTCTTTCCCCGCCCCTCCCCGTACGTGCTCTTCCAGTGGCAACTCGCGCCGCTGGGCGATATGACGCACCTCATTACCATGCCTCACGTATCCCGCGAGATGGTCGACGCAGTCATCGCCGACTGCCTCGAATGGCCGCCAACCGACTGATGGACCAGCCGACCGAAAACGCCGCGCCCAACCGCCGCATCATCGTCATGGTCCCCGACGAGCCGGGGCAGCTGGCGCGCATTGCCGGCGCGCTCGCCGAGGCCGATATCAACATCCAGGCCATCGACGGGCGTCAGGCCGGAGAGCTCGGCGTCATCACGCTCAGCACCAGCGACGACGACGACGCGATGCGCGTGCTGCTCAAGGCCAACTTCCGCGCGGTCGCGTCGGACGCCGTCGTGTTTTACCTGCCCGACCAGCCCGGCGCGCTCGCCGGCGTCGCGCAGCGCTTCGAGCAGGAACGCATCAACGTCCGCACCATCCACATCATGCACCGCTTCGGAAGCGTCGCCGTCGTCGCGGTGACCACCGACAACGACGACCTCGCGCGCGCCCTCATCGGCGGCGACTATCTCCTGTAGCCGCCCGCGCCTTCCACGCCCTCATCCGCTACAATCCCCCTATCCCAAGGAGGCACGCCATGCCAGTGCAGGACCTGCGAGAGTGGATCGGGCGCATTGAGGAGATGGGCGAGTTGACCCGCATCGAGGGCGCCGACCCGAACCTCGAGATCGGGGGGCTCACCGACCTCTACCAGTGGGACATGGAGAACCCCGCCCTGCTCTTCGAGAAGATTAAGGGCCACCCGGAGAGCTACCGGCTGCTCTCGAACGTCCTCACGTCGCTGCCGCGCATCTGCCTGAGCCTCGACCTCCCCACGCACCTGACGCGGCAGGAGTTCGTCCGCACGTGGCGCGACCGCCTCAAGGAGTTCTCGCCCATCGCGCCGAGGCAGGTCGAGGACGGGCCCGTGCTCGACAACCGGCAGGTCGACGCCGACGTGGACGTGACTCAGTTTCCCGCGCCGTTCTGGCACGCCGAGGACGGCGGCAACTTCCTCGGCACCGGCAACATCGTCATCATGCGCGACCCCGACACCGGATGGGTGAACGCCGGCACGTACCGCGTGCAGGTGCACGACAGCAAGACGCTCGGCATCATGATCTCGCCCGGCAAGCACGGACGCCTCATCCGCGAGAAGTACTGGGCGAAGGGCGAGGCGTGCCCGGTTGCGGTGTCGTTCGGGCAGGACCCGCTGCTGCTGCTGCTCGGCGGGCTCGAGGTCGACTACGGCGAGGACGAGTTCGCAGTCGCAGGCGGCATCCGCAACGAGGCGCTGGACGTTGTCGCCGCGCCGCTGACCGGCCTGCCCGTTCCCGCGACGTCGGAGATCGTCATCGAGGGAGAGATACCGCCGGACCAGTTCCACCAGGAGGGGCCGTTCGGCGAGTGGACGGGCTACTACGCGAGCGGCGAGCGCGACATGCCCATCATCAACGTGAAGTCCATCAACTGGCGGAACGACCCTATCGTGATGGGCTGCCTGCCGGGCAAGCCGCCGAACGACAACACGTACTTCCGCAGCCCGCTGCGCGCGGCGATGCTCTGGAACGAGTTGGAGCGCGCGGGGGTGCCGGGTGTCGTCGGGGCGTGGTCGCACGAGGCTGGCGGCGGGCGGTTCCTGAACGTCATC
>DAOUKL010000090.1:0-14632 GCA_034421335.1 Dehalococcoidia bacterium | reverse complement strand
GGGGGGGGGGGCGGTTGGTTAGGGGGGGGGGTTGTGGGCGGCGAGGGCGGGGGCGGTCATCGAGGGGCGGCGGCCACGCCGCGCCCGGCGTCTTGCGGAAGCGGCGAACTCGTTGGGTATGAGCTCCAACTGGTTCGTGCCGCCGCCGGCGTCGCGTTCGGACTGCCGTAGGGCCTCGACCTCTTCGATGAAGCCGTCCGGAGAGTCGTAGTTGCGGTAGACGCTGGCGTAGCGGAGGTAGGCGACCGCGTCGAGGGCGCAGAGCCGCGCAAGGGCCGCGTCGCCGATGGCGGCGGTGGGCACCTCAGACTTGCCTGGCCGCCGGAGGTCGCCCTCGATCTCGTGGGTGAGCTTCTCGAGCTGGCCGCTGGGAATGGGCCGCTTGACGCAGGCGGTCTGAATGCTTCGGAGCAGTTTTTCGCGGCTGAACTCTTCGCGGCGACCGTCGCGTTTGACGACGGTGAGAACGTCGGGTTGGACGCGCTCGTAGGTGGTGAAACGACCGCCGCAGTTGGCGCACTCGCGCCGCCTGCGAATCTCAGGGCCGGAGTCCCGGGAGTCGGTCACGCGGGTGTCAGGTTCGCCACATTGGGGACAACGCATGAAGTGGACGCCGCCTTCCTGCCGTTGGTCTGGTGGTGGGCGGCAGGAACTGTGCTCTCAGGCAATGCACTATTCGTATGTTAAGGCGCCGGGCTCCGAGATGGAGCCGAGTTCGCTTGTAAGTTTCAACGAAGTGGAATATTAACCATTGCCGGGGAGAAGTCAAGGGGTTTTTAACGAATTCGCGCAAAATGGGGGGAATTGGGGTTTTGCGGGCGCCAAATATTGTGGGATTGGGCCTTCCCACCCCTTTCCGGCCCCCGCTATGGTGGGGACGGCGGGGGCGCCCTCTCCCCCGCACGCCTGCGGCGCACGCTCTCCTCATACGGGGGGATGTTGGGAGACAAGCAGAGGGCCCCTTAGGACGAATCCTTCGGGGCCCTGTAGATGACCGCTCCCGCAGGCGCGTTGGAAGCGGCCGGGAGGAGGATCTGCGGGACAGTCTGGGGAGGTCTGTCCCAGGAGGTTGCCCGAGCGGTGGGGGATAGCCGGGCAATGCTTGGCGGGACCCTGCCCCCCTCTCCGCTCCCTGATCCGTGGAGAGGATGGGGTGGAATCAGGGAGCGGAAGGTAGGGGGCCCCGTTCAGTCTCCCTCTAGGAAGGGGGAGAAGATTGGGCTGGCGCAGCGATCCTAGAACCGCACCGTCTTGAGGAAGGACGGCAGCTCGTGGCCGAGGTCCTCGTTGAGGGCGCTTCGGAGGAACGCGGAGATCTCGTTGTCGCGCTGGTGCTCCTCGTCCTCGGGGTTGGGGAGGCCGGTCGCGATGATGGTGACGCGGATGTGGTCTTCGAGGGCGTTGTCGGTGACCATTCCGAAGATGATGTTGGCTTCGGGGTCGACGACCTCCGCGATGACGTCGGCGGCCAGCTGGACCTCCTTGAGGGTGAGGCTGCTGTCGCCGGTGATGTTGAAGAGGACGCCCTTGGCGCCGGAGATGTTGACGTCGAGCATCGGGCTGTTGATGGCGTTCTTGGCGGCGTCGACGGCGCGGTTGTCGCCGCCGGCGGTCCCGATGGCCATCCATGCAGGTCCGGTGCCGCTCATGATCGTCTTGACGTCGGCGAAGTCGAGGTTGATGTCGCCGGGGACAGTGACGAGTTCGGCGATGGACTGGACGCCCATTCGGAGGATGTTGTCGGCCATCTTGAAGGCGCCGTCGGCCGTGACCGTGGAGTCGCAGGTCTCGGAGAGGCGGTCGTTAGGGATGACGATGAGGGTGTCGACGCTCTCTTCGAGGCGCGAGAGGCCGTCGTCGGCGTTCTGGGAGCGCCGGCGGCCCTCGAAGCCGAAGGGCTTGGTGACGACGCCGATGGTAAGGGCGCCGGTCTCGCGGGCGACTTCCGCGACGACGGGCGCCGCGCCGGTGCCGGTTCCGCCGCCCATGCCGCAAGCGATGAAGACCATGTCCGCGTTGCGGACAGCCTCGTAGAGCTCCTCACGGGACTCCTCGGCTGCGGCGCGGCCGATCTCGGGGTCGCCGCCGACGCCGAGGCCGCGGGTGAGCTTGTCGCCGATGCGGATCTTGTTGGGGACGTCGAGGAGGAGCAGGTGCTGTGCGTCGGTGTTGACGGCGAGGTACTCGACGCCGGGGACGCGCTGGTGGTACATGCGGTTGACGGCGTTGGAGCCTCCGCCGCCGACGCCGATGACCTTGACCTGCGCGAGACCGTCCGTGGGATCGAGGGACTGATGCTGGCCTGTGTTGAACGATTCCATCATGATGTAACTAAACCCCCTTTGGTTTTGGGCCCTTGGCCCTTCGCCTCTTTTTCGAGGCGTTGGTTTCCGTGACTCAGACTGCGGTCCGCGCCCTGTTAGGCGGTGGTCTGGGAGGAGCGCGGTGTGCTAACGGCATACGCATCCTCCTGGTTCAGGTTCGCTCGGCGACGCGCATTCGCGCGCTTCGGCTGCGCCGGTTCCGAGCGGTCTCGGCCGGGTCTGGTTTGATGACGCGCTTGTTGACGGGACAGAGGCCGCCGCCGGCAAGGAAGCGCTTTATCGCCCGGTCTTCGAGGGAGTGATAGGCGATGGTTACGAGCCGCCCGCCGGCGGCGAGCACGTCCGCGCTCTGGCAGAGGGCGCTGCGGAGGCTGCCGAGTTCGTCGTTGGCGGCCATGCGGAGGGCCTGGAAAGTGCGGGTGGCGGGGTGGGTCCGCCCTCGACGGTAGCCGGACGCTCGAGCGACGATCTGGGCAAGCTCGGCGGCGTCGTGAACGGGCCTCGCGCCGACGATGGCGCGGGCGATGCGGCGGGAGCGGGGCTCCTCTCCGAGTTCGTAGATGAGGTCGGCGAGTTCCTGCTCGGGGAGGGAGTTGACGAGGTCTCCGGCGGTGGGGCCCTCAGGAGAGAAGCGCATATCGAGAGGGCCCGACCGCCGGAAGCTGAAGCCGCGGTCCTCGGAGTCGAGCTGGCGGGAGGAGAGGCCGAGATCGAAGAGGAGTCCGTCGGCGGGAACGAAGTCGTAGATATGGGCCTGGCGTTCGAGGGAGTTGAAGTTGGCGTTGGAGAGGACGACCCTGTCGCCGTAGGGCAGGAGTCGGCGGGCGGAGTGTTCGATGGCCTCGGGGTCGGCGTCGAGCCCGAGGACCCTGCCGCCAGGGGCGGAGGCGTCGAGGATGGCCGCGGCGTGTCCGCCGTCGCCGACGGTGCAGTCGACGTAGGCGCCGCCGTCGCGGACGTTGAGGCCGGCGATGACCTGGGCGGTCATAACGGGCTCGTGCTGGATGTCGTACGGGCTCTGCATTGCGTATCGAGGGTTCCCGGTCAGGGTCGATGCGACTGGTAGACAGTACGCCGAAGCTTGGCCGTATAACAAGGCTTTTAGATAGCATTTGTTCGAAATTTTGACCAAGGCGCGAATAGAACCAGCGGTCTGCTGACGCGTTTATCGCGCGGAATTACGGAGGATAAGAGCCAAACTACAATATCTAGTAAGAGTCTAGGCTTTGTTCGAAAGTGAACGTTGTGTATTTGCAGAATAAGGCGGGGCGCGCCCCATCCTGGCCCTTCCCCGTCTTCGGGAGGGGAGAGATCGCGCTGCGCGAGCTGCCCTCTCCGCCCTCGGGCGTCTCCACCGGAGTGAGGGAGAGTGGGCTATAATGCACGGCCAACGGGCAGGAGGCGTCCCGGCGCCGCCGCGTTCTCGCGCCCGGAATCCACTCATCAGAGAAGCCGCATCATGCCGACCAGCACAGAGTTCGTTCCACCGCAACGATTGTTGATGGGGGCAGGGCCGGCCAACGTTCACCCCCGGGTGCTTCGCGCGTTGGGTTCGTCGCTCCTGGGCCACCTGGACCCCAATTTCCTAGGCGCGATGGACGACGTGCGGGAGATGCTGCGATACGTGTTTCAGACGGAGAACCCGGTGACGCTGCCGATATCGGGCACCGGCACGGCGGGGATGGAAGCCGCGATAGTGAACATCCTGGAGCCGGGCGACACGTTCGTGATGGCGGTGAACGGCTACTTCGGGCAGCGCCTGGGAGAGATCGCGTCGCGGAACGGCGCGAACGTCGTTGCGGTCGAGCACGAGTTCGGGAAGCCGGTCGATCCGGCGCGCGTGCGCGAGACGCTCGCTGGCCTGGGCGCCGTGAAGGCTGTCGGGATGGTGCACGCGGAGACGTCGACGGGGGTGGAGAGCCCGGTTAAAGAGGTTGCGGACGCGGCCCATGAGGCCGGGGCGCTGCTGGTGGTCGACGCCGTGACGTCGCTCGGCGGAGTGGACCTTCGGGTTGACGACTGGGGAGTGGACGTGTGCTACAGCTGCACGCAGAAGTGCGTGGGGGCGCCTCCGGGTCTGGCGCCGCTGACGATGAGCCCGCGCGCGATGGAGGTCGTGCAGGGACGGTCGTCGAAGGTGCGGAGCTTCTATCTCGATCTGACGGAGCTGGGGAGCTACTGGGACCGCCGGGCGTACCACCACACGGCGCCGATCTCGATGATCTACGCGCTGCGCGAGGCGCTGCGGCTGATCGTAGAGGAGGGCCTGGAGCAGCGTTTCGCGCGCCATCGCCGGAGCGCCTCTGCGCTGCGCGCGGGCGTGGGGGCGATGGGCCTGGACGTGGTGGCCGGCGAGGACATCGGCTTGCCGTCGATCACGGCGGTGGCGGCGCCGGAGGGCGTGAACGAGGCGGAGGCGCGCAAGCACATGCTCGAGGCCCACGGGGTTGAGGTGAGCGGCGGTCTTGGGCCTCTGGCCGGCAAGGTGTGGCGCATCGGGCTGATGGGGCACAACAGCACCGGCTCGAACGTGCTGACGACGCTCGGCGCGCTCGAGGACGCGATGGCGCGGCAGGGCTACGAGACGCAGGCGGGGGCGGGGGTCGCCGCCGCGCAGCGGGCGCTCCGAGGGGCGGACTAGGCGCGAGCGCGCGCCGTCAGGTGGCGTCTGTTTGCTGGTGGGGGCCGATGTAGCCGACGACCACCTTCCGCCGGTCGCTGTCCCAGTCGAAGGCGATACGGATCATGTTCTTCGGGTCGCCCCTCGTGCCCTCGCCAATGTGCTCTTCGAGCACGTACTTCCTGCCATCGACTGAAGTTACGTACTCCTCCGGGTACTTGCCTATAGCAGTGACGGACTGCTTGGCGCTGTAGAACCAGCCCTTGACCCGTTGCTTGAGCAGCAAGTCGAAGTCAGCGCCGCTGCCCGCGAGGTCCGTGTGGTGGTCGTAGTACTCGGTAGCGAGCCAGTCGAGGGCCTCGTACACCTCGACGGGGCGCTTGTAGGAAGTATCGGACTTCGAGCGGGAGTTGAGGGCGATGATGAGCCTGTCGGGTTCGTACATCTGACGGGCGGCGTCGATGGCGGCGGGGACGCTGGCGATGTCGAACTCAGGGTTTTCGCCCTCCAGCAGTGGCCGGAGTCCGAGGCGGAGCGCGCCGAGCTGGTCGGCGAGGTCTTGTTTCTCTTGCTTGAGGCGGCTGTTCTCCGCAGCCTGTTCGTCCTTCACCATGCGGAGTTTGTCGTAGGACAGTTGCAGGTTTTCCGCATTGCGGGCGAGTTCGGCGTTCTTCGTTGTCAGCCGCTTGTTCTCGGCGTGGAGTTTGTCGTTGGCTTTGCGGAGGGACTCATTCTCCTTGGCGACGTGTTGAGCTTCGATGGCGTCGCCTTCTTCCCCGTCGTTATCAATTTCTGGAGGGGGAGCGGTCATCAGATTGCGCCAGACTTTGAGCGCGGACATGACGTCGGCTTCGCGTCGGGTGCGCTCCTTTGCGCGCTCCGTCTCCTCATTACGGGTGGAGGCTTGGGGGCGCACGTCGGCGTACGCTTGGAGCGCGGAGCGCAGTTCTTCGACGGGCTTCCGCGCCTCAGCCATCACGAGGGGGTTGGCCGGCGGGCTCACAAATTCAGCGGCGTCGATCTCAAGGTAGCGGAGCTCATCGGCGAAGGATGCTGCAATGTCGTCAAGCGTCGCGGTGACTGCTTGCTGTGTGGCGGAGATTCGCTCAGTAATCTTGGCCGTGAGGATGTCTTCGACAGCGTCGGTGAAGTCCCCCGCTTCCCCCCACTCGGGGGCGTCGGCCGGCAGGTTTCGGAGTTCCTCAAGCCAGCCAGAGAGGAGGGGAGACGCAAGGTCGTCGTCGTTCGTGGACTGCTTCGCCTGTATCTTGCTCGCAGCCGACCTGGCGGCGCGTTCTTGCCGTCTACGTTCTGCTCGCGTGGTCATTGGATGGCCTTGCAGGGGTCAGGGCTTGCTCGCCTTCATTGTAACGACCGGCCAGTAGAAATTGACGGTCTCGTCGTCGCGGGGCTCGATGCCGAAGGCGGACTTGGCCGCGGCGGGAGCGTTGCGAAGGGCGTCGCCGAGCTGCGCGGCTTCGGCGTCGTCCATACCAGCGCGGCTGGTCCAGTCGGGGTATTCGAGATCGACGCGGGACGGGGCCATGACGTCGACGCGGAGGCCTGCGCGCTCCGCGGCGGCGGCCCACTCGCTGGCGGCGAGGTTGCGCGCGTGGGAGGGGTCACGCCACAACTCGATATCGTGCATCCAGGCGGCGGCCTCGGCGTCGTCGGGAGAAACGGTGTCGATGAGGATGAGTTCGCCGTCGGGGGCGAGGATACGGGCGACCTCGGCGAGCCAGGCGTCGACGTCGAGGAAGTGATGCGCCGCGGTGCGGCAGGTTACGAGATCGACGGCGCCGGAGGCGAAGGGGAGTCGCTCGGCGGCGGCGAGCGCGAGTTCGGTCTGGGGAGCGCCGCGCTCTGCGCGGAGCGCGAGGGCCTGTTCGAGCATCTCCGGGGTGACGTCGGTTGCGATGACGCGGTCGCAGCGGTGGGCTATGGCGAAGGCGGTGAACCCGGGCCCTGCGCCGATATCGACGGCGACGCCGTACCGCCGGTCGCTGAGGAAGGCGTCGGCGGATGCGAGGGCGTTGGGCAGGGCGTGGGTCTTGCTGTCGCGGTAGGCGGCGGCGAGCCTGCCGAAGTGGCCCTGGGCGGAGCGCTGCGGGCGTTGGGGCGACGTCATGGGGCCTCCTCAGAAAACGAGCCAGGCGAGAACGGCGGTCGCTCCGGCGACGGCGAGGCCGGCGGTGGTTACGGCGGCGCTCTCGAAGGTCACAGGGCCGAGGTAGAGCAGGGGGAAGCTGAGGAGCGTTCCGGCGAGCACGACGTGGCGGAGCGCGCGCTTAGTTTCGGTCGAGAGCATGGTCACGTCACCTCGAGAGATTGGGCAGCAACTGAATGATGATGAGCGCCTCGACGCCGGCGAGGAGGACGAGGGCGAGGATGTAGGGGATGACGATGCGGAAGATGTCGCGCTCCTGGCCTGCGAGGCCGACGACGGCTGCTCCGACGAGCACCTTGGCGGGGGACATGGGGCTGCCGACGGAGGCTCCGATCGACTGGATGCTGGAGATGGTTACGGGGCCGATGCCGAGCGCGCGTGCGGTTTCGAGCTGGAGGAGTCCGAACATGACGTTGGAGTTGGTGTTGCTGCCGCTCATAAACGAGCCGAGCAAGCCGATGAACGGGGAAACGAGGGGGAACACGGGCCCGGAGACGTTGGCGATGCCGCGGGCGAGCAGCACCGTCATGCCGGTGTCGGCCATGACGACGGCCATCATGACCATGGTTGCGACGCCGACGGTGGTGGCGAGGCAGTCGTTGTAGGTCTTCTTCATCGTCTCCCAGGCGACACCACGCCGCCAGCGTCCGGCGAGGACGTAGAGGGCGGCGCTGGCGAGGACGGAGAAGACGATGAGGGGGGCGGGATGATTGAGGATGCGGATGGGAGCGTAGCTGCTGGCGGCGGCGACCTCGAAGCCCTCGCCGGTGATGAACCCGGGGTAGTCGAGGCCGAAGCGGATGCCGGAGACGGCCTCCTTCACGGGGCCGATCTGGGAGATGACGCTGAGGGCGATGAGCAGCGCGTAGGGCATGAAGGCCAGCCAGAACGGCATGGGCCGCCCGTCTGCGTCGGCGGCGCCGGGCGCGGCTCCCGCCGGGACCGCCTCCTTACGGAAGAGGGGGGTGCGGGCGACGACGGCGATGACGACCATTCCGAGGACGGCGGGGACGCTCGATGCGATCTGGGGAGCGCCGGCGAGCGTGAGCGCGTACATCGCGGCGGCCATGAGCGAGCCGGCGACGATGACGAGCGGGAGGCTCCGGCGGACGGCGTCGACGCCTCCGTAGATGTGGGCGACGAGCGAGCCGCTGACGATGATGACGGGAGCGAAGAGGAGCGCCATGTGCGGGGCGATGACGTCGCCCTCGATGCCGGTCACCAATTGGATGGTGTAGTAGGAGGAGCCCATCGAGCCGAACGTGACGGCCCATCCGTGGCCGACGAGGGCCATGCCCGCGGCCCTGGCGGGGGAGAATCCGAGCATGATGAGGAGGGGCGCGGAGACCGCGATGGGGACGCCGAAGCCGGTGATGCCCTGAATGAAGCTGGAGAAGCCCCATCCGATGAGGAGGGCCTGCGTGAGCCGGTCGTCGGCGAGCCGGGCCATGGCGCGTCCGATGGCGTCGATGCCCTTCAGCTTGTCGACGAGGTTGAACATGTAGACGGACGCCCAGACGATAGTGAGGACGAAGACGGCGAGGCTGAGGCCCTTGGCGCTGGCGATGGCGACGTGGTCTTGCGCGGCGCCGAAGACGAGCAGGGCGAGGGCGAGCGCGAGGAGCCACGCGGCGGCGCCGGCGCGGGGGGCGCTCCACTTGAACTGCGGGGCGATGATGGTTACGACGAGGAGGACTACGGGCGCGGAGGCCAGCAGCCAGTTGGCGAGGGTGAGGTCGGGGCCTGTCATGAGCGGAGGGCGCGGAGCGGAACAGGGCTCAGGATAGCCGGGCGTCGAACACGAGGCAACGCGGGCGCAAGGAGGCGGCTGCTACAATGCTTGCTCACCTATGGCGTCTTCGCTTCTCGAACGCCTGACCCGTGGGCCGCTGCTGGCCGACGGCGCGATGGGCACGCAGTTGTACGCCCGGGGGATCACCTCGGGGCCGCTGGAGTTCGCCAACCTCGAACGGCCCGACGATGTGCGGTCGGTGCACCTGGAGTACCTGAGCGCGGGGTCGGAGCTGCTGGAGACGAACACGTTCGGCGCGAATGCATCGCGGCTGGCGGCCCACGGCATGGCGCATCGCGCGGCGGAGTTGAACCGCGCGGGTGTGGCGCTGGCGAAAGAGGCTGCGCGGCTGCACGGTCAGCAGGTGTGGATCGCGGGGTCGATGGGCCCTCTGGCGCCGGAGAAACTGGGGTTGGAGGCGCTCGGCGCCGGGGCGGCGCAGCAGATATTCGCCGAGCAGGCGGCGGCGCTGGCGGAAGCCGGGGCCGACCTGCTCATCCTCGAAACGTTCGGGTCGCTCGCGCAACTGCGGCTGGCCGTGGCGGCGGCGAAGTCCGCCGCCGGGCTGCCGGTGATCGCGCAGTTGACGTTCAACGACGACGGGCTGACTCGCGACGGCGACTCGCCGGAGGACGCAGCCGCGGCGCTGTCGGCGGAGGACGTCATCGCGATCGGGGCGAACTGCAGCGTGGGGCCTTACGCGGCGGGGCGGGCGCTGGAACGGATGGCGGAGGCGAGCGACCTACCGCTGTCGTGGCAGCCGAACGCGGGGCTTCCCACCTACGAGGAGCGGCGTCTGCGCTACACGGCGTCGCCGGCGTACTTCGCCGACCTGGCGCGGGAGGCGGTCCGCTCGGGAGCGGCGGTGCTCGGCGGCTGCTGCGGCACGACGCCGGAGCACGTAACGGCCATGCGCGACGCAGTGCGCGGGGTGGCGTCGGCCCGGACGCAGTCGGTGCCCCGGCGTCCGGCGCGTCCGGCGGCGAAGCCGGAGGCGCTTCCGCCCACGAGCCTGGCGTCGCGCCTGGAGCGTGGGGAGTTCGTGGTTACGGTGGAGTTGTCGCCGCCGCGCGGGTTCGACATCGGGCCGGCGCTGGACAAGCTGCGGAGCAGCGCGGGGCTCGTGGACGCGGTGAACGTGTCGGACAACCCGCTGGCGCAGGGGCGGATGAGCGCGCTGGCGACGAGCAGCCTGGTGCAGTCGCGCCTGGGCGTCGAGACGATCATGCACCTGGCGATCCGTCACCGGAACCTGCTGGCGCTGCACTCGGACCTGCTGGGGGCGCACGCGCTGGGAGTGCGGAACGTGTTCACGGTGATGGGCGACGCGCCGCTGACGGGGGACTACCCGAGCGCGACGGCAGTGAGCGACGTTACGGCTTCGGGACTGATACGCCTCATCGCGGGGTTCAACCAGGGAGTCGACGCGAATGGGCGGGAGTTGGACTCGCCGACCTCGTTCTTCATCGGGGCGGCGCTGAACATGAACGCGCCGGACCTGTCGCGGGAGTTGCGGGTGCTGGAGCGAAAGGTGGAGGCGGGGGCGCACTTTCTGCTGACGCAGCCGGTGTATTCGGCGGAGAGCGTTGCGCGCGTGGAGTCGCTGCTTGGAGGATTTCCACTGCCGGTGATCATGGGAGTGCTGCCGCTGCGGAGCGTGCGGCACGCGCGGTTCCTGCACAACGAGGCGCCGGGGATAGAGATACCCCCGGGGGTGATGGAGCGCATGGAGCGCGCCGGCGACGCTGCGGCGGAGGGCATCGCGATTGCGCAGGAGTTGCTGACGGCGGCGGCGGGGCGCGTGTCCGGGGCGTACTTCATGCCGCCGTTCGAGCGGTACAGCATCGTGGGGGAGACGTTGTCGGGGCTGTCGCTGCCGCCGTTGGGGTAGGGGGTCGGCCTATACTGGGGGCGTTCGTTCAGAGGAGGGCGCTGTGCTGGTAAAAGTGCGGGACGGCGAGGTTGCGGTCGAGGTCAGGGGAAGCGGGGAGTTGGTGGTCCTCGTGTCTTCCCTTGGTCGCGGGGTTGGAGATTTCGATGCGCTGATGAACGACCTCGAGGCGGCGGGCTACCGGGCCGCAGGAGTGAGCCATCGCGGCATCGACGGCAGCTCTCCCGCCGTGGACGGCCTGACGCTGCACGATTTCGCGGATGACGTGGCGCGGGCCGTCGAGCAGCTAGCCGGGGGACCGGCCCATCTCGTGGGCCACGCGTACGGCAACCGCATCGTGCGTTGTGTCGCCGCCGACCGCCCGGAGCTTGTCCGCAGCGTCACGTTGATCGCCGCCGGGGGACAAGTGCCTCCGGCGCCGGAGACCGGCGCCGCGCTCATGCGCATCTTCGAGCTCGACCGCTCCGAGGAAGAGCGGCTCGCCGACATTCAGCACGTGTTCTTCTCGCCCGGCCGCGATCCGTCGATCTGGCTCGATGGGTGGTCGCCGGCGACGAAGAAGATGCAGTGGGACGCGCGCGACTCGGTCCCCTACGCCGAATGGGGGCACGCGGGGTCGGCGCCGGTGCTCGTCATCCAGGGACTCGACGACCCGCTGGCGACTCCGGAGAATGGCTACGTTTTGCGCGAGCAATTGGGCGCCGACAGGGTGGAGGTCGTCGATCTGCCGAATGCCAGCCACGCGATGCTGCCCGAGCAGCCCGAGGCCATCGCCCGAGAGGTGCTGGCGTTTCTCCGGCGGCATTAGGGCGTCGCCGGCGCGAGGCGGTGAAGCCTGCGCCCGGGAACCTGGGCGCGCCGGCGGTATACTGAGGACGGTCGAGTTCCGCTCGTGGGGCCGTAGCTCAGTTGGGAGAGCGCCTGCTTTGCAAGCAGGAAGTCAGGGGTTCGAGTCCCCTCGGCTCCACCACGAACCACTCCGTGACCGTCTTATTCTGCCCCAGGGAGCTGCTGCAATAGGGCTTTCAGGCGTGATTTGCGCCCATCACGCCGCATGCCGTCCCCCAGTGTCTCACCGAAGCTGTGGTAACATGTGTGGGAACAAACTCACGACGAAGGGGGTCCCATGGCGCTCTCGGCGACGCGGGCAAAGGCCCTCAAAGACCCTGGCCGATACTCCGATGGCGGAGGTCTGCACCTCTACATCAGCAATGCAGGACGGAAGTCCTGGGTGCAACGCATGACGATCGAGGGACGCCGGCGCGACCTGGGCCTGGGCGCATATCCGTCCGTCAGCCTGGCTCAGGCTCGCGAGAAGGCGGCGGACAACCGGGCAGTCGTCGCTCAGGGTGGGAATCCTCTGGCTGCACAGCGCGCTCCTGTGATGCCGACATTCGAGGAAGCCGCCCGCGCCGTCCATGAGGGGAACAAACCCCGTTGGCGAAACGGCAAGCACGTCGCAAGCTGGATGCAGACCCTGGAGCGTCACGCCATGCCGACGCTGAGCGACGCGCCCCTGAACCGGATAGACCGCAGCGCCGTGCTGCAGGTCCTCACGCCGATATGGACGACCCGTCCCGAGACGGCCCGGCGGGTTCGTCAACGAATGAGGACGGTCTTCCTCTGGGCGATTGCGCACGGCTTCATGGAGACCAACCCTGCGGGCGAAGCCATCGACGGCGCGCTGCCCCCAATGCCGAAGGTGAGAGCGCACCTGAGAGCGCTGCCTTACCAGGAGGTCAGGGCGGCCCTTGGAGCCGTCGAATCGTCCCAGGCCTCAGCATCCGCCAAGCTGTGCTTCCGGTTTCTGGTGCTCACAGCGGCTCGCTCCGGCGAAGCCAGGGGCGCCGTCTGGGAAGAGATCGACCTCGAGAGCCGGGAATGGCGGATACCGCCCCGGCGGATGAAGGCGGGCATGGAGCATCGAGTGCCCTTGAGCAGGCAGGCGCTCGACCTCCTTGGCGACGCGTCCGCCTCGCGTGATGAGACGGGTCTGGTGTTCCCGTCGCCGCTGAAGTTGGGTTCGCCGATGTCCGACATGACGCTGACGAAGATCCTGCGTTCCGTTGGCCTGGCGGAACGGGCGACCGTCCACGGGTTCCGCAGCAGCTTCAAGAACTGGACGTTGGAGCAGACGGACGCTCCATGGGCGGTCTCGGAGGCCGCGCTTGCCCATTTTCTGGGCAATTCGACCGAACAGGCCTACGCCAGGTCCGACCTCTTCGAGCGACGCCGTGGCCTGATGCAGCTGTGGGCGGACTACCTGACCGGCTGATCTCAAGGGAAGCCGCCCCACGGAATCCGATCGTGCGTCCTGATCGTGAGGGCCGTGGCTAGGCCCGGTCGGGCCGGCCAGACTCGCCCGTGGCTACTGGCCGAGACTCCAACCAGGCCGTGATGTCGCTGGCCCTCCACCTGACGGCGGCGGGTCCGATCCTCACGGGCCTGGGGAACTCTCCGTTCTGGATGAGCCGGTAGATGCTTGAGCGGCTTACGCTCGTGATGTCCTCAACCTCTCGGCGCCTAAGTAGCTTGTCGATCATCTCTCACCTCTTCGCGGACTATGGGTCCTCATCGCTTGAATCTCGGCAGCCCGGGCAACGGTCGCCGTTCGCGCGGGCCTCGAACCTGTCCGAGCGTCTCCCCGCCGGAGTCCCGCTCCGCGCGGTGGCGCAGGGACATCTCCCACGGGGATGGCGCCGGTCTTGCTGGGGGCGGCCGCCCCAACACCACCTCGTGCAGGGCGGCGAAGGCGAGCAGGCGCGACAGCGCTTCACCGCGTTCCCATGCCCTCACCTCACCCACGCCCACCTCCCATGTCTCGGCGGCCTCCTCCGGGGTGCGCCCGCCGGCGGCGGCCTCGAAGAACTGTCGCCGGTCGTGCTCGCTCAGCACGCCGCCGCGCGGCCTTCGCCGGCGCAGGTACGCCGCCAGCAGCCGCCAGCTCGTCGCCGGGTTCGGGGTTCGCCGGTCGTCCGTCTGCAGGCGCTGGAGCGCGCGGGGCGATTCCCCAACCCGCTGCGCAAGCGCGGCGGTTGACGGCGCGCCGGTGGCGGCCCGCAGCTGGTCGAAGAGTTCCTCCCGCTCGGTCATGCGGCCAGTGAACAGTTCGCCGCCCCCGATTGTCCAGTGGTCAGGGGCGCCGCGCGAACGCTAGAACGCCCCGGGAGAGATTGTTCGCACCAGACGATTGTGTACCTTGCGGTTTTTCCCGCATTTCAGGAGTGAAAATAGGCCCTAGTTGTCCATCCCTTAAAAGGGATGGGTGTGTGTGGCACCCTCGCGCGCCGCCGCAATTGGGGCCGGACCGCGCGAAACCACCCCCTACGGGGAGCTTCGAGCATTGGCCTCCATCCGGGGGCATCCGGGCCCCGCCGCCCCTTGTCGAGAATCAGGGGGCCGGAGCACTAGAGTTCCTGCATTCGGCAGCCGGAGGGAGGGGGACGGGAGAGGTTACGGCGCAGCGCTGGCGGGGGAGTGGTCACCAGGCTGACCAACGCCCAGGTGGTTCGAGTCTCCCTCTGGTGAGCCGGTCGTGAGCGCGAGACCTACGCGGCTGTCGGCCTGTAGGCGCTGGAGCGCGCGGCGATTCGCCAACCCGCTGCGCAAGCGCGGCGGTTGACGGCGCGCCGGTGGCGGCGCGCAGTTGGTCGAAGAGTTCGTCCCGCTCGATCAGGCGGCCAGTGAACAGTTCGCCGCGTCCGATTGTCCAGCGGGCGGCGGCGCCGCGCGAACGCCAAAACGCCCCGGGAGAGATTGTTCGCACAAGAGGATTGGCGGATATCGCGGTTTTGACCGCATCTCAGGAGTGAAAATACCCGCCAATCCTCCATCCCTA
>DAOUKL010000089.1:0-1883 GCA_034421335.1 Dehalococcoidia bacterium | reverse complement strand
GTTCATCTGCGAGACGGCGGCGACGGGGTGCCAGTAGCGCCGCATCAGTTCCCCCATGGGGGTGCCGGGGCCGACTCTCGTGTACCGGTCGTTCGCTTCCTGCGTCAGCATCGCGCTCCTCCCGTTGTCCTGTGTCTGTTGGCCTAATCTATACCATGCGCGCGGCGCGGGCGTCCATCACGCGCGGTACTCCGGCTGTCCGGGCAGCGCGCGCTCCCGGAAGGGGCGGTCGGCCTCCGCCAGCAGTTTCGGGAAGTCGGTGGTGCGGCAGTAGTGCCAGTCGGCGAGTTCACGTTCCCAGTCGGCGCCGGGCGGCAGGATGGTCGCGCACGAGCGCACGTTGTACATCTCCGGATGGAGGGAGCCGGGCGGGGGCGTTCCGTGCTCGCGGAGGGCGAGCGCGGCGCGGATGAGCATCCGGCGCGCGCGGATGATGCTCACGTCCGTCGTGCCGAGGTGCTCGCGGGTGCGGTCCATGATCGGCCCCATGCTGTGGATAACCGCGGAGTCCTGGAGCCGGACAGTGGGGATGCCGGTCATGTTCTTCGTCTTCTTGGCCTCCTCGTTCATGAGGAAGTCTGTGTCGAGAGCGGCCTGCGGCCACCAGTTGGCGAAGAACTTGCCGTGCTGCTCGGGCCTCATGGGGCCGACGCCGGGGGAGAGGACGCCGGGCTCGTCGGCGATGGCCCCGCGCGGGCGTCCGGCGCCGGGCATTTCGCCGGTGGGCCGCCACCAGACGCCCATGTGCAGCGTGTGATGGTCGTCGATGGGGGTGTACATCGACAGGGGCACGACGCCGTCCTGCCCGGGGAACATGCCGTAGATGGGGAAGAGGAACTGTGTGGTGCGCCAGTAGACGTTGCCGTCCAGCTCGTCGCGCTCGGCGCCGTAGGTGAAGCCGTACTCGCGGTCGACGATGTGGAAGCGGGCGCGTTTGTCGTTGTGGTAGAGGCCGTAGCGCGGGGAGTCGTCGGGATTCAGGCGGGTGTGGAGGAAGTAGACGTGGGTTGAATCGAGTTCGCCCTCGAGCGCCTGCATAAAGTTGCACTGGTAGACGATCTTCTGGGCATGGCTGACGTTCTCCTGCGGGACCTGACCCCACTCGAACCACGGGACTTCGGGAGGGTTCTCCTGGTCGGCACCCATGTAGATCCACGACGCGCCGCCGTAGTCAGCCCCGCGGTACGCCTTCGCGCGCACCTTCGTATAGAAGCTGCTCTCGGCCGGCTCGTTCGGCATGTCGATGCACTGGCCGGTCGCGTCGTACGTCCACCCGTGGTAGGCGCACCGGAGCCCCATGCCGTCGACGCGTCCGTAGTAGAGGCCGGCGCCCCGATGGGGGCAGTGCGCCTCGATGAACGACAGCGTCCCCGCGGCGTCGCGCCAGGCGAGGAGGTCTTCGCCGAGCACGCGTACGCGCTGCGGCTGGCCCTCAGCCTCGTATTCCCACGAGTAGCCAACCGGCAGCCAGTACCGGCGCATGAGTTCGCCCATCGGCGTGCCGCGTCCCACGCTGGTGAGGATGTTAGTGTCTTCCGCAGAGAGCATATTCGCCTCCTCAGCACGGCTCGACGTTCACGGCGACAGCATACGCCATCAATCAAGGGCGCGAGAACAATCCCGGGCAGGCGGGCGACGCCGGCCTCTCCCTCCGGGGGGAGAGGCCTCGAAGGGGCGGAGAGGTTGTGTAATCGACGGATGCTGCCTAAGCTTGGCGGCGGCCCGAAGCGCCGACTCAGGAGGCCCCCATGGACATCGAAGAACACGTCCTCGAAAGCGGCATGCGCGTTTGGACGGCGCGCCCCGAGAGCAGCAGCCCCTTGCCCGCGATGCTCATGCTCCACGAGCGCTACGGCCCGGTCGAGCACAGCTTCAACGTGATC
>DAOUKL010000088.1:0-20479 GCA_034421335.1 Dehalococcoidia bacterium | reverse complement strand
CCCCCCCCCCCCCCCCCCCCGCGGGGGAGGGCTGGGGTGAGGGTTTGCGCGCGAAGCGCGCATCCGTCATTCCTGCGAAAGCAGGAATCTCGCAGCCGCCCCCCTACTCCACTCCCCGCTGACGGTACTGCACCGCCTCCGCGAGATGCGGCATCCCTATCTCGGCCTCGCCTTCCAGGTCGGCGATGGTGCGGGCCAGCTTGAGCGTGCGGTGAAACGCCCGCGCCGAGAGATGCAAACGCTCCATGGCGGCCCGCGCCAGCTCCCGCGCGCTCTCGTCGAGACGGCAGAACCGCCACACGTCCGCAGGCCCCATGTCGGCGTTCGTCTGCGCGCAGGAGCCCTCGAAGCGGGCGCGCTGCGCCTGCCGCGCGGCGCAGACCCGCTCGCGCATCTGCGCCGACGACTCGCCGGTCGCCTCCGATGTGAGCTTCTCGTACTCCACGCGCGGAACGTCGATGAAGATGTCCATACGGTCCAGCAGCGGTCCGGAGATGCGCTTCTGGTAGCGGCTGACGCTTGACGGCGGGCACGTGCACGGCTTGCGCGGGTCGCCGAGGTTGCCGCAGAAGCACGGGTTCATCGCGCCCACCAGCATGAAGTTCGCCGGGTACGTTACCGACCCGTTCGCGCGGCTGATGGTCACCACCTTGTCCTCCACCGGCTGACGCAGCACCTCCAGCACGCTGTGGCTGAACTCCGGCAGCTCGTCGAGAAAGAGCACGCCCCGGTGGCTCAGCGTTACCTCGCCCGGACGCGGGACCTTCCCTCCGCCGACGAGGCCGGCGTTGGAGATGGTGTGGTGCGGCGACCGGAACGGGCGGTTCGTCACCAGCGGCATGTCGACGGGCAGCATCCCCGCGACGCTGTACACCTTGGTCGCTTCGAGCGCCTCCCCTGGCGTGAGCGGGGGGAGTATCGACGCCATCGCGCGCGCCAGCAGCGTCTTCCCGCTCCCCGGCGGGCCCGACATGAGAATGTTGTGGCCGCCGGCCGCCGCCACCTCGACCGCCCGCTTCGCCTGCTCCTGCCCGCGAATGTCCGCCATATCGACCGCATATTCGGCTTGCGCGAAGCGCCCCTCGCCGAACGTCGCCCGGTGCGCCCACATCGGCGCGTCGCCGCGAACGTGGTCAACCAGTTCTCGAAGCGACGCCGCGCCGAGCACTTCGATGCCTTCCACCAGCGCCGCCTCGTCGGCGTTCGATGACGGCACGACGACCGTCTTCATGCCGCGGGACCGCGCGAGCCCGACCATCGGCAGGATGCCGTCCGTGTGCCGCAGCAGACCCTCGAGCGACAACTCGCCGATCAGCACGGTGTCCGCGAGGCACGCCTCTATCTGCCCGCTGCTGCTGAGAATCCCCACGGCGATGGGGAGGTCGTACGACGGCCCTTCCTTCCGCAGGTCGGCGGGCGCGAGGCTCACCGTTATCCGGCGCATCGGGAACTCGTAGCCCGAGTTCCGAATCGCTGCGCGCACCCGCTCCTTCGACTCCTGCACCGCGGCGTCCGGCAGCCCCACCACGATGAACGCCGGAAGGCCCGGCGACACGTCCACTTCCACCTCCACGATCTCGCCGTCGAGACCTATCAGCGCGCACGTCCTGGCTTTGGTCAGCATGAAGCACCTCTTTCACAGACTCTTCTTGACCCCTCTGGGCAGGGTCGGATAGCTTGCAGTTCTCCCCCTCCGGGAGATGCCCCGAAGGGGCAGAGAGGGCGGGCGCATCCGTCATTCCTGCGAAAGCAGGAATCTCGCCTCCTTTCTCCCCCCGAGGGGGAGATGCCCCGAAGGGGCAGAGAGGGCGCCCCTCCCGTCATTCCCGCGAAAGCAGGAATCTCGCCCCCACTCTCCCCCGCAGCGGGAGTTATGGGCAGGGAAAACAGGAACGCAACGGATGAGTAGAGCGTCGATCGCCCCATACGATCCCGAGCCCGTGCAGCGCATCCTCGAACGCGCCGCATCCCGGCAGCCGGACGACCTCGCCATGATCGATGGCGACCGCCGCTTCACCTTCGCCGAACTCAACACCGCAGCGGACAAGCTCGCCGGGGCGCTGGCGGCGCTGGGCGCGGCGTCCGGCAAGCGCGTGGCGCTGCTCGCCCCCAACTGCGCGGAGTTCGAGATTGCGTTCTTTGGCGTCCTCAAAGCGGGCGCAACGGTCACCACCATCAACTCCGGTTATCGCGAACGCGAGATTGCCTACCAGCTCAACGCGTCCGGCGCCGAACTGCTCATCGTTCATCAGGACCTGGCCGAAATCGCCGGCCTCGCCCTGCCCGACGCGCCGAACGTACGCCACGCGGTGGTCATCGCGGAAGGCCCAAATGTCGCAGTCCCCCCATCCGTCATTCCCGCTTTCGCGGGAATCTCGCCCCCCGGCCACTCCCCCGAAGGCGCCGTCCCCACCTCCTCGTTCTGGGACCTCACCAACCTGTCTCCCCCTCTGGGGGAGATGCCCGAAGGGCAGAGAGGGCTCCCCCGCCCCATCGACCCCCACGAGGACCTCGCCGCCCTGCCCTTCTCGTCCGGCACCACCGGTCTCCAGAAGGGCGTCATGCTCACCCACGCCAACCTGCACGCCAACGTACGCCAGTACCTCGAACGCCCCGGCGAGGCCAGCGTCATCGGCAAGGGCGACGTCGTGCTCGTCCACCTCCCCCTCTTCCACATCTACGGCATGACGGTGCTGCAACTCAACGCCGTAGCCGCCGGCGCCGTGCAGGTCATGATGGGCAGGTTCGATATGGCGACCCTGCTGTCGCTCATCGCCGAGCACCGGGTTACCGCGCTCTACACCGCGCCGCCCGTCTGCCTCGGACTCTCGCTCACCCCACTGCTCGACGAGTACGACGTATCGTCGCTCCGGTTCGTGCTCAGCGGCGCCGCGCCCCTCTCCGCCGAACTCCAGACGCGGCTCGCAGAACGGCTCGGCTGCCCCGTCATCCAGGGCTACGGACTCACCGAGACCTCGCCCGTAACCAACTCCGACTACATCGGCGACCGCATGAGGCCCGGGACGATAGGCCCGCCCCTCCCCGACACCGAGGAGCGCGTTGTTGACCTCGAGACGGGAGAGCGGGAACTGCCGCGCGGCGAGCTCGGCGAACTCCTCATCCGAGGCCCGCAGGTGATGAAGGGCTACTTCAACCAGCCCGACGCCACCGCGGAGGCCATCACGCCCGACGGCTGGCTCCACACCGGCGACATCGCAAGCATGGACGCCGACGGCTACGTCCGCATCGTCGACCGCAAGAAGGAGCTCATCAAGTACAAGGGCTTCCAGGTCGCCCCCGCCGAACTCGAAGCCGTGCTCCTCGAGCACCCGGCCGTCGCCGACGCCGCCGTCATCCCCGTGCCCGACGTCGAGGCCGGCGAGGTACCCAAGGCCTACGTCGTCGCCAAACCGGACGCCGCGCCCGACGCCGGCGAACTGATGGCGTTCGTCGCCGAGCGCGTCGCGACGTTCAAGCAGGTGCGCGAGGTCGAGTTCACCGACGCCAGCCCCAAGAACGCATCCGGCAAACTCCTCCGCCGCGTCCTCGTCGATCAAGACCGCGCGCAAAGAGCATAAGGAAGAACCACTATGGCCTATAACGAAGACCTGGCCGAGCGAGTCCTCGGCGCGCTCGGCGGCAACCCGGGCTTGGAGTCGAAGAAGATGTTCGGCGGGCTCGCCTACATGCTGCGCGGGAACCTCGCCTGCGGTGTGCTCGGAAACGACCTGATGGTCCGCGTCCCAAAGGACGAGTACGAGGCGGCGCTCGCCATACCTCACGTCCGCGAGATGGACTTCACCGGCAGGCCCATGCGCGGCTGGGTGGTCGTCGGCCCCGCCGCGACGAACGACGATGCATCGCTACAGGACTGGGTGGCCGCAGCAGTAGCCTACGCTTTGACCCTCCCGCCCAAGTAGCTGCCGGCCCCTCCCCCGAAGTCGGGGGAGGGCTGGGGTGGGGGCTTGTGCGCGGAGCGCGCATCCGTCGCCTGCGAAAGCAGGGATCTCGCCCCTGTCTCCCCCCGAGGGGAGATGCCCGCGCAAGCGGGCAGAGAGGGCGCATCCGACCCCTGCCCCGCTAGCGCTCCGCATACCCCGCATCGAGCGCCAGCATCTCCGACAGGCCCATCGTGTCGAAGCACTCGCGGATGCTGAGCATCCGGTCGGCGACGGCGTGTTCCGTCGTGCCGGTCTCCCGCAGCTCGCGCAGCACGTCGCGCATCGTGCGCGCAGCCGCCAGCATCGCGCTCACCGGATATATCACGAGTTTGAAGCCGAGCGCCTCCAACTCCGCCGCCGGCAGCAACGGCGACTTCCCTGTCTCCACGTAGTTGTAGAGCATCGGGACACCGAAGTGGCGGGCGGCGAACGCCGCCTGCTCGCGCGTTTGAAGCGCCTCCAGAAACAGAACGTCCGCGCCGGCCTCCACGTACGCCTCGCACCGCCTGAGCGCGTCGTCCCAACCCGTAACGGCCAGCGCGTCGCAGCGCGCGATGATCGTGAAGTCGCCGTCCTCGCGGGCGTCCAGCGCCGCGTGGAGCTTGCGGACCATCTCCTCCTGCGGGACCACGCGCTTGTCGTCGAGATGGCCGCAGCGCTTGGGCGACTCCTGGTCCTCGAGGTGGATGGCCGCGACGCCCGCGCGCTCGTACTCCCGGACCGTCCGACGCACTTGCAGCGCGTCGCCGTACCCCGTGTCGGCGTCGGCGATCACCGGAACGTCGACGGCGTTCGCGATCGCCGCCGCGTTCGCAACCATCTCGCTCATCGTCGCCAGCCCGACGTCGGGATAGCCGACGCGCGACATCGACGTTCCGGCACCCGTCATGTACACGGCGGGGAACCCGGCCTGCTCGATGATTGCCGCGCTCAGGCAGTCATACGCCCCCGGCGCGGGCACGATCCCCGGCGCCGCCAGCAACTCTCGCAGGCGTGTGGTCGCTCTCATCGCATCCTCCTATACCCCGCCCCCCACAGGAGTGGGGGGCAGCCCCGAAGGGGCGGGGGGGGGGGGGTTGGCGCGCCCGCCGGGGCGCGACTGCAGCAACCGTACGCACGCTGTCGCGTGCGTCAGACCCCTCCCGCGCGCTGTCGCGCGCTGCCCTCCCCACTCCTGTGGAGAGGGGGAACCGCCCGAAGGGCGCATCCCTCCCCGCCTACATCCGCGAGAACCCGCTGACCGGCGCCGCGGGGTCGATCCCCGGCCCGCGTCCCCCATCCATCCACCCGAACTCCTGCAGCAACTGCTGGCTGTAGCACACCCGGCCGCTCACCGCGTCCAGCGGCTCCGTCGCCAGCAGCAGCACGGCCTGCGCCAGCACGTTCGGATGCTCCCCGCGCGGGTCGTCGTAGCCCGTAACGAGATGGTGAAACACCGTGCCGGGCGTCGGCACGATGAGCGACGGCGCCACTGCCGAAACCCCCACACCGTCGGCGTACACCTCCGCCGCCAGCCCCTGCGAGAAGCGCTCCAGCGCCGCCTTCTCCGCCCCGTAGCAACTGCTGCCCTTCAGTCGGTATTCCTCGGCATGGTCGCCCTCGTACGGCCCGCGCCCCGGCCCTATCGCCGCCACCGACGAGATGTTCACGATGCGCCCGCTCCCCCTCGGCAGCATGTCGTCCAGCGCGAGCCGGCTCAGGATGAACGGCGCGTGCACGTTCACCGCCCACGACCGTAGCCACCGGTTCACCGCGTAGTCCTTGATGGGAACGAAGTACGTGAGCGCCGCGTTGTTCACCAGCACGTCCACCGGCCCGTAGGCCGAGCGCGCCTCCTCGATCAGCCGCTCGCACTCCGGCGGCTCCGAGATGTTGACGGCCACCGCCGTCGCCTCGTGTCCGGCCTCGCGGATGCCCGCGACGGTCGTTTCGAGCGAGCCCTCCAGCGGATGGTCGCCCTCGTTCAGCGTCCGCGCCGCGCAGACGACGCGCCCACCCTCCGCCGCCAGCACGCGCGCAATCTCCGCGCCGATGCCCCGGCTCGCCCCCGTTACGATGACCGTCTTCCCGTCGAGTTTGCCCATCCCGCGCCCTCCTCTTCCCCAAACGCGCGCATTGTAACCGCGCAACCCGCCCCCCCCACAGGTGTGGGGGGGGCAGCCCCCAAGGGGCGGGGGGTTGATGCGCCCGGAGGGCGCGATGGAGCGCGCTACGCACGCAAACCCTCACCCCAGCCCTCCCCCGACTTCGGGGGAGGGGGCCGGAAGCGCCGCCGCCTCCTTACCCGCCCCCCCCCGGCTGTCGAACCACGAACGGGCCATGCCCCGGGACTGTACACAACCGGGTGCCCGGCTTATGCTGCCAGCGGTCGTTGAGTGTCGAGTCGTACCCGGGAAGGAGATGAGTCGATGGCGGTGATCGATGCTGACACGCACGTGGACGAGTGTGAAGAGACCTGGCGGCACATGGCTCCCGAGGACGCGCGGTACAGGCCGGTGACGGTCGTCCCGACCGACGAGATGGACCCCGGCGCCGCGACCCCGGGCTATACGAGGCACTGGCTCATCGGCGGCCACCTGTCGATCCGCCGCATCCGCGATGACCGGCGGACGGGCACGACCATCGACGCCCGCGAACTGAGGGATGTCGAGACTCGCCTGCGGCACATGGACGACATGGGCGTTGACGTCCACGTCATGTACCCCACGATGTTCCTCACCTACCTCACGAGCGACCCGCAGGCGCAGGTCGCCATCTGCAAGGGCTACAACCGCTGGATGGCCGACAGGTCGTCCCTGAGCGGCGGGCGCCTCCGGTGGGTGGCGGTGCTGCCGATGCTGGACATTCCGGCCGCCATAGATGAGCTCCGCTGGGCGAGCGAGCACGGCGCCTGCGGGGTCTTCAAACTGGCGACGGAACTGGACAGGCGGGTCACCGACCCCTATTTCTTCCCCGTCTACCAGGAGGCCAACGACCTCGATCTCCCGCTCTGCATGCACACCGGCTCGGCGGACCCGCCCCACGGCGGCAGCGGTTCCGGGGCCATCGGCGACGGCGTCGGCAGCACCAACGTCATCGACGCCTTCCACGCCATCGTCTTCTCCGGCCTCGCCATCAAGTTCCCGCAGCTGCGGTTCGGCTTCATCGAGGCCGGAGCGTCCTGGATCCCGTTCGTCGTCGACAGGCTCGAGGCCCGCAGGGAGCGCATGGCCTGGGCGTTCAAAACGTTCAACTACTCGGACGACATGAGCAGTCTCTTCCGGGAGCACCGCCTCTACGTTACCTGCCAGTCGCAGGAGGACATCCCGTACCTCCTCCGGTTCGGGACCGAAGACCACCTGATGATCGGCACCGACTATTCGCACGCCGACATGTCGGCCGAGATCGGTGCCATAGACATCCTGCGGCGCAGGGCCGACGAGGGAGAGTTCATCCAGACCGCGAAGCGGAAGATCCTCGAGGACAACCCCAAGGTCTTCTACGGTCTGTAAGGGCCCTCCATGCGCGACAAGGTCTACCCCGACTTCGACGCAGCCGTCGCCGACATCCCGGACGGCGCGTCGATCATGCTCTCCGGGTTCGCCGGGCCCGGCACGGCGCGCAACCTCATCGCCGCGCTGCTCCGCCAGGGCGCCAGGCGCCTTGCCATCATCGCCAATACGCCGGGGCGCTGGCAGGACGACCGCATCGACGGCGGAGCGCTCGTGCGCAGCGGGCAGGTCGCCGTCGTGCGCGCGGCGTTCACCGCCTCGCCGCACCCGTCGGTCGCGTCGCCGTTCACCGACCTCTACGAGGCCGGCAAGATCGAGGCGGAGCTGATGCCCCAGGGCACGCTCGCCGAACGCATCCGGGCCGCCGGCGCGGGCATCGCCGCGTTCTACACGCCTACCGGCGCCGGCACCGAAATCGCCGCCGGCAAGGAGACCCGCACTTTCAACGGGCGCGAGCACGTGCTGGAGACCGCCCTGCCCGCCGACTACGCGCTGCTGCGCGCCCGGCGCGCCGACCGGCTCGGCAACCTGCAGTTCCACCGCACGCAGCGCAACTTCGGGCCGGTGATGGCCCGCGCCGCGCGCACCACCATCGTCGAGGTCGACGAACCCATACTCGAACCCGGCGCGATCAACCCCGACTTCGTGCACGTCCCCGGTGTGTTCGTCGACCGCGTCGTCGTCGTCCCGCCGGACGGCATCCAGGAGACAGCCCCGAAGCCATGACCGAGCGCAAGCGACTCGACCGGCAGACGATGGCGAACCGCATCGCCAGGGAGTTCCAGGACGGCTGGGTGGTCAACCTAGGCATCGGAATCCCCACGCTCTGCTCCAATTACGTGCACGCCGACAGGCAGATCATGTACCAATCGGAGAACGGTCTGGTGAACTACGGGCCGCTGGCGGCGCCCGGCGAGGAAGACCCCAACCTCGTGAACGCGGGCGGGCAGTACGTGGTCGAGCTGCCGGGGATGGCGGTGCTGGAGCACGCCGACTCGTTCGGCCTCATCCGGAGCGGGCACGTCGACGTAACCGTGCTTGGAGCGTACGAGGTTGCGGAGAGCGGGGACTTCGCCAACTGGAAGCTCGCGGGAGCGCGGGGCGGCAGTATCGGCGGCGCGATGGACCTCGCCGTCGGCGCGAAGAACGTCTTCCTGATCCTGGAGCACACCACCCGCAACGGGCGTCCCCGGCTGGTCGAGCGCTGCTCGCTGCCCGTAACCGCGGTAGGCGTGGTCAGCCTCGTGGCTACCGACCTGGGGCTGTTCGAGGTTACGGAGGAGGGCTTCCTGATGCGGGAAATCGCGCCGGGCTTCACCCCCGACGAGGTGCAGGCCGTAACCGCCGCTAGGCTCGCCATCTCCCCCAACCTGCGGGAGTTCGGGAGCGGGGAGTAGTCGGGGCGCGCAAGCAATTGACACGCCGACGCAATGCTCGTACAGTGCACATGTGAGGAGAGTCCACGCACGGGATGGAGGTGTCCACCGCACGCTTCGGCGCGCTAGAGTGGACTACCGGTAAGACATTCCGGATTGCCTGGGCTCTCCTCCTCCCTTTTTATCGGCTTCTGCTCGGTCGCCAGTGCCAGATTTGGAACTTCGGATGCTTCAAGTCGGCCTCATGCCCCGGCATCGCCCAGAAGTTTGCGCCGAGCGAAGGGACTTCGAGTTGCCCCTTCACATAGTCCTTGAACTGTCTCTTGTAACGCGCCCGCGCACCTGTGGGTTCAACCAGTTCATTGAGAACAGCGCCCATCAGCAAGTCTCCGATTTGGCCTAGTTGATAGCGCTCCTCGGCGGTATCAACCTCCTGGACTGCTCGAAAGCAGGGCGCCTCGCCGGACTGCGAAGAGGCTCCGAACTCATCTGCGATCAGCCTGATGAAGTCGTCGCCGGCGCAGCGGGTCATCCGATCGGTCAGCAGGACGCCATTCGTGACATTGGCGCTGCTACGCCTGAGCAGCATCTCCGTGAACTTCTTATAGAAGCGCGCCTCCTTAATGGCGCGGCTATCGCTAGGGCTGCCAAAGAAATCGAGCGACCAGCCTGATTCAGGGCGCTGATCAACCACAACGCACCGGAACCAGGAGTCGCTGGCCTTGAACAACTCCACTCCTGCCTTGGCAACCCTGAGCTGACGGGGCGTATAGATGCCGCTGTACTTGACCTCCTTCACTTCCCCTGATTGCAAAACGTAGCCCTCAGCCAGTTTCACCTGCCGGAATTGGCGATGCAGCCTCCGAGGACTTGGTGCGAACAGGGCTCCCAGCAAGAAGAACTGATGAGCACTGTCGTAGGACTCGTCGAGGTAAACAATCATGTCGCTCCTACCCCAGCACGCGCTCGATGAAGCTGGCGGCGAGTTCGAGGGCGCGGTGGTCGATGTAGTGGCCGCCGTAGGCATGGCCAGCCTCGTTGCGACCGACCTCCCCGAGTTCGGGGTTGCTTCTGATACGCCCGCTTCCGCCGTTCAAGAGCCGAAGACCGCGCGGCGCAGCGCAGCGTTCAGCCGAGTCTGCCAGCCGGGGCCACCGGCCCGGAAGTGCGCGGCGACGTCGGCGTCGAGGCGGATGGAGACGCGCTCCTTCGTCGGAGTCCGCTGCTTGCCTCGCGTCCGCCGATGCCGTTCAACGATATTCGGGACGACTTCGCTCGCAGGGCGCATCCTGGCTATTTCTTCCGAGGCCCGCTCTCTCGCGTCCGGGTCGGCGGCGATGCCGGCGCGAATCGCGGTGTCCTCCTCAGGCGTCGGAAGGATGATGTCATGTGTGGCGTCTGACATAGCGGGAAGTATTGTACCTACGACACGCCCTACCCTAGAACGCGGTTGTTCGCCGTTTAAAAGCCTAGGCCTAGGCATCGAACATTTCGCTCTCGAGGTTGAACGGAGGAACGTGGACCAGGAGAAGCGTCGCAGCAGCGTCGCCCTGGTTCTCGTACTCGAACCACTCGCCCTTGGGGACCACCAGGAGATCAGCGGGCTCCATCTCGATACGAGCGCCATCGACCGTGAACGCCAGAGCGCCACTGATGCACACGTACAGTTTGTCGCTCTCCGCGGACTTCGCTCTGGGATGCGACGCTCCCGGGGGAACGTCGATGAGGGCAATCGAGGCTGAGGTCAGCGAGGCCGGGGCAGGGTCTCGAATAGCCAACCCCATGAAGTCAACCGGCGTCACGTTCCTCAGCTTGGCATAGTCCATCTCCCACTCCTACCCCAGGACGCGCTCGATGAAGCCGGCGGCGAGTTCGAGCGCGCGGTGGTCGATGCCGTGGCCGAGTCCGGGAAGGATGTGCGCCTCCACGTCGAAACCGAGGGCGGCGAACGCCCTCCCCGCCTCCGCTGTCTCGACGGGGTCGACCACCCTGTCGGCGTCGCCGTGGACGAGGATGATGGGCAGGCGGCTGCGCGCCTCCGCCTCGAGCGTGTCGCCGGTGATGAGCCTGCCGCTCATGCCGACCACGCCGGCGAGCTGCGCCGCCCGCCTCGGCGCGGTGTGGAGGGCGACCATGCATCCCTGCGAGAACCCGACGAGCACACAGCGCTCCGGCGCCAGCCCGTACCCGTCGAGCAGACCGTCGACGTAGGCGTTCACCAGCGCCTCCGCGCCACGCACGCGCTCGGCGCGGTCTTCCAGCGGTTGGCGGGGGAACCACTGAAACCCGAACGGGGCATCCTCGTAGGGCTCCGGGGCGTTGGGAGAATGGAAGGCGGCGTTCGGAAAGCGCGGCGCGAGCATGTCGGCCAGACCGATGAGGTCGTTCCCGTCGGCGCCGATACCGTGCAGCAGCACGACGAGCGAGTCCGGCGGGGCGCCGGAGGCGGGAGTACGGGAGGGTCCGGAGAGTTCAGGCACGTTCACCTCAGCGATACGGCGAGCCTGCGCCCGCCGGGGAATGATGCGATAATACCCCCATGACGACACGAGCCGCCGGGGCCAGCCCGCACCGCATCTCGCAGACCGCCGAGAACTACCTCCTCTCGCTCGCTATCCTGGAGGAGGACGGCCTGCGCCCGCACATCAGCGAGCTCGCGGCGTACCTGCGGCGGATCCCGGAGGCCGAGAACATCGGCGCCACGCTGGCGTCGGTGTCCGGCATGATCCAGCGCATGGCGAAAGACGGCCTGCTGAAGGTTACGCGGGAGAAGCGCATCGAGCTCACTCCCGTCGGCCTCGGCCGGGCGCGCGACGTGGTGCGGCGGCACCGGCTCGCCGAGCGGCTGCTTGTGGACGTGCTCGACGTGCCGCTCCAGCGGGCGGAGTCGGAGGCGCACAGCCTCGAGCACGGCATCTCGCCCGCCCTGCTCCAGCGCATCGAGGAGAAGCTCGGCTACCCCGAATTCTGCCCGTACGGCCGCCCCATCTACCGCGCCGACGAAGCTGGGTTGCGACGCTCCGATCCCGACGTGCTGCCGCTCAGCGAGGCCGAGAGCGGCGGCGCCTACGTGGTTACCCGCATCCCCGACGAGGACTTTCCCCTCCTCACGTACCTGGTGGAGAGCGACGTTCTACCGGGACGCGGGATCGTCGTGGAGGACATCGCCGCCTACCGGGGGGTGGTGGACATCAGCCGCGACGGAGCGAACGTCTCGCTCGGCCTCGACGTCGCCGCCCGGATCCGGGTCCGCCCGGCGTAGGGGGAGTGAGAGGTTATGCCGAGTCCGGCGTCGCGAATCTCTCGACCTTGATGTCCTTGGCCCGCGCCTGCCAGAGGTCGTAGGCCGTCTGCAGGCCAAGCCAGACCTGGGGCGTGGAGCCGAACGCCTGAGAGAGGCGGATGGACATCTCAACGGATATCCCGGCCTTCTCGTTCACCAAGTCCGAAAGCGCTTGGCGAGTAACGCCCAAGCCCTTCGCCGCCCTTGTGACCGTCAGACCCAACGGATCGAGGCACTCCTCCCGGACGATCTCGCCCGGATGGGGAGGGTTCGCCATTGGCATCACCGCGCCTCCTCAGTGGTAGTCCGTGTAGTCCACATCGACAACTTCCCCATCATGAAAACCGAAAGTCACTCGCCAGTTCCCCGACACCGAGACTGCATACCTGCCCCTGAGGTCGCCTGCCAGCGGATGCAGCCGGAATCCCGGTATGTCCATGTCTTGCGGCGTATGGGCTTCGTCCAGCACGGCAAGAATTCGCCTCAATTTCCGAACATGCTCTGGAGCCACTCGTCGTGAACTTCGACCGCGATAAAGAGCCCTCAGGCCCCGATGCCTGAACGATCGAATCACACGAACAGGTTGCGCCGTCGCCTGTCACTTGTCAATAGACGCAATCTAGCTACTACCTCGGTTGGGTTACCACATCGACTACAGCGGGGGCGCCGGAGCGGACTACTTCTATGGCGGCGTCGAGCGTTGGGCCGAGTTGGGAGGGGTCGGCGACGGGGCCGAATCCGGCGACGTTGAAAGCGCGCGCCAGGGTGGCGAAGTCGGGCTCCGGGTCGTTTATCTGGATGCCTATGCCCTTGTTCTCGACCGGGCGGTCGCGCCAGCGGGCCATGCGCTCCTGGTGCTCCTCATCGTTGTAGTAGGAGCGGTTGTTGAAGACCACGACGAGCATCGGGATGCGGCAGTGCGCCGCCGTCCACAGCGCGTTGGACGTCATCAGGAAGTCGCCATCGCCGAGCACGCTAACGCAGAGGCGTCCCGACCCCTTGTAGGCGAGCGCGGCGCCGACGGACGACGGGAGGCCGTAGCCGACGCCTCCGGCGCGCCCGCCGCCGAGTTCGTGCGCGCCCTCGGTGAGCTCCAGCACCTCGCGGGCGCGGCGTCCGTGGGTGTGGACCATCGCCCACTCCGTTCCCCTCACGCGCTCGGCGATCTCGCCGTAGAGGCGGGCCGTCGAGATGGGCGCCTTGTCCCAGTTGTCGCGCACCCACTGCGCGGAAGCTGCGCGCGCCTCGTCGTGTATCGCCGCGACGCGAGCGCGGCGCTCCTCGACCGCAGACGCGTCGCTGGCCAGCCGTTCGCGCAGCGCCGCCGTGAGCATGGGAATCGCCTGCGACGTGTCGGCGGCGATGGGGACGGCCACGGGGAGCAGCCACTGATTGTCGGTAACCCAGTTCTGGCGCTCCTGGTCGAGCAGTGTCACGTGGATGATCTTCGAGCCTTGCGGAGTCGCCAGTGCGAGGGCGCCGCGCTCCCGGACGGAGGGGCCAAGCGGCACGCCTAGGCTCGGCACGTCGAGCGCGAGCACGACGTCGGCCTCGCTGAGGGCCCGCTCACGAACAGTCGTGAGGTCGAGCGGGTGAGTGTTGGGGAAGCCGAACCGTCCCTCGGCGTCGATGACGGCGCAGGCGAGAGTCTCGGCGAGCTCGACCGCGGCGGGGAGAGCGGAGGGGTTGCGGCCGATCTCGCCGGTCACCATCACGGGCCAGCGGGCGGCGGCGAGCAGTTCGAGGGCCTCGGCGAGGGCGTCGGGGTTCGGGGCGGGCGGGGCCGATGGACGGAAGAGGGAGGCGTCGGGGACGAGCAGGCCGTCGGGCATCCGCTGCTCCTGGATGTCGGAGTCGAGGCAGACGTACACCGGGCCCTTGGGGTCGGTCATGGCGGTGCGCATAGCGCGGAGGAGGGACTCCGGCGTGGCCTCGATGCTGTTCGGCTGGTCGTCGTACTTCACGTAGTCGCGGACGACGTTCCCCTGCACGAGGGCGGTGTGCACCCAGTCGGTTGAGCGACGGTGGTTGGCGTCCTGCGGGCCTCCGCCGCCGAGGTTGAGGATGGCGGAGCGGTCGCACCAGGCGTTGAAGACGGCCATTGAGGCGTGCTGGAGCCCGACGACGTTGTGGAGTCCGGTGGCGATGGGTTCGCCGGTTACGCGGAAGTAGCCGTTGGCGACGGCGACGGCGATTTCCTCGTGGGTGCAGAGGACCATTTCGGGGCCGCCGTCGCCGAAGTTGACGAGGGAGTCGTGGAGCCCGCGGTAGCTGGCGCCGGGGTTGAGCGCGATGTACTTCACGCCGAGCGCGCGCAGCACTTCGACCATGTAGTCGGAGCCGTAGACCGCCTTGCTGGGCTGTCCGGCGCTCAGGGCGGTGTTCTTTTCGGTGGTGGTCATGGTTGCTCCTCGGCGGGGTTGCGTGGGGATTGTAGCGGGATGGATTCCCGCCTGCGCGGGCGACGGACATCCCGCCCTCTCCCCTGCCCCTCCCCCTCGGGGGGAGGGGGCTGCGAGATTCCTGCTTTCGCAGGAATGACGGGTGGAGGCGCGGGTATGACTGTCGCCCTCGCCGACGCGCCCTCCGGGCGCAAACCCTCTCCCCAGCCCTCCCCCGACTTCGGGGGAGGGGGACAGATGCGCGCTTCGCGCGCTCAAACCCCACCCGCGCGCTGCGGCTAGAGCCCCAGGAGGCGTCCGGCGTTGGCGTGGTAGATGGCTTCGCGCTCGTCGTCGGCGCAGTTGAGGCGGTCGACCATGCCGATGTGGCGTCCGTCGCCGAAGGGGTGATCGGTGCCGAGGAGCATCCGGTCGGCGCCGACGACGCGGTAGCAGTGTTCGAGCGCCGCGTCATCGTGCGCGACCGTGTCGACGTAGATGCGGCGGAAGTAGTCGCTGACGGGCCTTGTTTCGCCCTTGACGTTGGCGCGGATGCGTCCGCCGAGGTAGGGCAGCACTCCGCCGACGTGGGGAACGATGAGGTCGAAACCCGGCTCGTCGTCGAAGATGCCGGTCTGGATGAGCCTGACGGTCGCCAGGGTGGTGTCGTAGATGAAGCCCATGCCGGGCATGAGAGCGCCGTCGAGGGCGGCGGTGTTCAGCGGCGAGGTGGGGTGCATGTTGAGGGGGACGCCAAGGGCGGCGATGCGGCGGTAGACCGGCATGAACTCTGGGGCGTCGAGCGGTTTGCCGAAGGTGTTGGAGAAGATCTGGAAACCCTTGAAGCCGAGGTCGTTAACGCAGCGTTCGGCCTCGGCGATCGTGCGGTCGGCGTCGCCGAAGCCGAGGCTTCCCCAGGCCGCGAACTTGCCGGGGTACTGCTCGACGACGCGGGCGATGAAGTCATTGATGCGTATGGACCAGTCGTCGGCCTCCGCTCCGCCGAGGAGTTCGGGGCCGGGGATGCCGTGGCTGAGGACAGAGAACTCGACGCCCATGGCGTCCATTGCGGCGAGCTTGGCTTCGACCTCGCGGTGTCCGGGCGGAGAGGCGATGCTGAAGGCCGGGGAGCACGCGGTGATGAGCTGGCCGTCCCTGATGACGACGTTGGGGAACTCGTTGCGGGTCGCGAGGTAGTCGGCGAAGTCCTGGAAGTAGGTGTGAGTGTGGATGTCGATCTTCATGGGGCCTCCTTCTTTGCGTCATTCTCCACCATTCGCGCGGTTTGCGCGCGGCCCTCTCTTGTGAGGAGGTCGCCGGATGGATTCCCGCCTGCGCGGGAATGACGGAGGCGCCCTGCGGGCGCAAACCCTCACCCCAGCCCTCCCCCGACTTCGGGGGAGGGAGCAAGCCGCCCTCTCTGCCCTTCGGGCATCTCCCCCTGAGGGGGAGATGGGATGGATTCCCGCCTGCGCGGGAATGACGGAGGGGGCGCTGCCCTCTCCCCGGCCCTCCCCCTCAGGGGGAGGGGGCCAGAGCGCGCGCTTGCGCGCGGCGGCTATTGCCGGGGGACGAAGCGCATGGAGAGGGAGTTGACGCAGTGGCGGGTGTTGGTGGGGGTGAAGCCCTCGCCCATGAAGACGTGGCCGAGGTGGCCGCCGCACGCGACGCATTCGATCTCGGTGCGCATGCCGTCGGGGTCGGGCAGACGCCGAACGGCGCCCGCCACCTCCTGGTCGAACGCCGGCCAGCCGCAGTGAGCGTCGAACTTGTCGTCCGAGCGGTAGAGTTCAGCGTTGCAGCGGCGGCAGACGTAGGTCCCGGCCTCGTAGAAGTCGTCGTACTCGCCGGTGAAGGGGCGCTCGGTGCCCTTCATCTCGATGACGTAGCGTTCATCAGGGGTCAGTTCGTTCCATGCCATTGCGGCGTCTCCTGTTCTTCGGTTGTTCCGCCCTCTCCCCAGCCCTCCCCCACGGGGGGAGGGGGTCGGATGGATTCCCGCCTGCGCGGGAATGACGAGGGGCGCCCCCTCTCCCCCGGCCCCCACTGGGGGGAGGGTGGTTAGGCGAAGTGGGGCCAGACCTCTTGCTCGAAGCGCTCCCACTGGGCTGGCTGGTCCCACGAGGCGAAGCGGACGATGACAGTGTCGGCGCCGGCGTCGGCGAATTCGCGGATGCGGGCGGCGACGTCGCCGGGGGCGCCCCACGGCCCCCACGACGAGCCCCAGTGGGCGACCTTGTAGTAGTTGAGCAGGAAGTCGTGGGCCTCAGCCTCAGACGCCTGCTTGTCGGCGCCGAGGTTGACGGTGAGGTAGTAGGCGCGCTGAAACGGCGCCTCCTCCCGGCCTTCCTCCGCGCGCACCGCGTCCACCCTGGCGACGGTCTCGGCGAACTGCTCGGGCGAGTCGGTGATGCCGATGATCCCATCGCCGTGGCGGGCGGCGCGGCGGACCTGCGCCTCGGAGCCGGTGCGGTAGTGAGTCGCCAGCAGGAGGGGGACGCCGCCGGGCTGCACGGGCTTCGGGTCGAGCGTTACGTCTTCGAACGTGAAGTGCTTGCCCTCGAACGTTACGGCGTCCTCGGTCCAAAGGCGCTTCATCACCCGCACGGACTCGGCAAAGCGTCCGGCGCGGCGGTCGGGGTCGACACCGGCGGCGGTCCAGTCCTGACGCTGGTCTGGTGTGAAGGCGCCGCCGACGCCCGCGCCGACGACGATGCGTCCGCCGGAGATGATGTCGGCGGTCGCGAGGCTGTGGGCGAGCGGGACAGGGGGCCGTATGGCGGGCAGGAGCACCGCCGTGCCAATGCGGACGCGGGAGGTGCGGGCGGCGATGGCGCACATGGCGGCGACGGGTTCGAGCCTCGGCTTGGAGACGAGGCTGTCGCCGACCCACACGGAGTCGAGACCGGCGGCCTCGGCGCGCTCCGCGAGCGCGAGCATCCCGTCGGCGGAGGGCTCGGCGCCTTCACGCTGCGCCTTCATCACCATTCCGCGCGTTCCGAGCAGCAGTCCGATTCTTGGGTTGGTCATGCTTCCTCGTCTCTGTAGAAAAAGGGTTCCATCGGGATACGGCCCTCGGGTGAGGGGCCGTCCATATCACCTTCCAGCCAATCGCTCCAGTCCATGAGCAGGTTCTCGAGGGGCAACCAGCCGGACAACAGGTCGGAGACGTCCTCGACGGTGTCGATATCGAACATGATGGGGGCGAACTTTTTCGTCAGAATCTTCGTTCCGGCCTGCTTGGCCGCCTCGCGATGGCGCGCGTAGCTGTTTTCGCCCAGGCATAGCGTGATGGGGTTCTTCGCGGGGATCAGCAGCGCGTTGGTCCCCCCGGTCTCGGACGGGACGCCGACCGGGCGGTGAAGCCTACTCTTTCCGAGGACGATATGGACGATATCGATGCCCTGGATGAAGGGCACGTCGCCGGGGAGATAGAGCGCGGCCTCCATGCCGTCGTCGAAGGCTTCGCTCATCGCGACGGTCAGCGCCTCGTTCAGTCCCTGCGCCTTCTCGGGCGCCCAGCCGACGCCGACCTCCTCGGCCACGCGGCGGACAGGGGCGTCGCCGCCAAGCACGACGCACTCGACGCCAAGGTGCGACGACGCGACCGCCCCAAGCACGGACTTCAGCATCAGCAGCACGAGGGCGTCGCAGGCCCACAGGGGCAACTCATCGCGCAGGCGCATCTTGGCGTAGGGCAGCGGCTTCATCGGCACGATGACGCGCACCTTGCCCGAATCGAGCCCGCTGTCGTACCGGGCGGTCACGCTCCCTCCGCACGAAGGTCGCCGGCGAGGGCGAGCACGCGCTCGGCGAGCGCGGTCTTGTCTGCGTCGGTCGTCATCACGGTCGGGGCGACGCAGGCGCGGACGCCGAGCGCCTCGACGGCGGGCGCTTCTTCGGCGTCGCTTTCGTCGATGACCAGCGCGTCAATGAGTCCGGCGTAGCGCCGCGCGACGCCGGCGTTGCTCACTTCATCGCCGAGTTCGGCCATCATCTTGGCGGCCGGGCCCCTGAGCGCCGCGCCGCCCACGATGGGGCTGACCGCGATCCTCGCGCCGTCGAACCGTGAGATGGCGTCGCGCACTCCCGGAACGGCGAGCGGAGGCCCGATGCTCACCACGGGATTAGACGGACAGAACACGATAGCGGCGGCCTCCGTCAGCGCCCGCCGGAAACCAGGCGAAGGGCGGGACGCTTGCGCGCCCTCGAACCGGACGGCGCGCAAGCGCGGCTCGCACCCGTGCTTCACGAAGTACTCCTGGAACGCCATCTCGCCCTGCTCGGTCACCGCGACGGTGCGGACGGGGTCGTCCGACATGGGGACGATGGCGTGGCGGACGCCGAGGGACTGCGCGATGGCGCGGGTCGCCTCACTCAGCGTGCATCCCGCCGCCAGCAGCTCCGTCCGCCGCAGGTGCAGCCCAAGGTCGAGGTCGCCCAGCCTGAACCATGTTTCGCCGCCGAGTCTCCCAAGCGAGCCGAGGGCGCGGAACGAGTCGCCGGCGACTCCCCACCCGGTCTCGTGGTTGGTCATGCCGGCAAGGGCGTAGGTTACGGTATCGAGGTCGGGAGAGACGGCGAGGCCGTGGAACGTGTCGTCGTCGCCGGTGTTGACGGCAATCGTGAGGTCGCCGGGGGGCAGCGCGTTGGCGAGACCGACGGCGAGCTTGGCGCCGCCAACTCCGCCGGCGATGGCGAGGACGCTGGTCATGGCGGGAATCATTGTAGGAGATGCGCGCCTGCGCCGCGCGGCCCTCTCCCCAGCCCTCCCCCTCGGGGGGAGGGGGTCTGATGCGCGGTGGCGGGCGCAGACCCTCACCTCAGCCCTCCCCCGCCTTCGGGGGAGGGGGCTAGGCTGCGAGGTTTCTGCTTCTCGCAGGAACGACGGGAAGCCATCATGCTTACATGATAGTATGGAGGCATGAAGCGGACACAAATCCAGCTGGACGAGGCAAGCTACGAGTTGTTGCGGCAAAAGGCGCACGAGCGGCGCGTGTCGATGGCGGCGGTGGTGCGGGAGGCCGTCGGGCAGTACCTGACGGAGCAGCCATCGCGCAAGCGGACACTGGCTGACTTCAAGAGCATCGGCATCGCCGCGGTCGACGACCCAGACGAGTACCGGCCAATCTCGGAGAACCACGACGCATACCTGGGCGACGCGCTGTACGAGGAGATCAGGGAAAAGGCGGATGAGTTCGCGCGCATCCATGGGTGGAAGGACTAGTGATCCTAGTCGACACGTCGGCCGCGTACGCTTCCGTCAATAGGAACGACCCGCGCCACGCCGAAGCCGTTTCGCTATTCCAAGCGGCGAACGACAAGGGCGAAACGCTCCTCATCCACTCATACATCGTTTCCGAGGCTGTCAACCTCATACAGCGCCGGTTGGGACTCGCGTCCGCGCTCGCCTTCCTTCAGGACCTCGACCACTACACCATCCACTGGATGGACCGTAATGATCACGACGAGGCGGCAGCGTTGTTCCGCGCACGCAATCGCCGCGGCCTCAGTCTCGTGGACTGCGCGAGCTTCGTGGTCATGCGCCGCTATGGCGTGACTCGCGGGCTGTTCTTCGACGTCGACTTCGAGCGCGAGGGGTTCGAGCTCTACGCCGGGTGAGGGGCCGCGAGGACTTCGGGCAACGTGGGGCCTTCAAGGGTCGGGGCGCGCTGTCCCTCGTAGCGGAAGGCATCGAGCTTGATGAGTTGCCGGTACGAGCCGAACCGTTCCAGGTTGCGGGCCGCCTCGTCGAGCGGTTCGGGCTCTTCCGGCTCGGTCTCGTAGACGCGGCGCGTCTCGTAGAGCGTCGTGCGTTCGACGGGCACGCGGCCTATGTCGCGCGCCCAGCGTCGCAGCTCCGAGGGGGGCACGAGCTGTCCGTAGGAGGCGCCGGCGGCGGTGGAGATGCTCTCGTTGATGAGGGTGCCGCCGAGGTCGTTGCATCCGGCGGAGAGCAGGGTCTGGGCGAGCTTCGGGCCCTCCTTCACCCAGGAACACTGGATGT